>JALWKB010000244.1 GCA_026996805.1 Saprospiraceae bacterium | reverse complement strand
AGTCAAATTGGTTGAGGTACATGGCGAGGATTTCCTCCTTGGTATAGCGCTTATTGAGCTTGACGGCGATGATCCACTCTTTAAACTTGGTGCGCACCAATTGAAGTGTGCGATACCAGCCGGGCTTTCCCCTCAAATCGGGGCGTTTGAACAAGAGTTTAGCCAGCTGCTGATCGATTGTACTTCCCCCGCCTGCACTGCGCTGACCGAGTATGAGGGTTTTGAAGAACACTCTCCCCAGACCGAGAAAGTCAATGCCCGAATGGGTATAATAGCGCTTATCTTCCGTTGCGATGAGGGCCTGCACGAGTATGGGGTTGAGGTCCTTAAAACGCACACTCTCCCGATTTTCGACAAAGTACTTTCCTATGGGCTTGCCCTCCCGACTGTAGACGATCGATGCTTGATTGATCTTGGGATTTTCGAGGTCTTCAAAGGTCGGAAGATTGTCAAATTGCAAGAGGGTAAATACGAGTACTACGATCAGCAAACCTATGCCGTAGGCCCACCATATCCAACGTACGAGCTTTCGCTTCCATGCAGGTGGCTGTGTCTTCGCCATCTTCACGATTTTATACGATTGTCAAAGATTTTATGCTCGAATGCTATACGATAGCAACGCTTTTTATATGAACATAGTTTATCGTAAGACGGCAATTCCATCAAGCACCGCCACCAAGGCGGCTTCATCCTCCGTATGTATGAAATGGTAGGACAGCTTAGCTATATCACACAACACCATACCAAAAATGGCTGTCTACCACAGTGCACTACGATTTTATTGAGCCAAAAATACTCCCCGCCACAGCAGCCCATGGTACGACTCGGGCAGAACAGCTATCTTTGTAGCAAAGATTGATGCCTTATGAAGGGTAGCTTCTATGTCATTGTGTTGGCGCTGGCTTTTCTTCAATGTCAGAACCCCAAGAAGCAAGGGAGTTCTTCAAGTGAGGGCGAACTTGGGATGTACCCGAAGGACTCTTTGGAGTGGCTTTTGCTCAATGTCAACGAGGTAGACGTCATCGGCTACGATATTCAGATGAGCATGAATTTTTCGGACAAGAGCGCATCGTATATTATCAAACTCATCAATGCCGATCGCGGCCAGATTGCCGATACCTGTAGGCCATTAGCGCGTCTGGTGTTTATGGCCAATGGAACAATCCTCAAGGAAGCTGATCTCTACACGGATCCAAACTGTCGCGCTGTCGTCTTTATGGATGACAATCGCCCGACGCACATCAACGTATTGTCGGATGCAGGAGTGCAGTTCTTCCAACGCTTTTTACCCGCCAAGGGTATGAAGTATACCGAAGAGGACATTCGTCGTCTGGAAGAACAAGCCAAGGAGAAAGAGAAAAAGCAATAACGCCCCCTTTTGTCAGAAGCCATTAAGGCACGATCACGCGCTGCCGCATCACTTCCGATGTACCTCCGGAGCCCTTGATGTGTACGGCGACCACATAGACCCCCGAGGGAAGGGCTAAGGGCAACGCGTAATGTGTGTTGTCGGGGGAGTGAAGCTCTTTACTCATGAGCGTTTTGCCTGCGCTATCGAAGACGACGAGCTGTAAAAGCTGGGCGGTGTGGGGCAATTGGATGTGGAGGATTCCCTGAGTGTATGAAATAGTGGATGGGTAGCGTTGCTGGTAGTGGTTGGGCTTGCGCGTGTGGGTCATACAACTCATATCGACATCCTCGCAATAGGTGCGTTTGGCGAGGCTACAGTCGAGGATAAAGGGATTGGGTTTGCCGTCTTGATAGGCGGCGATCATCAGGTTGCGCGTCCATTCGAGGGAGTCGACGGGATCGAGGTAATGCCACATACAGAGGGTTTTGCGCTGGCGCTGGAAAAACGCCGCATCGGCCTGGGATCGGTACATGGT
>JALWKB010000243.1 GCA_026996805.1 Saprospiraceae bacterium | reverse complement strand
TCCCCTTCGACATCGATTCTATCGGGTACGCGGCCTCCAAGGAGAAATTGCTCGGGCAAGGGCTCAAAACCACAGGGGACATGGTAGACTATTCCCAACTGTCCGGAAGTATAACGCGTCAGCCCACGCGTCATTAGATCAAATTGGAGATAGGCGATTTCTCCATCTTCGATCTTTTTAGAAGGCTGATATACCACGATATTCGCGCGCAAGTTGAGTGCGGTGCGCGCTTGCACATAGGTGGAGTCTTGAGCGGTTTCGAAACACTGGGAAGTGTATCGCACTCGAGCGGTAATCGATAGATCGTGGGGGTCGTGGAGGCGGACACTATCAAACATGCTACACTGAGCGTAAGAAAAGCGGACGACCACGCACTCCCCGCCCGGAATATCGGGCAAGACTGTGTAAATCTCTTCGTAGATATCCTCGCAGATTGGATTGAACGCTTTGTCGACCGGCAGGGGGATGCGATCTCCACCGTATTCGAGCCAGAGCGATTTGGAGAGCACGCCGTTTTCGAGAAAGGGATATCCCTCTAAGACCAGCTCTACATCTGTGGCTGTTGATACCCCTTCATTGCAAATTGTCAGGACTTGCTCTGCAGGCTGGCAAGGGCAAAGGGGATAGCTCTTTTCGAGTGACAATTGTAGCTGGGCGCGTTCGATGTATTCGCGCACCTCGACAATGGCATTGGTAAAGAGGTCTTCCTGACATACTTCATCATTGCAGCCCCACTGCACGCGTATGTCTGACGTGATCGTCCCCGTGTGGCACGAATCCAGGCGGAGGAATTCTTCAACCACCAGAGTCTCGTCGTAATCGAAATAGGCATCCCTGTTGCCGATTGTCTTAAATACATTGCTGTCGATGAGGACGCGCAGGCGTGTGGGGCTCTGCTCGAGGACGGTCCCGATGGGTATGCGTACTTCGGCGGGTGTGTGTTCGTCGATGAGGACGAATTTCTTCAGCCTTCCCAGGCGCGTGTTTGTGATGCTGATGCGTCGACGAGCTTCGTGCATGGCTGTGATGGCCGTATCCGATGGCTCCACAGCGCTGATGATCAAAAATGCCGTGCGGATGGAATACGGCGGGTTGCTCTCAAAACTGGTCTGGCCGAGCTGATGCGTTACCGTCAGCCGGTTGGTAAACTTTTGACCTTCTTTAACCTTTGCCTCACAGTCGGCTGTTACCCCCAGGACAATGGAGTCGGATCGCCCCTGCGCCAACATCGATTTTAAAAACCTCACCTCGCCACCCATCATGCGCTCTTCTGCGCCTCGTACACTGCCTCGCACATAGTGGATACCGGGAGGGAGCTGGAGCCCGATAAGCACATCGTGTAAATCTTCAGTAAAACCGTTGGTAAAGACGTAACTTATTTCTACCGTGTCACACACATGGAGGGTATCACTAAAGCGCTCCAAAATGTCTAAGTTCTGGGCACGTAGGCCATTGATTACGAGCATCATGCTCAGACTGGCCCACCATTTCATACGCCCCAAGGAAATAAAATCGAAAAACTGCGTCACCCTTCGGACGTGGATGGGCGATAATCGCTGAAGACCAAATGCAATTGTCATAAAAGAAAGGTGGATTAAAAATTCTCTGTACAAGTTACAAAGATATAAAAATGAATGCAATAGGTGGTCACATACGCGTATATTCTTTGAGAGTGATTTTAGGTATAAAATCGTGCGTCTTTGAGGTCAAAAGACGTCTGAGGTGCGTTGTAATGTAAAATACGGCAGTGTGGTATAGATGCTCCGTGCATGGAGGCCCATGGAGAATCGTGGCGGAAGTGTTACATTGTCGTTTTTTGCAATATATTTATATTTGCATTTCATCATTTTGTAATAAAACTGTTGGTGCACATGGCGATGACCAGAGAGGTGCAGTATACGGAAGAGCATATACGGTCGCTGGATTGGAGGGAGCACATGCGACTGCGGCCGGGCATGTACATCGGCAAATTGGGAGATGGTAGTCATCCCGATGATGGCATCTATATTTTGCTCAAGGAAGTGATCGACAACGCGGTGGATGAGTACGTCATGGGCTATGGCAAACTCATCGAAGTGGACATTACAGCAGAGGGTGTGCGCGTGCGCGATTACGGTCGGGGCATACCCCTGGGGAAGGTGATCGACTGTGTGTCGAAGATCAATACCGGGGGCAAGTACGATTCGCGTGCGTTTAAGAAGTCGGTAGGACTCAACGGCGTGGGCACCAAGGCGGTCAATGCACTTTCGGAGCGATTTGTCGTGCGATCGATACGGGATGGCAAGGAGAAGGTGGCGGAATTTAGTCGCGGCGTGCTGGTGCGCGAATATCGCCTGAGGGCTACCGACGAGCCCAATGGAACGGAGGTGTTTTTCGCACCCGATCCGGAGATCTTTCCCAATTTCCGATTCCAACTCGACATCGTCGAAAATCAGCTGTGGAATTATGCCTATCTCAATGCGGGCTTGAAGCTAAAGCTCAACGGCAAGCTCATCGTGTCGAAGCGGGGTCTGTACGATTTGCTCGAAAAGCGCACGGATCCTGAACAAATCCGCTATCCCATCATTCACCTCCGTGGAGAGGATATCGAGATGGCTATGACCCATGCCAATCACTACGGCGAACAGTACTATTCTTTTGTCAACGGACAGCACACCACGCAGGGTGGGACGCACTTACAGGCCTTTAAGGAGGCCATCGTCAAGGCTGTGCGCAAGTACTACAACAAAAACTTCGATCCGCGTGATGTACGCACGGCCATTGTCGGCGCCATCAGTATACGCATCGAAGAGCCCGTCTTTGAGTCGCAGACGAAGACCAAGCTCGGTTCCACGACCATCGCCCCCAACGGCCCATCGCTGCGGGGTTTTATACAGGATTTCATCGTCGAAGAGCTCGACAATTATCTGCACCGCAATCCGCAGACTGCCGAAGCACTCCTCAAGCGCATCCAGCAGTCGGAGCGCGAGCGCAAGGAAATCGCCGGCATTCGGAAGTTGGCCAATCAGCGGGCCAAGCGGGCTAGCTTGCACAACAAAAAACTCCGCGATTGCCGCATACACTACAACGATGCCCGCGCTCCCGAGGAGCTGCGCAAGCAGACCACGCTCTTCATTACGGAAGGAGATTCGGCAAGCGGCTCCATCACCAAAGCGCGCGATGTACAGACGCAAGCCGTCTTTAGTCTCCGCGGCAAACCCCTCAATTGCCACGGATTGTCGAAAAAAATCGTCTACCAAAACGAAGAGTTCAACCTCCTCCAACACGCCCTCAACATCGAAGACGGTCTGGACGGCCTGCGGTACAATCGCGTGGTGATTGCCACCGATGCCGATGTCGATGGCATGCATATTCGCTTGCTGATGTTGACGTTTTTCCTGCGCTTTTTCCCCGAACTGGTCTCGGAAGGGCATCTCTACATCTTGCAGACACCGCTGTTTCGCGTACGCGACAAACAGCAGACCTTTTACTGCTACGACGAAGCGGAAAAGCGATTGGCCGTCCAGAAGCTCAAGGGCAAACCCGAGATCACGCGCTTTAAGGGCCTCGGCGAAATTTCACCCGATGAGTTTAAGCAATTCATTGGCAAAGAAATGCGCCTCTTGCCCGTGCGCCTGGCCGATAAGACCAATGTCGAACAGCTCATGAACTATTTCATGGGCAAGAATACGCCGCAACGCCAGCATTTCATCATCGACAACCTGCGCTTTGAGACCAACGTGGACCTACTCGACGAGGCGGTGCAGCCCCAGGAAGATGCGATTTTGGCAGAAAAGAGCTGACAGATTAGCAGTAGCGCGCTCAGCTGATTATGCTGCTATCTAAATAGAAATTATACCACAACCCCCTTTTGAGGTGAAAAAATTAGTAAAGTAAGGCTGATTAGCTAAAATTTATATAGTGATTGGCGTAAATCGATTAATATCTTTACACTATCAATGTGGCACACAAGACGCATATGGTACGATGCTTGCCGGGTAGTGATGTATGCTATGTCATAAAAAGCACCGCTGGACCGCCATCCAAAAGTACAGAGTTGCTGCGCTACTTTATGCGTCTGTGTGGTGTTTATTAAATTGTAGACGAAAAACCGCATGAGATGTCCAAGAGTGAAATAATGACGGAAGTATTGCACATAGAAAATCCGCTGGAGCGAGATGGAACGATACCCACGCGCTTGCCATTAGTGGCTTTGCGCAATACGGTATTATTTCCCGGGGCCATCATGCCGATCACCATCGGTAGGGAAAAGTCGAAAAAGGCCATTGAGATATCGTACAAGGCAGATCGTTGGATAGGGGTGATTACGCAGCGGGATATGCAGGTGGAAGATCCGGGCCGAGAGGATTTGTACGACGTCGGTGTCGTAGCGCAGATTCTCAAGGTCATCAACCTACCCGATGGCAATCAGGCTGCGATGGTGCAGGGTGTGCGGCGCTTTCGACTGAGAGCGCTCGAAAAGGAAGATCCATATCTTCTGGGCTCGATCGAATTGCTTCCGCGATCAGTGCCTCCAGCCGAAGATATGCGCCTAAAGGCCATGTTCCAGCTGGTTGAGGAAAAGGCCTTGCAGTACATCCAAGAGGCGCCCCACATCCCGAAGGAGGCCACGGGGGTAATGCAAAATCTCGAAGGGCCCGTAGCACTCTTCAACTTTGTGGTTTCCGAGCTGGTCACCGATGTAGCTACCAAACAGGAGATCCTCGAGATCGACGATTTTATACAGCGCACCGAAAAACTCATCTCCGTACTGGAGAAGGAATTGCAGCTGCTGCGCATCAAAAAGCAAATCGAACGCAAGACACGTGGAGATATCGAAAAGCAACAGCGCCACTATTTCTTGATGCAGCAGCTCAAGCAGATCCAGCAGGAGCTCGGCGAGACGCCGCTCGATGAGGAAATAGCCAAGCTCAAGGAAAAAGCCAGCAAGAAAAAGTGGAGCAAGGAAGTGCAGGAGCACTTCGAACGCGAGCTCAACAAGCTCCAACGCATGAATCCGCAGGTTGCGGAATACTCCATTCTGCTCAACTACCTCGAGCTGCTGGTCAGCCTACCGTGGAATGAATACACCCCCGATCAGTTTGACTTAGAGCGCGTGCGCAAGATCCTCGATGAAGACCACTACGGATTGGAGAAGGTCAAAGAGCGCATTATCGAACATCTCGCCGTGCTCAAACTTAAAGGCGACATGAAGGCGCCCATCTTGTGCTTAGTGGGGCCTCCGGGGGTGGGCAAGACCTCGTTGGGGCGTTCGATTGCGCGCGCTTTAGGCCGGAAGTTTGTCCGCATGTCCCTCGGTGGATTGCACGACGAAGCCGAAATCCGCGGACACCGACGTACCTACATTGGAGCCATGCCCGGCCGCATCATCCAAGGCATACGCCGCGCAGGATCGTCCAACCCCGTATTTGTCTTAGACGAAATCGACAAAATCGGCAAAGACTTTCGCGGAGATCCCTCCTCGGCACTTTTAGAGGTGTTGGATCCCGAGCAAAACACTCATTTTTACGACAACTATCTTGAGATCGAATACGACCTGTCGAGGGTGCTCTTTATTGCCACGGCCAATACGACGGCGACCATCCAAGCGCCACTCCTCGACCGCATGGAAATCATCGAAATCAGCGGCTATACTACTGAGGAGAAAATCGAAATTGCCCGACGTCACCTCATTCCCAAGCAGCTCAAAGAGCACGGTCTTACAGCATCGCAAGTGCGCATTGGCAAGCGCGCCTTGCGCACCATCATCACCTTCTATACGCGGGAGTCGGGTGTGCGCGAGCTGGAGCGAAAAATTGCCGCCATTATGCGCTACCGAGCGCGCCAAGTTGCTCTCAACGAAGAGTACAAGGTCAGCATTACGCCCGAAGACGTGCGTCAAATACTCGGCGCTCCCGTGTTTAGCCCCAGCGAATACGATCGCACCAAAGTGCCCGGAGTGGCCATTGGACTCGCCTGGACGCGTACCGGAGGAGACATCCTCTTTATCGAAGCGAGCTACTCCAAGGGCAAGGGCAAGCTCACCATCACGGGCAACCTCGGCGATGTGATGAAAGAATCTGCCATGATTGCCTTGAGCTATCTCAAGGCCCATGTGCACATGCTCGGGCTCAGCGAAGATTTCTTCGACGACAAGGATATACACCTCCACGTGCCCGAAGGCGCCATTCCCAAAGACGGTCCGTCGGCAGGTATTACTATGCTCACAGCCTTGGCTTCTATGGCCATTAACAAGCCCGTCAAACCCTATTTGGCCATGACAGGTGAAATCACGCTCCGCGGCAAGGTATTGCCCGTCGGCGGCATCAAGGAAAAAATCCTCGCCGCCAAGCGCGCCGGCATCAAGGAAATCATCCTCAGCAAGGAAAACGAAAAACACGTCGCCGAAATCGAACCCCAATACATCAAAGGACTCCGTTTTATCTACGTCGACCGCATGGAAGAAGTCCTCCGCTACGCTCTCGGCCTGCCCGAACCAGCAAAAAAGTCAAAAGCACGTACAACGAAAAAGACAAAGAGTGCCCAAAGCGCTTGAAATCGAGGTCTACACGCCCGACAATAGACTTTGTCAGCCAACCCCTGAGACCGACAATTTTATACCCGGGCCAAACGCTTGAAGTAAAAGTAGATGGTCTGAAACACCCCGCGCAGACAGAGAAAGACGCCAAGAGCGAGCCACAGCGCCGCCTGAGGCATGCGCGCTTGGTAGAGATGGAGCGTGACAAAAAATCCGATAGTGGCAAATAGCATAGTGTACAGCATTCCGCGCGAAGCCGTCAATCCGACAAACACCCCATCCCACACGTAGGCAGCTACACCCAGAAGCGGCATGGCCGCCACCCAATAGCGATAGTCTTCGAGCATGCCGATCAAAGCGGCATCCTTCGTAAAGAGATGGAGCAAGCCATCGTAATAGCCCGCATAGACCAGACTAAAGCCGGCAGCCATGACAAACGACCACAGAAATACACGCCCGATAGTCCGTCGAAGCAGCTGTCGATGCTGTGCGCCGGCGTATTTGCCTACGAGACTTTCAGCCGCGTAGGCTAGACCGTCTAAAGCAAAACTCATCCAGTTGAGAAACTGCATGATCACGACCGTCGCTGCGAGATACAGCGCACTGACCATCGATGCGTATCGATGCACCCAGGCAAAGACAAAGGTCAGCAAAGCCGTGCGTAAAAAGATATCGGTATTGATGCGCATAAAATGGTGCAGGCCGCGGACAGTGTACAGCGCCCGATGGTGCAAGCGAGGGTAAAAATGGCGGTATTTTAAGGATAATATCGCCGCGAAGGCAAGCGAAAAATACTGAGCAACCACCGTGCCCCAGGCGACACCGGCCGTCTCCATGTCCCACCACAGGACCAATATTGCGCTGACGACGATGTTGATGAGATTGCCTGCTATGGTGAGCACCAGGGGATAAATGGCGTTTTGAAGGCCAAAAAACCAGCCGAAGAGCACGTACAAGCTCAAGGTAGCCGGAGCGGCCCAAAGGCGAATGTAAAAGTACTGCTCTATGTGAGGGTGCAAATCCGCCTGGATATGCATGAAGCGAAAAGCCCATTGGGCAAGCGTATGTCGGAAGATTAAAATGAACACGGCAATGGTGAGGCCGAGGAGCAAACCCCTCCAGAGCGTTGCACCTATTTCAAACGCATCAGAAGCACCATAGGCCCTTGCCGTGAGCCCTGTGGTACTCATGCGCAAAAATCCGAAGTTCCAGTACAAAAAGCCCAACACCATGCTACCTGCACCCACCGCCGCAATGTGCAGTGGGCTTAAGTAGCCCATCAGGGCTGTATCAACCGAGCTGAGTATGGGCACGGAGAGATTGCTCGCAATATTGGGTAAGGCCAGCCGCCAAATCTCCCTGTCTACATCCCTCGTACTGTGCTCCATGCGCGTAAAATTACATCGATTTGGGAGGCCAATCTATCTGCTCGTGTGGTAAACAAAAAAAATTTCTCGTGCGTTACTATATATGCAAAGAAGATTGTAATTTTGCATCCGCTTTTGGGCGATTAGCTCAGTTGGTTTAGAGCACTTGGCTTACAACCAAGGGGTCGGGAGTTCGAATCTCTCATCGCCCACCGAAGAGCCGATCGGGAACGGTCGGCTTTTTTTTATGCCGTTTTATTGCGGTATGAAATCGCGATAGACAAAGCGCCCACTTCGGTGGAACCTCCCTCGTCGATACTTGATTTCGGAGTGAAAATGAGGATGCCCCACGACGAGGGTGTGAAATTCGCCCCTTTCTCCACAGGGATCTACTCCGTCGGGCAGCTCCAACAAAAAGCGATCGTCGTAATCCCTGCCCACAAATCGCTCGTGGAGAGCTGCTGTATCGACGCAGGTGACGACAGCGTGTATGCCTCGATCCAACACTTCGCGGGAAAGCGCTCGCGTGTCTTGTCCCCAAAGCATGTAAACCCCCTCCATCTGGTACGCCTGCAGGAGGCGCTCACGGTAGGCACGCACGTCTTCGAGGAAGATGTCGCCAAAGGCGATGTGTCGTATGCCCTTGCGTCGTATTTGTCGGAGCGCATGGCCCACGCGCCGTTCGTACTCCGCATTGGTGCACGGATCAGGTAGGGGCGTCTGTATACAAGGTAGACCGAGGCGTTCGGCCTGTAAGTCGAGTATTTGTAGGCGCACCCCGTGGATGGCCGTGCGTGCCTTGGCCTCGTTGTACGTCGTCCACAAGCCGACGAGCTCCCATCGGGGGTCTTCCATCAGACGACACAGACACAGGGCACTGTCTTTGCCTGTACTCCAAGATAAGATGATTTTTTGCCGCCTCATGTGATGAGTAATCAAGGGTCAAATATCGTACTTTCACGTCGACAAACCAGGCCCATCGATGAAGGCAAGGGAGCGATACCATCGAGTGTTTGAGCGCACTACGTACACGGTATGGCTGGACGACGGAGCGCATCGCATCCGAGTAGATGCACCAAATGCGTTTTTGAAGGGACTTCCCGGCTCCAAGCGAGGATGGGCACTGATTACGGCCCACAATCCCCTGCCCAAAGTCTTGAGCGCCGAAGAAAATCAGCGTCGCAACGAGGCGCTCGCCGCCTTGCTCGATCACAAGGGGTATCACTATTTTCCCGCCCTTGGACAAGCTAATGATTGGAGAGAAGAGAGTTTTTTGATCGTGGGGATCACCTTGGACGATGCCCTTCACATAGCACGTTCCTTTGGGCAAGTAGCCATACTGTGGGGAAAAGGCGACAGCCCCGCTCAGATTGTCTATACCGATGAGGAGGAGTAGCTACCCGTAGAGGGTCGAACACTGTATTTTGTGTCCATGTTATTATATAAAATGAGGAGAGTCTTTGCTGGTGAGCGGTTGCGCCTGCACGCGGAGGATTGTTTGATATTGATTGAGCATAAAATAAACATTAAAAAAATTTTTAATATGTATAAAAAAGCGCGTATCTTTGCGCTGGAAACCGAAACGCAAAAGTGCAGTAGTCTATGTTAGAGCAGAAGTTGACACAGAAGATGATGCAGAAGCTGTCGCCGCAGCAGATACAGCTCATCAAGTTATTACAGGTGCCGACAGCGCAATTGGATCAGAAGATACAGGAGGAGATTGAGAGCAATCCGGCCTTGGAGATAGCGGACGGATCGGAGGCAAGCACGGACGAGAGTGACGATGAGCTCTCGGTGATGGATGTCTTTCCGTTAGAAGAGGAGCGGGCTACAGAGGATGGAGACGAGGAGGCTGAATATGTGGAGGATAGCTTTGATATCGACGACGAATTTATTCAGAGTTATGTAGAGGAGGACCCCGTGAGTTATCGCGATTATGCGGAGCATTGGGAGGATGAAGAGGAATCGAAGGCCCCACCGATACGGGTGGAGAAGACTTTTCACGAGTATTTGTTGGAGCAGCTCGGCATGGAAGACATCAAAGATGAGAAGAAGCGCATAATAGCCGAACACATTATAGGCAATATCGACGAGTCGGGGTATTTGCGCAGGGATGTCGATGCCATTGCCGACGACATTCTCTTTTCGCTTGGTATCAAGGTGGAGCCTGAGGAGGTGGAGGAGATGTTGAAGGTCATCCAGCGCTTTGATCCAGTGGGGGTGGGTGCGCGCGATTTGCGGGAATGCTTGCTCATACAGTTGCGCGAAAAGTTGCGCAATCAGAAGAACCCGCCGCCCGCACTCCAGCTGGCCCACACCATCATCGACCGCTATTTCAACGCCTTTGCCAAAAAGCATTACAATCGACTGCTCAAACAACTAAACATCGACGAAGCGCAACTCAAAGAGGCCATCGACGAGATACTCAAGCTCAACCCCAAGCCCGCCAGTGGCTTTATCAAGTCCTCTTCAAGGGATTACGCCATGTACATCGTGCCCGATTTTATCGTCACCAACAACAACGGCAAGCTCGAGCTCAGCCTCAATACGCGCAATATGCCCGAGTTGCGCATCAACGAAAAGTTTAAACGCCTCCTCGAACAATACCAAGACAAGAAAAAACGCGGCAATGCCTCGAAGAAAGACAAGGAGACCATCATGTTTGTCAAGTCTAAAATCGACAGCGCTAAGTGGTTTATCGATGCGTTGAAGCAGCGCCAAAAGACGCTGTACAAGACGATGTACGCCATCATGCAAAGCCAAAAAGACTACTTTCTCACCGGCGATGAGAGCAAGATCAAGCCGATGATCCTCAAAGACATTGCCGAGCTTACGGGTCTCGACATATCCACCATTTCTCGCGTAGCCAATAGCAAATACGTGCAGACGGAATACGGCACCAAATTGCTCAAGGATTTCTTCTCCGAGTCGGTCGTCAACCAAAAGGGGGAGGAGATTTCGACTCTTGAGATCAAACAGATCATGAAAAAGCTCATCGACGAGGAGGACAAGCGCAATCCCCTTTCGGATGAAAAATTGCGCGAAGAGTTGCAAAAGCGCGGTTACAACATAGCGCGGCGCACCATTGCCAAATACCGCGAGTCGCTCAATATCCCCGTGGCGCGCCTGCGGAAGGAAATCGTTTAGAGTGCGAGGGTTAAAGTGCGCGTATCTCGTCTATGAGCGCCTGTAGCTGGGGTGCTTGCCAGTGGGGCAGTGCTCCTAAAACATGGGAGGGAAGCGCGCTCGGCACATTGGGGCCAAACCAGATGGCGGGCATCTGCAGCTGACGGGCAAAATCCATATCGCTCTCCTTGTCTCCTATCATCACACTCCGCGATAAATGGATGTCGGGGTATTCCGCCAAAGCCCATAGGGCCATTCCGGGCCAGGGTTTTCTACACAGGTGTTGGCTCTCTTCGGTATGTGGGCAAAAGTAGATGCGGTCGATGGTGATGCCCTTCGATGCCATTGCGTTGCGCATGCGGTAGTGCAACCGGTGGAGCTCGTCGGCACGCAGCAGGCCTTTGGCCATGCCTTGCTGATTGGTCACCACAAAGACATAGTCGAAGTAGGGTCGTAGCGCAGCCAGCCCCTCCATCAGGCCGGGCAAAAATTCCCATTCCTCCCACCGTCGGATGTAATGCCCGTCGATCTGGCGGTTGATCACTCCATCGCGATCCAAAAAGAGCGCACGAGACATGGTCAACGCGTCGTTTTTCGCTGCGATATTAGGGGTTTTTGACTAATTTGAAGAAGGTGGCAGTGGATGGAGCCACGCTGTCTTGCTCCTAAAGAATGTTGTTTATAAGGGGTGTATAAAATGGTTGAGGTCCTAATCACGCTCTAATGTGGTGACGGGGCTGTATTCCTCATTGTGCACGACATATGCTTTTTTACGTACGGCTGTTGTCGTGTAGGAGGACACTTCATCGGTTTCTTTTGAGCGGGTGACGGATTCGAAGACGATGCCTTTAGGCATCTTGTCTCTGCGGCTGACGGGCATGATCTCTCGAGAGAATGCCTCATAGATATTTTCCCATGTGACGGGGAAGTCTTCTGCTATAAAGGCGCGGGTGATGGTGGTGGAATCTTCGATGAGCCATTCGGAGGTCTTGTAGCCGAGTATGCGCTTGGTCTTACCCGTTTTGGTAATCTTTGTATCGTCGACGACGGGTACGTTGTTTTGCAGGGCCTTAGCCCAGCGCAGGGACATGACGTAGACCTCTTTATCCTGGAGGTTGTACCCCGCTACCCAGAGGTTGTTGCCATCGGTGACCATCAGGCCTTGTTGGTCATTGGAAGGGTCTTTTTGCAGGTAGCCCATGATGGGTTGGTCTTGGGAGAGCAGCATGACAACTTCGTTGGTATCGCCGTTATAGCCGACGAGGGTGATGTCGAGCTGGTAGTCAAAAGCGTAGCTGGGCGGCAGGCTGTCGTAGAGATTGGATTTGAGGACGAACTCCTCAAAGGTGCCTGTGAAATTGCCGCTATCGCGTTGGCTTTCGTATTCGCTGTGGAGCGCGCTATCGAGAAAATTGTCAAACTGTCGCATGGTAGCTTTGGTGACCTCTTCGGCGATGCGTTCGGAGATCTTTTCTTCCAGCTGTTCAGCCACCTTTTCCTGCACGCGTCGGGCAATGTTTCGCAGGATTTGACTCTGGGTTGGAAGGGGAGGAAGAAGGAAAGACACTGATAGTAGAAGGGCAAATGTCGATTTCATGATTGTAAAGTTGGAGAAGTGAATAATGCACAAAGCTAATAAAATTTTCGTAATACATCGGAGGGAGGCAGGGTAGATGTATGAAATAGTGCGCGGTGGATGGATAATAGTGTGCGATTTCATACAAAATTGCTATTTTCGCTGTAGGGAACATCGAGCGGTCGTCATGGGTCGAGAGCGCTTGCATATTGACGAAGATGTCTTGCATTTTATCTGGATGCGTGGGCTTTGGGACGTTCGGGGAGCGCGTACGACCGATGGGCAGACGTTGGAGCTCATCGATGCGGGGCGGCACAACGAGCATGCGGGGCCGGACTTTTTCAATGCCAAGCTGCGCATCGGAGAGCAGGTGTGGGCGGGCACGGTGGAGATTCATCTGCGGGCATCGGATTGGCTGCGCCATGGCCATAGTGCGGATCCGCTCTACGACAGTGTCGTCTTACACGTGGTGTGGGAGGAAGACGCGCCGATCTATCGGAGGGGAGGGGAGCGGATTCCATGTCTGGAGTTGAAGGACCGTGTGGATGCGCGCATGTTGGAGCGCTATGGTCAGTTGATGCGTTCGACGGCTTGGGTGCCCTGTGCTGCTCTTGTGGGGCAGGTGCCGTCTCTGCAGTTGCGGGCGTGGACGGATCGCATGGTTGTCGAGCGATTAGAGGAAAAGTCCCAGCACATTGCGGAGGTGTGGGAGCGGCTGGATAAAGATCTCGAGCAGGCGCTGTACGTGATCTTGTTGCGCAATTTTGGTTTTGGGGTCAACAACGACGCCTTTGAGGAGCTGGCCATGCGGCTTCCGTATCGCATTGTACAGCGGCATCGCACCGAACGGTTGGACGTGGAGGCGATGTTCTTCGGTGTGGCGGGATTTTTAGCAGAAATCGATGAGCAAGACAGCTATATGCGGGACTTGCACTTTCGCTTTGCGCATTGGCGCAAAAAATACGCACTGGTGCCGCTTTCGCGACAGCGGTGGAGATTTTTTCGCCTTCGGCCGCACAACTTTCCCACGATGCGCATTGCGCAATTTGTCGATTTTATCACGCGCCATGCTCATCTGGTGGCTTCGGTAGTAGAAGCTGGGGATTACAGGGCATATAAACGGCTCTTCGACCTGCGCGTGTCGCCGTATTGGCGCGAGCACTATCGCTTTGGTAGTAAGTCCCGTAGGTCACACATGGGGAGATTGTCTCCGCGCAGTCTGCATCTCTTACTCATCAATACGGTGGTGCCCTTTTTGTTTTTTTATGCCGAGGTCCATGCTCGGGACGATTTGAGGGATCGGGCGATGGAAATTCTCGAGGCATTACCCCCCGAAGACAATACAATTATCCGCGGTTGGAGGCGTTGTGGTCTTGAGCCAAAGAGTGCTTTAGATACGCAGGCATGGCTGTACTTGCGGAGGGCGTATTGCGAGGCGCATCGCTGCGCCCATTGCCGCATCGGGCAGTACTTGATCGCGGGCAATGAATTTTCCAAACGCGATGAAATCGCGTAGCGAGTTTTGCCGTAACTTGCATCGCGGATCTGCTAAGTTGTGGACGGATGAAGTGGACGATCGCCTTCTGGTTTTTGGGAATCACTGCGGTAGGGGCGCAGGATTTTGTATTGTCGCCAGAGGAAATTCAGCAGAAGTACCGTTTTACACCTCTTAAAATAACGGAGGGGTACGTGCTGGATGGGCGTATGGAGGAGCCCTTTTGGGCGAGAGCACCGGTGATGGATGACTTTTTTCTGCACGATCCGGTATTGAGGCCGCATGTGCAGCCGCCTACAGAGGTGCGCGTGGTCTACAATGCGGAGGGTTTGCTCATCCATGCACGCATGTACCAGCGTTTGCGCCCCATCATTCAGACGCTGCGCAGGGATCGTCAGTTTTGGCAAAGTGACGGCTTCGTAGTGTTGCTCGATCCCAACAATTCGCGCACCTATGGTTTTGCCTTTGGGGTCAACGCAGGTGGTGCACAGATGGAGGGCATCGTCACTTCGAGGGGGTTTAATCCCGTCGACAACAATTGGGACAACAAGTGGTTTTCGGCCGTGCATCACACTGATTCTACATGGGAAGCCGAGATGTTTATACCGTTTAAGAGCCTGCGCTACAATCGACAGGCGCGCATATGGGGCGTCAATTTCGAGCGCAATTACATGCACCGCAACGAATACCACACGTGGACACCGGTGCCGGAGCAGTTTACGGGGTTGGACTTCGGGTATACGGGGGCTTTGGTGTGGGAGGAGCCCTTGCCCGAGCCGGGTTTGAATATGGCGCTCATCCCTTACGCCTCTGTTGGGGTAGAGAAAGACGAAGAGGGTCAGCGCAGCTGGAAGCGCCTTGCGGGGGGAGATGTCAAGCTTGCGCTCACGGAGGGACTGTACTTGGATGCGACGGTCAATCCCGATTTTTCCAATGTGGAGGTCGATGAGTTGGTCACCAATTTGACGCGCTTTAGCATCTTCTTGCCCGAAAAGCGCGGATTTTTCTTGGAAAACAGCGACCTGTTCAGCTCGTTTGGAACGCCTTCCATACGTCCGTTTTTTTCGCGGCGCATCGGTATTGAAAACGGTCGTGCGGTGCCCATCGTCTTTGGTGCGCGTGTGACGGGTAGTGTCCACCCGCGCTTGCGCATCGGCGCGATGAATGTGCATGTGCAAAGCGATGAGGATATCTACCAAAACTACACGGCTGTGACCTTTCGCCAGACGCTCGGTAGTCGGTCGGGGGTGCGCGGTATCTTCCTCAATCGACAGCGATTTGATGGTTATCGCCCCGACAGTATTGATTACGGAAGGGATCTCGGCGGCGAGCTCTTTTACAAGAGCGATGACGGCAAATGGACAGCCTGGCTGGAATACCACCGCTCTTTTAAGTACGGCTATACAGACCACACCTCTTTTTACAAATGGGGATTTATCCACCGATCGCGCCACTGGCGCATTGTGCACGGCTGGACCAGAGTGGGAGTCAACTACTTTACCGATATGGGGTTTAGTCGCAGGATCTTACATTACGATGCTGAGCGCGACACCTTTATACGAGTAGGCTACAATCAAAATTTTACCTTCATCCAATATCGCATCTATGCCCAGTCTGCGTTGGTCAACACTTACGAGTTGGAGTACGTGTGGCGTGGGGCGTGGCTCTACGATTGGACCATAAACGAAGGGCGTCATTCCTTCAATTTTATTACGCGGTGGCGCTCAGGCGATGAAGGAGAAATTCAGCTGGTGTACCAATGGGTGGATCTGCTCTATCCGTATTCGTTTACGGGAGGCGAACCTCTAAAGCCGGGGCCCTACGGATTCTTTTTTACCAATGGTCTGTTTAAGACATCGCCTTATCGTCTGTGGGGCTTAGAAGGGCAAGTGTCTGCTGGGCAGTTTTACAATGGCGAGAAATACTCCATAAAGGTCGGCAGCCGCTATAGGATTCAACCCTGGGGTGCTTTTGGTTTGAGCTACGAATATTACCACCTCCTCTTTCCGGAGCCCTACGGCAGTCGCGATATCCAAGCCGTCAATGCGCGGATCGAAATCAGCTTTTCGACCCAGCTGTACTGGACCACACTCTTCCAATTTGTCCAGCAGCAAGAGTTTATGGGTATCAACAGCCGACTACAGTGGCGCTTTGCTCCGATGTCGGATATGTACCTCATCTACATCGACAACTATTTCACACCCGTCGATGCGCCCTTTGCTCAGCTCCACAACGAGGGCAGGAGCTTTGTGGTCAAGGTTAACTACTGGTTTTCGGTTTAGTTGTCTACGATCATCGAATGGTGATCGAGCTGTCCATCGGCGTCGATAAATTCGTGGGGGGATGCCCACAGCAACAATCTCGGATGAAAACATACACTGCAGTATTGGAGTCTGAAAAACTCCGACACGCTGTGCCAATAGTGCTTGCCTTCGGCGCAGTAGAGGTAAATGCTCTTCGACACAGTGGGGAGTAGTCCGGATATCTTATGCGGTGAGTACTTCATCCTCTTGCGCGTGTAGTAGGGATTGTCGCCATGGAGTAAGAGCGTATCGATTTGTACATCGCCGTTTTCGCTAAAGCCTATCGTGTCTATCCACATCAGATAGAGATGCTCTAAGGTGTATTCCACAAAGCCGTACAGGGTGGAGAAGGTCGGATAATGCCTGCGGAGATAGGAGCGATAAAACGGCAATCCGTTGGGGATTTCGATTTCAGGTAGGTACTCGTCTTTGCCGTAAAAGGGTTCGTGTTGGTATGTATGGATAAAGCGGTTGCGAAATCGGACGAAATCCCACAGATGTGTATTCCATTGCTCGTCGGAGGCTGCGTCTCCTTTTGTCAAGGTATGTCGCGCCTTACTGATGCGTTGAGAGAGGATTTGTGCGATGGGATTGCCTTCTTCGAGGGGCGGGAGGTGCAGTAGTTCTGTGAAGAGTTTGGTCCATCGGCCGAGGGTGGGCTTGTCGTTGTTAAAATAATGCTGGAGGATCAACTTGCGCTGTTCGTTGTCGAAAAAGACACTTAGAGCAATGAGGGTCCATGTGCGCACCATACTGTCAAAAAAGTCGATCAAATAGAGCATTTCGCGCTGGTAGGAGGTACTATTGCGCCATTTGTTGAGCCGTACCGAAATGGGATAGGGTAGTTCGTACTGGTAACGCTTGATGAGTAATTCCTCCCGGTGGATGGAGTGGACATACCCCCAGATTTTGTTGAGTTGGAAGGTGTAGAGGTCGATCTGGCTTGCACGAGATTGCTGGTAGCATTTTGTACAGAGCGTTTGGTAGGGTATATTGTCGATGGCGTTTTGCAATTTTGGTATGAAATCGAAGATGCATCCCTCTGCAGGTGAATGGATGGGCAAGGTGTCGAAAGCCGCTCCCCGCTGCAGGAACAGGTATTGAAGGATGACTTTCGCCACTTGATGAAGGCCGAGGAGTAGCCTTTGCTGCTCGTCATAGTTTGGAGGGATGTAGACGAAGGCGTTGGGTAATCCGTTGGGGTCGGGACTGGTCAACCAGTTGTGTTCGTTTTGGAGGCTGGTGAGTACGATGAGGAGATCCCTTTTCTCGAACAATCCCATTTGCTTACGTATGGCAGGGCAATGGAAGAAGAAGTCTGACCAACGAAAAAAGCCGTTATCCTGCGGTACGCTGACGGAGTTGCCTTCGTAAAAGATGATGGGCCCCGGAAATTGCACTGCTCGCAAATAGATCTGATGGATGAGATGGGGATCCATTTCTGGGGTATATGCCAAGCAAACGGGTAAGGAGGTATTGGAATGCATGCTTGATTGGGTCTTATATCGATTTTACGATTTTATACCGAAAAAAGTACGGAAATCTTCGTATCGGTCGGGGAAGTATTGGCGCATCTTGGAGGGAAACGTAAAAAAGTGGTGGATGGCCACTTGTCGGAGGTCTTCTACGGGAAGTCCCAGCCATGCTTCGATTTCTTCTTTGCCGTAAGGGGAGAGGAGGTTGAGTTCTTCCCAATTCCAGGAGGGTAATTGATCGGAATTCTGCTGTTGCAAATAGACTCCTGCCCATTCGTGTAAGGCGATGTTGTAGAACTTGTAGGGTTGGGTAAACGAAGGCAGTAGTTGTTCGATGGAGAAGATCAGCACGCCATCTTCGTGATGGGTTTCGCAGCTGTGCCATTGGGTATACCGTGGGGAGGGGAAGGGGTGTTTGTACAAGACGATGCGCTCGTAATGGGAAGGCAGGTAATCGTCTTGGTGAAAGGTCATCAACACCCAAGGAGCCATGACGATGGCTTTGATGTCTTCGCCAACGGGGCCGGTTTTCATACCGATCCAATCTTTGTGGCGCATGGCGAGCCAGAGGCGCTTGTCGAATCGCTCGCGCTCCTCTTCGCTCATGTTGCGGTAGTGATCCGAGTATTGGAGGAAGAGCTTTTGGAGGAAGGGGCTGATGCGGATGGGAAATCGCTTGCTGGCCCACCATTCAATTTGAGGAGCGAAGATAAAAATGACCGTCAAAATGACCACGACGGGGATGAGCCAAATCGAGTATTCGTCTCTTTCGAGGACAAACAACAGATAGAGCAAATACAGCAGAGCAAGGATGAAGGGCAGAGCGAGCAATCTGGAATATCGCAGCATGTCGGTAATCTACGAATTGGCTATGGAAAAAAGACCTGTTTACAAAACGCAAAACGTGTGAAATGAGTTTAATATCTTTGCTCGAATTATTCGCGACGAGGCGAACGCAAGAGTGTAGACGGGATGAAAAAGTTGCGCGTAGGAGAAATACAGAGTCGGGTCATTGGGATTTATGAGGGGAAGCGCAAAGGGCCGCTGTTCATCTGTGTGGGGGGCATGCACGGCAATGAGCCAGCGGGAGTGTTGGCCATCCGGGAGGTGCTCAAGATGTTGGAGGTGGAGCCGTTGGGCAATCCGACTTTTCGCTATGCGGGTCAATTTGTCGGACTGATCGGCAACATGGCTGCGCTCACCGCGCAGTCGCGTTTTATCAACAAAGATCTCAACCGTCAATTTCAGCGCGAAAACATCCTTCGCTTGAAGAGCGGCGCCCATCGAGAATATGCCGTAGAAGACCGCGAAATGCTCGCCTTGCTACAGGAAATCAACCGACTTGTAGCAAAATATCGCCCCGAAAAGATCGTCTTTATGGATATTCACACGACGACGGTATCGGGGGGCATCTTTGCCATTGTGCCGGAAGACGAAGAAGCCATACGCATTGCTTGTTCGCTACACGTGCCGATCGTGCGCGGAATGCTCGAAGGCATTCAGGGTACGACCTTGCACTTTTTCAACAAGGAGCACTACGGCATGAATATCACCTCTTTTGCACTCGAGGCGGGTCAGCATCAAGATCCCTTTGCGGTCAACATTGCCATTTCGGGCATTATTGCCACGATGCGTGCTATTGGGGCCGTCAAACCCCACGATGTGGAAGGCCTCCACGACCGCGTGCTCAAGGAGTACTCGCGCAACTTGCCGCGCATGACCCGTCTGGCCTATGTCTACCGCATCACGGAAGATGATCAATTCCGCATGTATCCCGGCTACCTCAACTTTCACCGAGTCGTCAAAGGCGAAATCTTAGGCATCAACAAGGACGGACCCGTCACGGCTCCAGTAAGTGGGTATATTCTCATGCCCTTGTACCAAAAACAGGGCGAAGACGGGTTTTTCATCATACAACAGACGGAAAATACATGTGTACAATACGAAAGACAGGTCGATGTCTCGTCCGAAATGGAGAATCGCGCATGAAGTCATCGGATGTTTAAGCGCATGAAATTGCAGGAGCGCGGACGAGGGCCAGCCAGTAGGAACGCATCCCATGTGTAGTCGCCCCAAAATCGGCATCATCACCAATACGGCGTGGAATGTATACAATTTCCGGCTACAGCTGGCGCGTGATCTACAGCACGCTGGGTACGAGGTCTGTACCTTGGCAGCCCCTGATGATTATGCCGACGAGGTGACGGCCCACGGCGTGCCTTTTATTCCTCTACGGTGGTTTGTGCCTTCGCAAATGCACGGTCTGCGAGATATAATGCTCCTGAGTGAATTGTATCGCAATCTGCGGCGAGAGCGCCCAGCGCTGTTGTTGCTCTATACGGCCAAGGCCAACATCTTCGGCAACATGGTAGCCCGGCGATTGGGCATTCCCACCATTACGACGATGACGGGCATTGGCAGCGTTTTTTTGCGTGCCGGGTTCCGCCGACGCTTTTTTACAAGCCTCTATCGACGGGCATTGCGTCATACAGCGGTGGCGGTGTTCCACAACGCCGACGACAGAGCGTATTTTGTGACAAACGCCATCGTCGAATCCGAAAAGTCCCAGATCATACCCGGTTCGGGGATCGATGTAGACAAATGGCGCTATGAGCCTCTCAGCTCCGTGCCGCCCTTGCGTTTTTTGCTTTTGTCGCGATTGTTGAAGGAAAAAGGGGTAGTAGAATTCTTGGAAGCTTCGCGGCGTATCGTTGCTGCGCATCGCGATGTGGAATTTTACCTGGCGGGAGATCGACCAAACTCCGGGCGTTCGGTCTCAGGTGCTGCCATAGAGGAGTGGAGTGCCCATCCGCGATGTCATTATTTGGGCTTTGTATCCGATGTGGAGCCACTCATACGGAAGGCCCATGTGGTAGTAGCTCCTTCGTGGAGGGAGGGCATGCCGCGCACTGTACTGGAAGCCATGGCGAAGGGGCGTATGGTGCTCGCTACCGATGTGCCGGGATGCCGCCAGGCCGTCGAACACGGTAAGACGGGCCTTTTGGTGCATCCACGCGACAGTACCGCCTTGCAAAAAGCAATGGAGGACGTCATCCGCATGACGCACATGCAACGCATCGCCTTTGGGATCGCCGGCCGAAAGCGCGTCGAAGCGCACTTTTCCCATCGGCGCATTGCGCGGAGCTATCTGGAGTTGATCGAGCGGGTGTTGGCACATAGGCCCTGAAATGCACACCTCGCTGCAGATGCTTTCACCAACTCAGTGCTCTATGGCGCAGTACGTATTGTACCAGCCCTTCGATGGGGCGCTCGCAAATGCCGCGCAAGACGAACCCCGCACTATTGAATACCTCTTCAATTTCTGCATAGAACAGCGCCGCTACGCCGCCTGTGAGGTACACGTCGCGTACGTCATAGCTCGTCTTGATGGGCGTCAGGTGATACTCGACGTAGAGCTGGAAGCGCTCGATGAGCCAGGGACGGACTGCGGGATGTGCGCGGTGGCGGTACACGAAATGGGCGTACTGCGCTAAGTGGCGATTGGGCTTTGGATGGCTATAGAGCTCCCGAAGGATTTGCCTTGGGCGCTGCGGATAGCTGTTGTAAAAGTCCTGGAGGAGCTCGGACGGTAGCGTGTGCCGCAAGATGCGCTGCAAGAGTGCTTTGCCGAGGTCTGCTCCGCTGCCTTCGTCGCCGAGTAAGTAGCCAAGGGAAGGGATGGGCATGTGTACCTGCTGGCCATCGTAATAACAGGCATTGGCTCCAGTGCCGAGGATGCCTATGATTGCCGGCCCCGGCGGGTCGACGGCAAAGCGCGTGGCTAAAATATCGGATCCGACGCGCACCTGAGCAGTGGGGAAATGCCTTGCAAGGTGGGATTGGACAGTCCGCTGTACCGAGCCTTCGATACAGCCGGCGCCAAAGAAGTAAACCCCCTCGATGTGGTGTGCACGATGCGCGATGTGTTTATCTATAAAATGTTTGAGCCATAGGTCGAAGTCTGCATCGCTGACCATGAGGGGATTGATGCCTTCCGTGGCATAAAAGTCCGCTTGTTGAGAAGGGAGCGAGACCACTGCCCAGTCGCAGCGTGTCGAACCGCAATCGGCGATGAGTACACAGTGGGAGCAGTTAGGCACTTCGCTGCACTTTTTGCTGGGATCGGCGAGGCAATGCATACCAATCGATGAGGTGTCGAAGTGTATCGACACCATCGGCATAGTCCCCCAATTCGGGGTATTGAGCTTTGCCGGGTGGAGCTTTTTGGCAAGCAAGAGATGCAAGCGCAATGTCCTTGGAGAGGACGACGAGCTGTAAGTGGTCGCGATGAGGGGTGAGCATAGCTGGCAAATCCTCAGTCCGCTCGTAGCGCTCATAGTGCAGCGATGCAATGCGCGAGGCAAGAGAAGTCTCTTCGATGACCAACAGCGTGTCCGACCGCAGATGAGCACGACCGCTCAACTGTGCCAGAGCGACATTGTACTGATAGTTGTGCAAATACCCGGGATGGTCCATCACATAGCCGAAATGTTCATCCCAAAGGGCTAAATAGGGCTCTAACTTGACTTTTGAGGGGATGTACAGCTTGGACACGCTACGACAACCCATGCCGTAGTAGGCGTAGATGTCTTCGCCGAGGGCTAAGACTTCTTCATCCGATTCATTTCCGCTCAAGATGGCCACGCTATTGCGGTTGTGGCGAAGGATGTGCGGGTAGTCTTTGAAATAATGCCGAAAGTACACATGCGATGAAGCACTGCCCGTAGCGATGATCGCGTCAAAATGTCTTAAACGCTCTACCCAGTGGGTTTTGGGCAGTGGAGCACGGGGAGAAAGGGCGTAAAGTGCGTTGACTAAGGTGGGAATGAGCACATCATCTTTTGAAGACAGCTTGACCTGCATGGAATAGCCCGCAACAAACCCACACAGCCAATCGTGGAATCCCACAAGGGGAATGTTGCCCGCTAAGACGAGCCCAAGCGTGTGATCGGTACTTCCCAGATCGGGATAGCGCTGAAGCCATAGATGGATTTTGTCGGGGTGGAGATAGTATTGGCGAATGTGTGTAAGTGCACGCCGTATTTCACGCGGCGTAAACCACGGATTTTTTTGCGAGGCACGCCGAACGCTTTCTTCCAGTTCGGGCGGGTGGTGGGCGATCCATTGACCAAGGGCTACGAGTGCATCGATGCGCGCCTCAAGCATAGATAATTTTTTAAAGGTCGACAAAGCTACAAAATGCAGGTCAAACGATATACGCGTCTACGGTATACAACGTTGATATGGCGTCAATAGATACGCGCGATGAAAGTAGGTTTGGCATTAGGAGGAGGGGCAGCCCGCGGTGTTATTCATCTGGGTGCTCTCAAGGCATTTGAGGAGTTGGGCGTCCATTTTGACGTGGTATCTGGCACCAGCGCGGGATCGATCGCAGGAGCACTGTACCTGTCGGGGTTGAGCCCGGACGAAATCTTTGATATCGTCAAAGAGAGCAAAGTGCTCGATGTGGTGCGTCCGTCATTAAAGGGCGTGGGTCTGCTGACGCACAGCTACCTGCGACAGCTATTGAAAAAATACGCCAAGGAGCGCTTCGAAGACCTCACGCGTCCGTTTTTCGTCACCACGGTCAATCTTCAGACGGGGCGCGTGCGTGTCTTTTCCGAAGGTCCGCTGCACGAGCCGGTTGTGGCCTCATCGAGTATACCCATGCTGTTTAAAGTAGTGCGCATCGGGGAGTACGATTACGTCGACGGAGGGTTGCGGATGAATCTACCCGTTCGTCCCTTGCGACCGCTTGTCGACAGGGTCATCGCTGTCAACCTGATGCCCTTGGTGCAGAGCGAGCGACCGTATTCCAATTTGTGGTCGGTAGCTGCACGTGTCTTCGACATCGCCGTAATCAACAACATCGCCGTCGACTACTACGAGGCGGATCTGGTCATCGAAAGCGAGGAGTTTGCGCGATTTAACAAGTTTAGCTTTCAAGAGATGGAAGCGCGCTTTGCGGCGGGCTACGAAGCAGTGATGCAAAAGGCCGACACTCTGCGACACCTCCTTGCTCTCTAAACCAGCGGCTTTACCATCTTCCCTTGCTTGTTAGTTGTTGTGGTATAAAATGGTGCGACAGCCATTTTATACCTCTGATATAGTGTTGATCAAGAGGGCCGCATTTCGATCGGGGAGTTATGGGCGTATAAAATGGTTGGTTTTGGGAGGGTGTGTTTACCGAGGGCAAAAAAATTGACATAGAGGGCTTGTTACATAAAAATATTTTCATATATTGCGCGCTGAAGGCGTACGGACTCACCAAACTTTTATGAGATATGAAACGGCTGACCATGTTCCTCGGCATGACCACACTGGTCATTGGTCTTTCCCAGTGCAAGAAGGCGGAGCGCGTGGCACAGATGGATGAGTTTCGTATCTTCATCAATTACGAGCTCGGCATGCATTGCACGGGATTCGACTTTGAGTACTGCTGTGTACTTCCCCCTTACAACAGCATTCAGGCCCAGGTAGTCAAAGTTGGCAAAGACGGAAAGAAGCCCCAGTTGATGGATGCGTACGATCCAGAAGACCCCACCGTACTGATCGACAAGGAGACCGGCAAGCGCTACCGATTGAAGTACTCCTTTGACGACAACTCGTACTCCGAAGGCAACAAGCTGGTGTACTGGAATGCCGATTACGACATCGATCGCGATGGCAATGCGGACGAACCCGGCGAAAACGTCGCCAATGCCTACTGGAATCACCTCTACGTCTACAAGGATTTAGAGGGGAGCAACCCAGAGGGCACTTCCGAAGATGCGAAGAAATTAGCCGTGGGTGGCCCCAAACTTCAAGTGCCCCAAGATGCCGGTCCGAGCGGTCAAAAGATGTCGGGGTATCTGAAAAATGCAGGGCACAAAGGCACGGTCGTCTTTACGAAATCGCCCGTGCTCGACAACGTGCCCATTGTACTGACCAATCCGGGCATTTGGGAAGCACTGGGCTTGCCGCTCACGCCCTTCCACGACAGCGATGTTGGAGGTCGCGATATGAAGAAGCTGACCGAAAAGGACATTCAGCCCTTCCAAATCGCCCGCGTCACCTTGGTCGATGCCGATACGGATGAGCCCATTCTCAATCCCGATGGCACACCGGTGAGCTATACGGGTACCGAGCCCATCGATGTGCCCAATTGTTATAACTGCCACGGCACACAAAATGCCCACGAAAATCACCCTGAGATCTGGGAAAAAGTGCAAAAGGAAATTGCCTACTGGAAAGATATCGGAGCCTCTGACTGGTATGCCCAACTCAAAGGCACGGCACTGAGCATGTTGTTCCTCCACGACAAAAAACACGGGACGACCTTTACAGCAAACTACAATCCCGAGGCTTCGTCCAACCGCTTGGGGCGGGGGTCGGTACTCTGTCAGAAGTGCCATGCCGACAACGTCATTGGCGTGTTGGCCAGTGCAGTCGTGCGACACGTCGACGGCCGAGTAGAAGTACACGATGCCCATCGCATCGATTTAGGTCTTCCCGATGGCAAGCCCATCGATGTGTTGGATCCCACCAATCCCAACACCCCAGAAGACGGCACCCTCATTCCTCCGCTGACAGAAGCCATACACTTGTCGCATCAGCGCGTGCGTCCGATGCCCGACAGCAAGGGTAGGTCGGGTGCCTGTCAGGGATGCCATCCCGCCCATCGCTTCGATCGCAACATGGAGGGATATCCCATCACAGCGGACGGTAAAAACGCCTACGCAGATGCCGACAACCGCGACGCTGCTGGCGGCTGCTATGTCGGCAGAGATGTGCACTCCAATCCGCATAAGGACAAAGATCTGCGCAGCCGCGTCGACGGTCTCAATGCCATCGGCAAGTGGTTGTTGGAAAACGTAGCCATGGAAAACGGCGAGTTTAAAGGGCTGTGGTGCACCAACTGCCACAATCAGGTGTCGCGCGAGCTGTACAAGCTCGACAATCTACCGCCCCAAAAGGCCTTTGATCCACCGGCAGAGAGTACCGTGCGCGATGATTCGTTTGAAGATATCGCCAAAGCCATCGGTTGGACGGTCGAAAGGCTCAAGGAAGAGCTCGATCCAAAGGTCAAACTCGACGACAAAGGGCACGACACTGGTGCGACGCTGCATGCATGGCTTTCGGCAGCAGATGGGCGTCAGACCGCACCCATTGCTGTCATCGCTACAAAAGACGGCCAGCCCGTCGTCGAAAAGGATGCCGATGGCGATGTCAACGTCAAGCTGCTCAGTGCCAATCCCAACGATGCGGATAAGTATGAGGATCAAGGAGGCTTTGCTGCCCCTTACGAAGCAGCAACCCACGGACGCGATTACTGGCTGAGTCCGGGTGAGCCACATTGTGCCGACTGTCACCGACCGCCTTTCGTCGAAAGCCAGGGAGGCGTGGCATTCCCCATCAATCAACCCGGCAAATACTCCCTCATGCGGTACTCGAAAGGACACGCGGGATTGGCCTGCCAGGCTTGCCATCAGTCGATCCACGGCCTGTATCCCGTCACCCCCGATGTCGATGTGACGACGTATGAGCAAGCCGCTTCACTCAATCCCGATGGCAAGCACGGTCCCATCACCTGTGCCACCTGCCACAAAGAAGTCAACAAAGGAGGTGTACCCATCATCGCAGAGACCAAGAAGTACAAAGGCCAGGTCATCGGCGAAAACTACGACCTTGCCGTCGAGTTTATGCATGCCATTGGCCATGATGACGGCGGTCTGGGTGGCACGCCGATTACCGCAGAGTTGCAGAAAAGATTACAAAATCGAGCAAAAGACGATCACGGAAATAATAAAGACCATTAAGGGCACGTTGAAGTAATATCCACCAAGCATCGTTCAATAGGTGGAGGAGTGGCGGTGGGTTTTGCCACTCCTCCTTTTTATTTTATTGCGGTGCCAACCACCTTTCCGGATTGAGTTTGGTCTTTCCCTTCCACCATTCGAAATGTAGGATTCCACTGTGCTTGCCATCTGCATGTAGCCGCCCCACGGGTTGACCGCGTGTGATCGACGATCCTTCCTCGACGTAATGTTCGGCTAGTTTGCCATATACAGCGTGATAGGTGCCCGACCGTACGAGTACTATGTAGCCGTAGTTGGGCATGGCTACTACACGCGTGACCGTGCCATCGCTTACACTGCGCACGACTGCACCGGGGCCAGTGCGTATATCGATGCCGTTGTTGGTCGTGTAGATGCCTTTTAAACTGGGATGGGGCTGGCGTCCGAATCGGGAAATAATCACGCCCTCAACGGGCCATGGCATTTGTCCCTCGACGAATGCAGGCGTCTCACCTATTCGGAGGCGATGATCCTCTGCTGAGGTTTGATCGTTGAGTTGTTCGGTGATGGTGCGCACGATGAGATCGTTGATCTGGCGCACTCGTCGGCGGTGCTGTTTTAACTGTCGATCGAGCTCTTCGCGTCGTTCTTGCAATTGCTGCAGTAGATGCTGCCTTCTCTGAAGGTCGCGCTCCAGCAAGTCTTTCTGTGCTTCAGTGAGCTGTACCAGACTGTCTGTTTTGGTCAAGAGTGCATGGACAGAGTCGCGCTGGAGACTCAGTTGCCGTTTCCAAAGCATTAGCTCATGGCGCGTATTGCGCAATTTGCTGTGACTGCGTGCTAAAAAGAGTCGTGCATACGCATCGTGTTGTTGCTTTTCCGATGCCGTCAACAGTGCATAAGGGTGACGTGTCATGCGATGGATGTAGGCCTTGCGCAAGAAAAAGCGGTACTGTCGGTTGACTTTTGCCAAATTGTGTTCGATGTGGGCGATGGAGTCCGTTAGGATTTGTATGTGCTGTCGCAGAGCCCTGCGCTCGCGATCGAGTACGGTAAGCAATTGCCTGCGCTGTTTTATTTGCAGATCCAAAGCCTGCAGCTGTGCATGCATCTGGTCGATGTTGGTTGAGGTCTTGTATAAAAATGCCTCCACTTGATCGATTTCGCGGAGCAATCGCTCCCTTTGAGATTCCAGTTGATCCAAACGCTGTCCGCTCATTGAGCCCACCAGCACAGTGATTCCACACAAGAGCGCGTACCATTTTATACCCATGAATCTAAAAAGTGTTGATAATTAAAACGCAATATATAACAAAAATCTCTATGTGTTTGTTTCTAGCCCCTTCACCGTGGTGTTTTATCTTGCAGAAGTGGAGAAGAGGGAGCTTTGCGAAATGGGAAGTATTGAGCAGGTGTGTGCTTACTGCAATAGTGGGTATTTTGACGGGTGAAAAAACGCTTTATGGGGTAAACATTGTACAGCGCTCTTCGTTCTAATTTAGAATTATTCTAAATTTCACGATTATGAATGATTCCGACAAGATCATTCAGGAATATACTTCGCGCGAATACGAGCACGGTTTTGTGACCGACATTGAGATGGATGTCGTTCCGCCGGGGCTGGATGAGGAGAAGATTCGCTATATATCTCGGAAGAAGAACGAGCCGGAGTGGTTGTTGGAATTTCGCTTGAAGGCCTATCGCACGTGGAAGCAGATGGAACAGCCCAATTGGGCCCATCTGGACATACCGCCCATAGATTTTCAATCGTATTCGTACTATGCTGAGCCCAAGAAGAAGCCGCGATATAAGAGTCTGGATGAGGTTGATCCCAAGCTGATCGAGACCTTCAACAAGTTGGGTATCCCCTTGGAGGAGCAAAAGCGATTGGCGGGTGTTGCTGTCGATGCTGTCTTTGATAGCGTCTCGGTGATGACGACGTACAAGGAGACGCTTCAGGAGCTCGGCATCATCTTTTGTTCGATATCGGAGGCTGTGCAGGAGCATCCGGATTTGGTCAAGAAGTATCTCGGCAGTGTGGTGCCCATTCACGACAACTTTTATGCGGCGCTGAATTCGGCCGTCTTTAGTGACGGTTCATTTGTGTACATACCGCCGGGCGTGCGTTGTCCGATGGAATTGTCTACCTATTTTCGCATCAACACCAAGGGGCTGGGGCAGTTTGAGCGTACCCTCATCATTGCCGACGAAGGTTCGTATGTCAGCTACTTAGAGGGCTGCACGGCGCCGATGCGTGACGAAAATCAACTCCATGCCGCGGTGGTGGAGATCATCGTCCACAAAGATGCAGAAGTGAAGTACAGCACGGTGCAAAACTGGTATCCCGGTGACGAAGAGGGCAAAGGTGGTATTTTCAATTTTGTGACGAAACGCGGCATTTGCTTAGGCGATCGCTCCAAGCTGTCGTGGACGCAGGTGGAGACGGGATCAGCCATCACGTGGAAGTATCCCAGCACGATTTTGAAGGGTGATTACTCCCAGGCGGAGTTTTATTCCGTCGCCCTGACCAACAATCGCCAGCAGGCCGATACGGGTACCAAGATGATTCACTTGGGTAAGCACACCAAGAGTTTGGTCATCAGCAAGGGCATCTCGGCGGGTAGAAGTCAAAATACCTATCGCGGCATGGTCAGCATAGCCAAAAACGCTGTCCATAGCCGAAACTTTAGCCAATGCGACTCGCTCCTACTGACGGATAAATGCGGAGCCCATACCTTTCCCTATATCGATGTGCACAACAGCAGCTCTGTGGTAGAGCACGAAGCCACCACTTCGAAGATTGCCGACGAGCAAATCTTCTATCTCCAACAGCGGGGCTTGGACGAAGAAGAGGCTGTACGTCTCATCGTCAACGGCTATGCTCGAGAGGTACTTCAACAGCTACCGATGGAATTTGCCGCAGAGGCGCGAAAACTCCTCGAAATCAGTCTTGAAGGAAGTGTGGGATAATGCACAGTATAAAATTGTT
>JALWKB010000242.1 GCA_026996805.1 Saprospiraceae bacterium | reverse complement strand
GTGATGGAGCGTCAAAAGCCACCCATCCGCATCATTGCACCCGGGCGCGTGTACCGCAACGAAACGATTTCGGCGCGCTCGCACTGTCAATTCCATCAAGTAGAAGGGCTGTACATCGCCGAAAACGTCTCCATGGCTGATCTAAAGCAAACGCTGTGGTATTTTGCACGTCGCATGTACGGTCCCGATGTGCAAATACGCTTTCGCCCTTCGTATTTTCCCTTTACAGAACCCAGTGCAGAGATGGACGTGTATTGGGGCCTTGAGACGGAAGCCGATCACCGCATCACCAAGGGCACGGGCTGGCTCGAAATCCTCGGCTGTGGCATGGTCGACCCCGCCGTGCTCGACAACTGCGGCATCGATCCCAACAGGTACACGGGGTTTGCCTTTGGCATGGGCATCGAACGCCAGGCCATGCTGAAGTATAAAATCGACGACATCCGCCTGTTTTTCGAAAACGACCTGAGGTTCCTGCGTCAATTTTCACCAGTCATTCACTAATTGCACACCTATGCAGATCCAGGCCTCGACATTAAAGGGAACGCGCGACTACCACCCCGAGCAGGTAGTGCGACGCCGATACATCTTTGACACCATCCGCGGCGTGTTTGAACTGTACGGCTTCCGCCCCCTCGAGACGCCTGCCATGGAAAAGCTCGAAACCCTGACGGGCAAGTACGGCGAAGAAGGCGATCGCCTGATTTTTAAAGTGCTCAACAACGGCGATTTTCTCGCCAAAGTACCCGATGAAATCCTGCAGCAGCGGGATTATCGCGCCATGATTCCATGGATTGCACGGCGCGCCCTTCGCTACGACCTCACCGTGCCCTTTGCCCGCTATGTCGTCCAACACCGACACCAGCTCCAATTCCCCTTTAAGCGCTACCAGATTCAGCCCGTTTGGCGTGCCGACCGCCCGCAAAAGGGGCGCTATCAGGAATTCTACCAATGCGACGCCGATGTCGTCGGCCCCATCTCCTCCGCCAGCGAAGCCGAGCTCATCGAAATCTACGCCGAAGTCTTCCGCCAGCTCCAACTCGACGTACGCATCCGCATCAACAACCGCAAAATCCTCGAAGGCATCGCCGAAATCGCCCAAGTACAAGACCGCTGGCAAGAGATGACTATCGCGATCGACAAACTCGACAAGATCGGCACCGAAGGTGTCCGTCACGAGCTGTCCAACAAGGGCTTCACCTCCCAGCAAATAGAGACCATCTTCGATCTCCTCCTCACCGAAGATATCCACATCCTTGCCGACAAGCTCAAGGTCTCCGCCATCGGCGGTCAGGGTGTTGAAGAGCTCCGCGCACTATTGCCGTATTTCGACGAGCAGCGGCTGCCCCCCAACGCAGTGTTCGACTTTACTCTGGCGCGCGGTTTAAACTACTATACGGGCTTTATCGTCGAAGTCGTGCCCACTGGGGTGCAGCTCGGCAGCATCGGAGGAGGTGGACGCTACGACGATCTCACCGGCGTGTTTGGATTGCCCAATCTGCCGGGGGTAGGCATCTCCTTCGGCGCCGAACGCATCTACGACGCCCTCGAAACGCTTGACCTCTTCCCAAACCACCTCCAATGGGACATCAGCGTGCTCCTGCTCAGCATGGATGCGGCATCGCTCGAGCACGCCTTCCATCTGGCCCGCCAGCTTCGTCGACACCGCATACCCGTAGACATCTATCCGCAAGTCGCAAAGTTTAAAAAACAGATGAAGTACGCCAATCAGCGCAAGGTGCCCTATGTGCTGATCATCGGCGAAGACGAACGCAACCAACAGCGCTATACCCTTAAAAATATGGCGACGGGCGAACAGCAAAGCCTCGCCTTGGACGAACTCATCGACTTCTTCAATGCCCACTCATGACGACAGCGCCTAAAAAACAGACCTTCCG
>JALWKB010000241.1 GCA_026996805.1 Saprospiraceae bacterium | reverse complement strand
CATCCCGACTGGACCATTCACTGGACAGAAATCCTCTACAAACGCCAATTTTCCCAAGACGACAACGCCATCTACTCCTCGTATTTCATCATGCACAACACGGCGCTTTTGCGCATCATCTACAACGACAACATCGAGCGCGACCCCATCGTATCGGAATACCTCATCGGCAGTGAAGGGGTGCTCGACCGACGCACCCTCTTTCGCGTCAAGCGGCGGCAATGGTGGCTGCGCTGGCGCGATGCTAAACAGACAAAGGTCAACGAAGTACTCGTGCCAAGCCAAAATTACAATATCCTTCAACTGATCAAAATTCGCTTTTAAGTCGGTATAAAATAGTTTGTCTACCTTCGCAACGGAAAAACCTCTGAGCTATGACCCAATACCGCGCGGAAAGGGATTCACTCGGACAAGTACTCGTCGAAATCGACAAGTATTGGGGAGCCCAGACCCAGCGTTCGCTGGAAAACTTTCGCATCGGCAATCGCAAGATGCCCATGGAAATTATCCGCGCCTACGCCATCATCAAGAAAGCCGCTGCCATGGCCAATGCCGACTTGGGAGTCTTGCCCCCCGAAAAGCGCGACCTCATCGTCAAAGCGGCCGACGAAATCCTCTCCGGCGAGCTCGACGACCAATTTCCGCTCGTCGTCTGGCAAACCGGCTCGGGCACCCAGACCAATATGAACGTCAACGAAGTCATCGCCAATCGCGGGCACGTCTTGCAGGGTGGAGCACTCACAGACGAAAGAAAAATCCTCCATCCCAACGACGATGTCAACAAGAGTCAATCGTCCAACGACACCTTTCCCACGGCAATGCATATCGCCGCTTATACGGTATTGCAAGAGCGCACCTTGCCGGGATTGAAAAAACTCCACAAAGCACTCAGCGAAAAGGCCGAGGAGTTTAAAGACATCGTCAAAATCGGGCGCACCCACTTCATGGATGCCACTCCGCTCACCCTCGGCCAGGAGTTTTCCGGCTACGCCGCCCAGGTGGAGTTTGCCATTCGTGCGGTAGAACAATCTTCCGATGCATTGCTCGACCTCGTACTTGGCGGCACCGCTGTCGGCACAGGCATCAACACGCCGAAAGGATACGACACCCTCGTAGTACAATACATCGCTCAGCTGACGGGCTATCCGTTCCGGCCAGCCAAAAACAAGTTTGCAGGTATTGCGGCCCACGACGCACTCGTCTACGTACACGGCGCTCTAAAGACTTGCGCCACCGCCTTAATGAAAATAGCCAACGACATCCGCATGCTCGCCTCTGGGCCAAGGGCAGGCATCGGTGAGATCATCATTCCAGCTAACGAGCCCGGCTCATCCATCATGCCCGGCAAAGTCAACCCCACCCAAGCCGAAGCACTGACTATGATATGTGCACAGGTCATGGGCAACGACGTAGCCATCAATGTAGGCGGTGCCAACGGTCACTTCGAACTCAACGTCTTCAAACCCCTCATCATTACCAACTTTCTCGACTCGGCTATCATCCTCGGCGACGGAACAGCCAGCTTTACCGATAAGTGTGTCAAAGGTATCCGAGCCAACAAAACCCGCATCCGCCAACACCTTGATAATTCGCTGATGCTCGTCACAGCTCTCAATCCCATCATCGGTTACGACAAAGCCGCCGAAATCGCCAAAAAGGCCTACCGCGAAAACACCACCCTCAAAGAAGCTGCACTCGCCCTCGGCTACCTCACCGAAGAGGAATTCGATAAATACATCGACCCGCGGAAAATGATTTAAAAATCCAGACGGTAGTAAAAGATCGGCAGCCGACCGAGCTGGCGCTCCTCCACAATCGGATTGGCACGGCACGGCACATAGGAATATCGCAAGGCATTGGGCGTGTCAAACAGATTGATAAAATCAATCCCGATGTCGTGCGTCAACCGCGCCGTGTTGATCACATAATTGACCCGCAAGTCAAAGCGAAAATAGTCCCGAAACTGAAATTCATTAAAGCGCTCATCGCGATAGATGATGTCCTGCTCGAGCGCTGAGGCCAAAGTGTCGACGATGCCGTACCGCTGTCCGCCCGCCCGTACGGTCCGAAACGATACGGTCAAACTCCGATGGGGCCCAAACTTGAATTCCTTCCCACCCGCAATGTTCATCGCATAGCGCCCATTAAATGCCGAATTGCGCCATACCCCATCACTCCCGCGATATTTGGCATCGTACAGTGATGCGGAAGCTATGAAGAAATAGCCCTTGCTAAATCCCTTTTCCAACATAACATCCACCCCCACATTACGACCAATGCCCGTGCTGACTAAAGTGTCGGGGAAGAAGCGGCTAAATCCAGACCCCGAATTGATGAGTGCATACGGCCCCGGGCGCTTACTCACCGGCAAGTCAAACAAGTACTGGTAATATCCCTCCACGCGCATGCGCACCTTCGGGCCGAGTATGCGCATGTAGCCGACGACAAAATGCCAGCTCTTCATCAAGTCGAGGTCGCGATTGTACGGGGTCAATTCCTCCGAATACTCCGTGTTTTTGTCGTAAAAGTACAAGTAAGGCGATAAGGCCTGTGAGTGCAAGCCGATGCCGACATTGATCCGCGATTTTAAATCGATGGCATAACTCAGCCCAGCACGTGGCTCAAACCACGATATCGCCTTTGGACTGATCGTAAAGGCCAATCCCGTCGCACCAAAGGTGTAGGTCAAGCGCTGATTGTACTTGTACTTAAACTGCACATAGGGTTGGAAAAGCAGCAACACTTCACGCGCATCCCAGCGCTTACGCCACGGTGTAACCGAATCAACTGCACAACCACCAAATACGGCGCGCACCCGATCGCGGTATTCCACCTGGTAGAGGTCTGCATTGAGACCGGCTTTCATACTCCATCTCCTCGAGTACTTCTTGTTGAGGGAGAGCGCCCACGAGAGCTTGTTTTCCTCAAACACGTAATGCAGAATATCGAAAAGCGTGTCGGGTACAAACTGGCTTCCCTCGACGCGGTGTACCACCTTGTCGTGATTGGCAGTCACGCGCTGATGGGATACGGCAACGACATTTTTCAAATACGCACTGCTGCCAAGCGGATGGGAGTAAGATACCCCCACTACACCCATCTGCGATGTGAAATACTGATCCCTGTCGTTGGAGCCATAGAGTTCCGTCTCTGCCGTGTCGTAGGGTACACTCTTGATGATATCGATACTACTCCAGCCACCCAGGCCGAAGACGGCCACATCTCCACCGTTTTTTAAGGGAAAGTGCAGGCGAAAGGCCCCATCCTGATACTGCGGTGTGGCATCCGTACCGATATCGATGCCCAAAAGGTGAAAGAGGGCAACGGTGGAATACCGATACATCGCCAAGAAGGACGATTTTCCCCACTGGAAGGGACCCTCTGCCATGAGCTCAGTGCCGAGAAAGCCAAACTGGGCGCTGTATTCGTAACGTTGGTTGTTGCCGTTGCGCATGCGCAGGTCAAACACTCCTGCGATGGCATTGCCGTATTCAGCGGGAAAAGCTCCTGTAAAGAAATCCGAGTTGGATAAAAACTTGTTGTTTAAAATGGTGACCGATCCACCGCGTGTTCCCGGGATGGCAAAGTGATTGGGATTGGGCACGTTGATCCCTTCGATGCGCCATAATACTCCCGTCGGCGTATTACCGCGTACGACGATGTCGTTGCGCGAATCATCTGCCGCTACCACGCCGGCGTAATTGCGCACCATGCGTGCCGGGTCGGCGCGACTGCCGGCATAGCGTTCCGTCTCGGAGACGCTAAATTGACGAGCACTGATGAGCGCCATTTCATTGCGCACTTCGCCGTATTTCTGCGCTACCACTTTTACCTCCTCCAACTTGAGCGCCGCCTCCTCCATCTCCACATTTAAGACCACCTCCTTTGCAGAAGTGACCATGATATTGTCGAGCACGACGGTATTGTAGCCCAAATACGAAAATACCACGCGTGCCCTCCCCACGGGCACACCCTCGACGACAAAAGTGCCGTACGCATCCGTCGTGCTTCCCAACACCTCTCCCTCAGCAGGATACACCGCCACATTGACACCTATGAGCGGTGCCTTTGATTCGCGGTCGACCACTTTGCCGCGAATTACTTGCGTAATCTGAGCGTTCAGGGTGCCCATCACAGCCATACACATCAATAAAAGAAAGCGCACTCGCATATACCAGTGTTTTAGGTCTTCAGCCCTAAAGATAGCCAATTCTCCCTACAAAGTTTTATACCTCAACGAAAGCAGGTGGAAGACTTTGCGATCAAGCCGTCTTCGATATGTGAGCTCGGATTCCCAATTGTTGCATTTTTTCAATAAAATTCTTTTCTACATGCACGCGGGTATTCCCAGAGACAAAACGCAATTTGTGCTTATTGTCTTCGTCGACGACCAACCATTTTACGCGGTGTTTGCCGGGGTGTTCGGAACAGATGGCCCTTGCACTTTCTACGACTTCTTCTGTCAAGTCTTGTAGTGGCAGTACCAATGTGACCTCTTTGATCTTTTGGGACAAATCTTCTAAATACCCCACATCCTCGACTCGAAAGATGTATTCCTCCTCGCGCTGCCAGCCCTTTTCGTATCGGCCGTAGAGATACAAGACTTGCCCCGGCTCAAAAAACGAGCTGAAGCGCACGTAGTCCTTGGAGTAGAGGTTGATTTTCAAACTACCTGTGTAATCTTCGATTTCAAACTGACCGTAGCGTGTGCCCTTTTTCGAAATGCGATGTTGTGCCCTCGTGACGACACCGGCAATGGTGAGGTGTTGGTTGGGTCGCTCGGAGAGTTTTGCTATTGGACAGCTGATAAAATATTTCAACTCGACGCTAAAATCATCCAAGGGGTGACCGCTGAGGTAAATACCCGCTACCGACTTTTCGCGTTCGAGGCGCGTGATGAGGGGCCATTCCTCACCTTGGGGCACTTCGGGTTCGCGCACCTTGCGCATACCTGCCTCCCCGAAGAGGTTCATCGAATTGTCTTGCTCGACGCGCTGCACTTGAATGCCGTACTGCACGGCGTGCTCCAAAAAGCTCTCATAGCGATCGGAGGGCAAAAAGTAGCGTGCACGCGCTATGCCAAAACAATCTAAAGCTCCACCTAAGACCAGCGATTCGTATGCTTTTTTGTTGACCGTACGCGTATCGAGCCGGCGCGTCATGTCGAGCAGCGACCGATACGGTCCATTGGCCTCTCGCTCGCGAATGATGGCCTCTACAGCTATCTCTCCAACCCCCTTCAGTGCGGCCAGCCCAAAGCGTATGTGTCCATCGCGGTTGACGCTAAAATGCACCTGACTTTCATTGACATCGGGAGGTAACACCTTGAGATTCATGCGCTTGCACTCCTGTAAGAGAAAGTTGAGCTTCGAGATGTCGTTTTTGTTGTGCGTCAACACCGAAGCCATGAATTCCGCCGGATAATGCGCCTTTAAATACGCCGTCTGAAAGGAGAGCACCGAATAGGCCGTGGCGTGTGAGCGGTTGAAACCGTAGGAGGCAAAGCGCGCCATGATGTCAAAGATTTCCTCGGCTTTGGCCTTGTCGATGCCCTTTTTAGCCGCCCCCTCGACAAATATCTTTCGATGGCGCTCCATCTCCTCGCGCTTCTTCTTGCCCATGGCGCGGCGCAACATATCGGCTTCTCCCAAACTATACCCCGCCAGCACCTGGGCCGTCTGCATGATCTGCTCTTGATAGACCATGATGCCGTAGGTCGGCTTGAGGATGTCTTCCAACCAAGGATGCGGATATTCCACCGGCTCGCGTCCGTGCTTGCGATTGATAAAGACGGGAATAAAGTCCATCGGCCCCGGCCGATACAATGCCGTCATCGCGATGAGATCTTCAAATACGGTCGGCTTCAATTCCCTCAAATAGCGCCGCATGCCCGCCGATTCAAACTGAAAAATGCCCGTCATTTCACCCCGCTGAAACAGCTCAAAAGTCTTTGCATCGTCTAAGGGAATGGTGTCCGGATCAAAACGCCGCTCTTCTCCATAGCGCTGCACGATATTTTCAATGGTGTCCTTGATGATGGTCAAGGTCTTCAAGCCCAGAAAATCCATCTTGAGCATGCCGGCCTTTTCGACTACACTGCCGTCGTACTGCGTGACCAGCAGGCCATTTTCGCGCTCTTTGTCCTTCGACACACAGACGGGAATGTAATTGGTAATATCCTCCGGCGCAATGATGACGCCTGCGGCATGAATGCCGAAATTGCGTATAGAGCCCTCCAGCTGACGTGCAAGACTAAGCGTTTCCCCTTCCTTGGTTTCGGATTTCCAAATCTTGCGGAGCGTCTTGATATTTTCGATTTCTTCCGGACGAAATTCCTCTGGGCTTAGCGCTTCTTCGCTGAGGATTTTGCGCAGCATGACGCCGGGACGACCGGGCACCATTTTAGCAAGGCGATCGGTTTCGTCAAGTGGAAGTCCCAACACGCGCGCCACATCGCGAATCGCCAGCCGCGCAGCCATAGTGTTGAAAGTGATGATTTGCGCCACCTGATTAAAACCGTACTTCTTGACCACGTAATCGATCACCTTCTGCCTGCCCTCATCGTCAAAGTCAATGTCCATATCGGGCATCGTCACGCGCTCCGGATTGAGAAAGCGCTCAAAGAGCAAGTGGTACTTCAATGGGTCGACGTTGGTGATACCCAGACAATACGCCACCGCCGAGCCCGCTGCAGAACCTCGTCCCGGCCCCACCGATACGCCCATTTGTTTAGCCGCATGTATGAAATCTTGGACGATCAAAAAGTAGCCCTCAAAGCCCATCTTGCCGATGACCTCCAGCTCGTAATCGATGCGCCGGCGCACTTCGTCCGTCAGCTCACTGTATCGACACTGCGCACCGCGATACACTAACTCGCGCAAATACGCCAATTGCGAATCAAATTCCTCGGGCACGGGAAAGGCCGGCAATAGTATGTCCCTCTCCAATTGGAGATTCGCCACTTTATCGGCTATCTCCAAAGTGTTGTCCAGCGCCTGCGGCAGATCCGCAAAGCGCTCCTGCATCTCCGACCGTGTCTTTAAGTAAAAGTCCGAACTGGCAAACCGAAATCGATCCGTATCGCTGAGCAGCGATGAGGTGTTGATACACAACAACACGTCGTGCGGCTTCCAATCTTCGCGGTCGACATAATGCGCGTCATTGGTTGCTATGACCTTGATATCGTAGTGTCGCGCCAGCTGCAACAACACCTGATTGACCTGTTCTTGAGAGATGCCGCTCCCGTCGATATTGTCCAGACCTTCTTGCCGCTGTATTTCGATGTAAAAATCCTCTCCCAACAAGTCCTTCCACCAACGCACCAGGGCATGCGCCTTCTCCATGTCGCCCGCGATGATGGCCTGCGGTATTTCTGCAGCAATACAACACGATGTGGCTATGAGCCCTTCACTGTACTGCTCGATGAGCTCCTTGTCAATGCGCGGATACTTGCCGTACAAGCCCTCAATGTATCCGAGCGAGCACAATTTCATGAGATTGCGATACCCCACCTCATTCTTGGCCAGTAAGAGCTGGTGATAGCGCTTGTCTACCTCGTTTTTCGATCGCAAAAAACTCTTCTTATGGCGGTCTTCTACCAGGTAAAACTCACAGCCAATGATGGGTTTGATGCCCTGTTTCTGGGCCTCTGAGACAAAGTGAAACACGCCAAACATGTTGCCGTGATCCGTAATGGCAATGGCACGCTGCCCGTCATCGACCGCCTTTCGTATCATCTCTGCGATATGCGACGCCCCGTCGAGCAGCGAATACTGCGTATGGTTGTGCAAATGACAAAAATCCGGCATATCCTCACCTACTTGATAGACGACAAAGTTACGGGAAAGATACTTTGATATAAAATGTTTTTACCATGCGTCCACGCATCCATCCCGGGCTCATGCGAGCTACAATACAGGGTAACAAGCATCATCTATTACTCATAAAATCCCTCGTATTTGCTCAATACCCTGTATAAGTCTCGGTTCATGTGTTTTAACGCCTCATCCGCAAATACGATGTCGCTGAAAAAGAGCGGCAATGATCGATTGAGATAGGCGCGCTTATTGTCGGGAATGGCCCGTGTATCGCCTTCCAACAACTTGATCCCAAATGCCTTATGCTCGTATTGGGTGTAAAATGGCGCCCGAAACAACAGCTCTTTTTTCGATCGCAAGCTAAAAATCTGAACCTCCCCTCCGATACTCAACTTCCTATATTGCGAGATTTCCAAGACACGGGCTTTGACCTTGACGAGTCTCGTCGTATCGCTGTGTCTGTCCTTGACCTCGATTTGGCGTTCGTACGTCACTTCTCGCTCCCGCTCCAAAAACGGTGTTAGCTCGATAGTCTTGACGATCACATCGATATGGTTGTCGAAAGTTATTAGCTCAGGATAGTAGGAATATATTTCCACCCACCGCCCAAAGAGTTGTGGTGGCTCCGAAAGAAAGTAGTCCCAGTTACCCAAAAAGGGTACACCACTTTCATTTTTGAGCTCGATATAATAGTATGTGGTGCCACATTTATGAGCATCTTTCATCATTATCTTCGAGAGCTTGTATTCGCCAAATTTTTGGTGCAATTGCTGCAGCAAGTAATAAGCCTTACGACAATTTTGCTTTGATTCGCCTACAGGGTAATAATACAATAATTCC
>JALWKB010000240.1 GCA_026996805.1 Saprospiraceae bacterium | reverse complement strand
CCCCCCATCCGCAACGCCACCGCCAACATCAACGAAAACACCACCAAAGCACTGCCCCCCTGACTGATAAACGGAAGCGGTATGCCAATAATCGGCACCAAGCCCAAGGTCATCCCCACATTGACAAACACGTGAAAAAACAACAGCGAAGCCACACCGTACAGATAAAAACGCATGAAATCGTGCTCCACCCGCTCCGCAAGCACCACCAACCTCCACATCAACATTAAAAAAATCGCTAAAACCGCCACCGAACCCACAAACCCCTGCTCCTCCCCAACCGTCGTAAAAATAAAATCCGTCGTCTGCTCCGGCACGTAATTGAGCTCCGTCATCCGCCCCTTGCGAAAACCCTTGCCCCACAGCCCCCCCGAACCAATGGCCAGTTTCGATTGCAACACATTGTATGCCGACCCCTGCGGATCCGCCTTGTGCGGAAACAACCACACATTGATGCGCTCCTGCTGATGAGGCTTCAACACCTCCCGAAAGGCAAACTCCGACGACCACGCCAAGCCAACCGCCATCAATACCAACCCAGCCCCCACAACCGCCCATCGATACCAACGACGGGCAAAGAGTATCAGACCCGACACCATTAGGTGGTACAATGCCACCACCCACTCCCACTCCTCACCCCCCCAAAAGTGCACATAGACCAGCCCGACCACACCCAACATCCACAACAACCAAACCCAACGCCACCTCCTGGCAGACCACACAACTACCAGCAAATACAACACAGACACCACTAAAGCCATCTTCACCCACCCCAACAACAGACCTCCAAGCAGGCCCATCACCGCCACCGCACCCACTATGTAGTACTCCACCGGCAAACCCGCACGATAAAACACCAACACAAAGGCACTAAACACCATCGCCGTACCCCAATCCGGCTGCATCGCCACCAACACCGCCGGCACCATGACCAGCCCCGCTGCCACCAACTGCGACATCCGACGACGCATATCCGTCCCGTAATGACTCAAATACGCCGATAGCCCCAAAAGCGTCGTAAACTTCGCCAACTCCGACGGCTGAAAACCCCATCCTCCAAAGTACAACCAAGATCGCGCACCCTTGATCTCCCTCCCCCACACCAGCACAACCAACAACATGACTATCCCAAGCGCATAAAACAAATACGCCGTACGAAACCAGTACTTCCACTCCACAATCTGAAAAAGCCAAAACACCCCCACCGCAAGCACAAGCCAAAGAGTCTGCTTGCCTATACTGCTGCTCCAAAACGACGCACTGCCCATCCACTCACGCGCCGTCGCCGAGTACAACATCAACCAGCCGATGATGACAAGGCTGAAATACAAGGTCACCAACAACCCATCGTATGCCCGCTTTCGATAATACAACTTGACCAACGGTTTTCTCCAAAATTCAAGGCCATTCATGGCCCACCAGCCGCCCGCTCTACGAGCTTCTCACACCGAACCCTCCTGGAAAGAACATGCGCATCCGGGAATGCCAAACGATACCGCTTCAATGCGTGAAGTGCCTCTTCCCGCGTCCAATACTCGCCCGTGCGCACGTAGTAATACGGCGCCACAATGCGCAGCTCCCCATCGCCATCCATTTTGCGCAGTTGATAATAAATCCGCTCAGCCTTGCGCCGCTCCGTCGTGGCGATGAGTTGAACCTGCCATATCGTGCACTTACCGCCAGCATCCCATTCCTCAAAGTAAAACTCCAACAACTCCTTGATGGGCGCCTCCTCAACTATCTGCGCCCCCGCATGAATCCCCACAAACAGCAATGCCACCGTTATGTATTTCATACAGCTCCAATTATTGCCAATCCCGACGAAGTGCCTATCCTATCCGCACCCGCCTCGATCATCTTTAATGCATCTTCCCGCGTGCGAATGCCTCCAGCAGCCTTGATCTTTACGGCATCGCCCGCACAACTGCGCAAGACCCGCACAGCCTCCACCGTCGCCCGCTGCCCGTCAAATCCCGTAGAGGTCTTTAAGTAATCCACGCCGAGATCCACACATATCCGACACAACTTCCGAATGTCCGCCTCCTCCCATCGCGAAGTCTCCAATATCACCTTGATGATGCCCCGATGCGCACGCGCCACCTCTACCAACGCACCCACTTCCCCCTCAATCACCTGCCAATGACCACTCTTCGCCGCCGATACATTGATCACCACATCGATGTGATCCGCACCAAGGGAAAAGGCGCGCTCCGCTTCTACAACCTTTACCTCCCCGTAAGTATACCCAAGAGGAAAACCAATAACCGTACAGAGCTCGACACCACTGCCCTCCAACACGCGCTTGGCCCTCTCGACAAAATACGGCGCCACACATACCGCCGCAAAGCCATACCCCCTCGCCTCCCGACAAAGACGCTCAATATCCTCCGCCGAAGCCGTTTGCTTCAAATTCGTGTGCTCGATGTACGAAGCCAGATGTACTTCCGTCTCCATTTCACCAGCTTTGGCATGCAATGATAGAAATTCACCCGCAAATCCACTCAACGCGCAAAACTAAAGCCCGCATACTTTGCGTTCGAAAGTAGGACTTTGTGGGATAAGACAGTATTGAATTTTTTTATCCAAACGTATAAAATCGTGCAAATATGACAGAAAAGACCATTCAAGCCCTGCAAAAACAGATCGGCTTAGAAGCCTACGCCTCGCAGCTCTACCTCGCAATGGCTTCGTGGTGCGACAGCGAAGGCCTTGCAGGTGCCGCCGCATTCTTCTATCGACAATCCGACGAAGAACGCCAGCACATGCTGCGCATCGTCCATTTTCTCAACGACTCCGACCAACACGCCGAAATACCCGGCGTTGACCCGCCTCCTAATCATTTTGAATCCCTGCACGCCGTCTTCCAACAAGTGCTCCAACACGAACAAAAAGTCACCAAAGCTATCCATCAAATCGTCCAACTCTGCATGCAGGAAAACGACTTTACCACCTGGCAATTCCTCCAGTGGTTTGTCGACGAACAGCACGAAGAAGAAGCCCTCGTCCGAAGTATCTTAGACAAATTCAAACTCATCGGAGATAGCCCGCAGGGCCTCTACCTCATCGATCGGGAAATCGATACAATCAACCAAAAACTGCTCAACGCCCCACAACAGTAAAACACCAAACCCATGGACAACGCATCCGTACGCCAACTCGAACCGCGCAGCTTGTGGAACCACTTCGCCGACATCAACGCCATCCCACGAGGTTCGAAAAAAGAGGATAAAATCATCGATTTCATGCGGGCCTTCGGCCAATCTCTGGGATTAGAAACCCAGGTCGATGACGCCGGCAACGTGCTCATCAAAAAGCCCGCCTCCCCAGGGTACGAAAACCACCCGCCCGTCATCCTGCAAGCCCATCTCGATATGGTCCACCAAAAAAACGCCGATACCGATTTCGATTTCGACACCCAAGGTATACAAATGTACGTCGACGGCGATTGGGTCAAGGCCAAGGGCACGACACTGGGAGCCGACAACGGCATCGGCGTAGCCGCCATCATGGCCATTTTGAGCGATAAAGACCTCCAACACCCTCCCATCGAAGCCCTCTTTACCGTCGACGAAGAGACGGGCATGACAGGCGCTGCCGCCCTTGCCCCCGGATGGCTAAAAGGTAAAATCTTGCTCAACCTCGACTCCGAAGACGAACGCGAGCTCACCATCGGCTGTGCCGGCGGCATCGACGTGACAGCTACCGCTGAATACGACACCATCACCGTAAACGGCAACTCCCATAGCTACGAACTCTTTATCACCGGCCTCACTGGCGGCCACTCGGGCATGGACATCCACTTAGGACGCGCCAACGCCAACAAATGCCTCAACCGAATCCTCTGGGAGCTGGACCGCCAAATCCCCATGCACATCCATCAATTCGACGGTGGAGGACTCCGAAATGCCATCCCTCGCGAAGCCCGCGCATGGATCTGGATCGACGACCAACACCTCCCTCAAGCCCAACAAATCATCGACGAGTTGCGCACCACCCTCCAAGATGAATACAAAACCACCGACCCAAACCTGCAACTCCACTTCCAACCACACCAACACCCCTCCACCGCCATCGCTCCGCCTCAACAACGCGCCTTCCTCAACGCCATCTATGCATGCCCCAACGGCATCTATCGCCTCTCTCCCGACGTCGATGACCTCGTCCAAACCTCCAACAACCTGGCTCGAGTGTGGATGGGCAACGGTACATTCCGCGCCGAAAACCTCACGCGCAGCGCCGTCGACTCCGAAAAAATCGACCAGGCCAACGCCATTCGCGCCTGCTTCCAACTCGCTGGCGCCAAAGTTGAATACTCGGGAAGCTATCCCGGCTGGGCGCCCGATCCCAACGCCTCCATCAATGCCACCCTTAGCCAGGTCTACGAAGAACTCTACGGCCACAAACCGCACGTCCTGGCATGCCACGCCGGATTGGAGTGCGGCATTATTAAAAAAGCCTATCCCCAAGTCGAAATGATCTCCTTCGGCCCCAACATCCGCGGAGCCCACTCGCCCGACGAAAAAGTACAAATTTCCTCCGTCCAGAGGTTTTGGAAGCTCCTCACCGAAGTGTTGCGCCGACTATGATCCGCTCCATACCGCTCGCACTCTGGCTCTTCGTCACATGCTTTGCTCATCCCTCCACCATCCAAGCACAAACTTACCATCACGAACCGTATTACAAGGGATACATCTGGGGAATCAAAGGCGGCCCAACCCTTATGCGCCAATCCGGCCATTACCGCACGCGCGGCACCGCCTACGGATACCACCTCGCCCTCTATCGAGAGAGCTACGACAGCAGAAGCCCCTCCCGTATCTACTTTCAGATTGGCTATCACCAGCGCGGCTCCTCACTGACCCGCTTCTATTTCGGATCACTCAAAAACATCGCCAACAGAGCCTTCCAATTTGACAACCCAAAGTTTGTCTACCACAACGCCTCCCTCCAAATCGGCATCAAAACCACCCAACAACTCTATGAACAACTGTCGGGCTACGTGGGCATCGGCCTCCGAGGCGAATACACCTTTAAGACCAACCTCGACACCTACGCCAAAGTCAACGAAGAGTACGGCTTCCCCGTCTATCCCGATCCAGCCCTCCTCCGACACTATCTCTACGGCTTTTCCCTCCTCCTCGGAACCACCCTCTGGGAGTTGGAGCCCCAACAATACGAGATCTTCGCCGAACTCGGCATACACCAAGATATCGCCCTCCAGTACTACCAACCCCCCTTGCGCGGTCGCTTCATCGACCCCTACACCGGCCAACCCCAAACACTCAATGAAATCAAAATGCGTAATTTTAGCATCGAACTCAGCATCGGCGTGCGCATCTACCGCCTGTATGTCTACGAGTGATCTGGAATAGCGCGTATGAAATCGTCGGTCAAACTCGAAATAAAACCCGTCATCGCTCATTGGCTCTACTTACCACACTGGGCATGTTGTACCGTCGATGCCCCGGGCCTGACAGTGCTGCTCAAGCGCCATCCTCCGCCCCAGCCCAACGAGGCCCTCCATATCGCCCGACGTTGCGGATTCGACCTCGACCAATCCCACACCCTGTGGAAGCTCATCTGTGAAGACTTCCAACACCGATGGAAATCCTTCGACCCCGACGGCATCTCCGTCGAAGTGCTCGCACCCAAGGAGACGATACCAAGCGCTACCGACTGGGCAGCGCTCATCTTCGGACTCTACTTCGGCCTTAACGTGCTCGAAAACCAACCCTTTACCCTCCAACAAATCGAGCGTCAGGCCATCCACCTCGCCCATCAATATGCACCTGAAGAAGCCCTCGCCGTCGCCGCCCGCTGCCATGGTGGACTGGTGGCCAACACACTGAGCGAACCACTCCCCTACCGCAAAATCTACACCACCGTCGGCTGGTACTTCGTCCTATTACCCTATCCGACTACCGCACCACCCACACGACCAAATCCTCAAGAGAATGCCGCTCTGGTGAGCTCCTTTTTGCTCGGCGCCATGACGGGAGACTGGCACCTCATCCAATCCGCCATGCAGCACAGCAGCACCGAACTCGATTTGCCCCCTCATCTCTCAACACACGCCCATATCCTAAACAACAGCCATTTCATGGGATACCACTACGACAGCCGACAAGGCTGTCTTATCTTCCTCTTCAACAACAAGGGCATTGCCGACGAATTCCGCCAAGCGCTCGCCTCTAACCCATCCCTACAGCCCTTCTCGCGAATCGTCACGCTCCACCCTCGCGGCTACGAAGTCTATTAAGCCTATCCTCCCGCAACCCCCTGTACAATGCGCTGCCTCCCTTAAGGCTTGTGTTAAAATCGTACCTTTACGCAAACAAATCGCATAACTATGATGCTCTGGGCGATTGAATGGAACCCCTCGGAAATCCTCTTCCAGATTGGCCCAATCGGCATACGCTGGTACAGCTTGATGTTTGCCCTGGGATTTGGTATCGGATACTGGATGATGCGCAAAATCTTCCTGCACGAAAAGAAAAACCCCGAAGTGCTCGATGCCTTACTGCTCTATATCGTCATCGGCACCGTCTTGGGAGCGCGCCTCGGACATTGCCTCTTCTACGACTGGGATTACTTTAAAGACCATCCCCTCGAAATCTTCTTGCCCGTCACGTTCGAACCAGAGTTTCGCTTTATCGGATACCGAGGCCTGGCCAGCCACGGCGGCGCCATTGGCGTGGCTTTGGCTCTATGGCTCTTTAGCCGAAAATACCGCATGCCACTGCTGTGGCTGATGGACCGAATCGCCATACCAGTAGCCCTGACCGGCGCCTTCATCCGCATCGGCAATCTGATGAACTCCGAAATCATCGGCAAGCCCACCGATGTGCCCTGGGCCTTCGTCTTCCGTCGCATCGACGACATCCCGCGCCACCCCGTCCAACTCTACGAAAGCATCGCCTATTTCATCATCTTCATCCTACTGTACACCGCCTATTGGAAGACCTCCCTCCGATTTCGCAGGGGAGCACTCCTCGGGTGGTTTTTCGTACTCGTCTTCGGGGCCCGTTTCGTCCTCGAAGTGTTTAAGCGCAGCCAGGGTGGCATCGAATCCTGGTTTGGCAACGCCCTCTCCACAGGGCAAATCCTCAGCATCCCCTTCATCCTCATCGGCGCCTACCTGATCTACCAAAGCAGAAAAAACACCGCTCCCACGCGTTAAGAAATTCATAAATCCTCCACGACCCGCAACATCGCACAGCCGAAATTCATCTATATTTTGTAATTTTACGTTTTGAAAAATCAAATCATCACTCTATGAAGGGGATTAAAGTACTTCTATGTGCGCTGACATGGATTGGTACACTCACAATATTGACTGGCCAGCCCGTTATTGACGATCGCGTATTTCCCACCGTCGGAACCCGCTTCCAGCTCGAAGCAGTGGACAGTCCGACCATCGATATCAACGCCGCTGGCCCCAATGTGGTGTGGGACTTCAGTGCCGTCCAACCCGCACCTCTGCTGAGCTATCAATACCGCAATGCCAGCGAGGCCAACGCTGCAAGTCAATTTCCCGATGCCGAACTCTACGTCGCACTCCAGGGTGGAGCAGAAGCCTTCTATAAAACCACCAACAACCAATTCGTCCAAATCGGCTTTACCACCATCGACCCCATCCTCGGACAGCTCTTCGTCAATATAAAATACGACACCCCTTATGTGATCTATCAAGCACCCCTCGAATACGACGACCGCTATTCGCGAAAGACCTCCTTCCATTTTACCTTTTCCGCCGACACCCTACCCGATAGCATACTGGCGCAGATACCCCCCAACTCTCGCCCAGACTCCATACGCGTGTTGGTCAGCATCCACACCAAGACCAAAGTCGACGGATGGGGTAAGCTGCTACTGCCCAACCGCCGATTTAACTCCGTATTGCGCGAATCCATCGAAGAAACACGACAGACACGCATCCTCTTCTATTTAGAGGCCTTAAAGCGATGGACAGATGTAACCAATCTCATAAGAATCTACTTTCCCAACATGCCCTTAGACCCCATACACATCAACCGCCTGCGGTTTTTTGCTCCTGGCCAGACCGGTGAAGTCGCTTCCGTCGATCTCGACTCCGTGGGCAAACCCGTTCGATTGGTCTTCAACGGGGCACTCACCTATACCAAACCCCTGCCCTCCAACCGAAGCATCACCGTCAAACCCAATCCCACCTTCGGCAAAGTCACCTTCTACTTCAGAGGCCTGCCCCCCGGCAACTACCAGATCGAAATCCTCAACATACTCGGCGACCCCATATGGACGCGCTGGTTCCGACTCACACCTAAAAACTCCAAACTTCGCGAAAACCTCTACTTCCTCCCTCGTGGTACATACCTCTACTCCATTAAAAATGAAAAGGGCGAAATCCTCACCATCAAAAAACTCATCATGCTCAAACCTTAACGACTCAGCAGCATTCTTGCCCATACCAACAGCCCAAACGCGCCATAAGAAAAACTCACACCCACATCGGATTTTAAAAGGGCCCGCGGCGTATTCGCCAATAAGTACTGTATAAAATCGTAACTGTATAAAATCGTACCCCCTTAGCTCTAAGAAGACTCAATGACCATCTCAATCACGGGGGGATAGCACAGGTGCTCGAAGCGCAAGATGCGCGCGGCGAGTCGCTCAGCCGTATCATCGGAGTATACGGGCACCTTTGCCTGAAAGATGATCTCTCCCCGATCGTATTCCTCGTCGACAT
>JALWKB010000239.1 GCA_026996805.1 Saprospiraceae bacterium | reverse complement strand
TTTTCAATTACCACACACGCTATTGAGCGAATGCGTATGAAATGGTTGGCGCGGCGTTGGATGACGAGGATTGCGTGGACAGCCGTCCTCAATGTCGTCCTCGCGACCTTCACACCCTGTCGAGGGCAATTTACCCCTGCGAAGCCCGCTGTCGACACAGTGAAAAAACCTACACCAATCCAGCGGGATTTCTTTAGTGATACCTTTGACATACACAGGATAAAATACGCGTTATACGAAGTCAACGGTGACGGGGTAATGCGCGTCGACCTATCAAAGCCGATAGGCAATCCTTGGCGCTATCGGTATGAGGAGCGCGATCCACCGTACTGGGGCAACGGCAATCTGCTCTCCCCTATCCTTTCGGTGATGTATTCCGATAGGAAGCACACGCTATTGCCACAATTGCGCCCCATCCTTTGGGAATCGTACTTTTACCCAGTACGTCCGGTGCTGTTTGCGAAAAGCAGTGTTCCCGTCGTCATTGCTACGGCCCATCAGGGGACTTATCCGGCAAATGGAGCCACATCGATTCAGCAATACAGCTTTTTGGATTTGGAGCTCGCCCGTACCTTTCGCGATTCGACGCATCTCTACCTCCAATACCGCCGCGGAATCGATATCGGGCTTATCCCAAACAACCGCAGTGCATTGACCATGTTTAAACCCACCATTTTATGGACCACAACCCGACTGCGACTCGCCGCTGTCTATCATTACGACGAGCTCATCCATCAAGAAAGCGGAGGGATCAGCGATACGACCCTGTGGACAAATGCATCCTTCCAAAATCGGCAGCTCTTACCCACCCGCCTCAGCGATGCACAGCTGCTGTGGAAACGCTATCACCTCGGTCTCCTCGGTTACGTACAGTGGCGTTCGGATCAGCCACTTTTCATTCACTTCGACATCGGATACACGAAAAAAACGCACAAATTCCACGATTTCCAGGTCGACACCAATTTCTACCCTCCGCAGCTGGTCGAAGACCCCAGAGGAATCTTGCGGTATTGGAAAGCTAGCGAACTAAATGGAACGACTTATGTGCGATACATCGGAAGGAATTGGAGCACAAAATTCGGTATGATCAGCCAATACATCGACCTAAGGCAAAATGATTCTCAGAGGATGCTTAGCGGCACTGGGCCCTTCGTGGACTTTCAATGGTCCATCAATTCGAGCTCCACACTGAGCACCCGCTGGCGCTGGATGCGCTACCGCTCCAATCGCTATAGCTTCGACTTGCAGTATGCAAAACGTTGGCATAAAGAGCATCGCTTCCATGCATTTTTACACCGCGGCAGATACGCCTGGTCGCCCACCGATGCATGGGTGATGAACTTTTCCACCGTGCTTCGCGATACACTCGATGCTACCCAGCAAATCCAATATGCCGGCCTACACTATGCCTATCGAGATCTTACCAATATCACCGTGCGGTACTTGATGCTATCGCAAGTGCCTTGGTATATATCTGAAGATTTCACTCTATCGCACACCGACAAGACAATACAAGCTATCGAATGCAAGTGGACTCTGCAAGGTACATTCTTCAACCGATGGACTATTTACAACGCCTTCACCTATACTTGGAGTGTCAATTATACGGCGCTGGTCGTACCCGCTTGGGCAAATTATTTAGAACTTAGTTACCGGATGCCCTTGCGACGGAAAGAGGCCTATCAGCACTTCGGCGTAGCAACCCAGATGATCGCCGGAAGGACCTTCCCCCTGCACTACCATCCCTTTTACCAGGCCTATGCGGCTAAGGATTATCGACAGTATAAAATCTTTGGCCGTTGGGACTTGCTGTACTACATATATGTGCCACAATTTACGCTCTTCTTTCGCTTGGACAACGTCGGAGATCTCCTCCTACAACCGAAATACGTAGAGCTGGTACGTGGAATGCCCTATCCCGATTGGCATCTGCGCATCGGCATCCAATGGGTAT
>JALWKB010000238.1 GCA_026996805.1 Saprospiraceae bacterium | reverse complement strand
TCTGGCCTTTTTGAGTGGCGTATCGGGAGCGATGGTGATCAGCTCCGTGGTCATGATTTCTTTTAGCGGTTCGTTCATGGATGGCAATTTTGGACAAAAGTAAGGAATTTTACTTGTTGGACAAACGTCGAGCGTTTAAAAGTAGTTTTTCAACAGTGCATCGTCGGCGAGGTGGGGGAGGGTTAGTCGTAGTGCAGGGGTTTTGTTCAGGAGCTGTTGTGCTGTGCGCAGTGCGTTAGGGTTGCGCGCCCATGCGCGCCGTGCGATGCCGTTGGCCACATCCCAGAAGAGCATTTGGTGGAGATTTTCCTCGGCAGCATCGCTCCCATCCAATACCAATCCGAAGCCTCCGTTGATGGCTTCGCCCCAGCCTACGCCACCTCCGTTGTGGAGGGATACCCATGTAGCTCCGCGAAACGCATCGCCAATGACGTTGTGCACGGACATGTCTGCGGTAAAACGACTGCCATCGTAGATGTTGCTGGTCTCGCGATAAGGACTATCGGTACCGGATACGTCGTGGTGATCCCTGCCCAGGACGATGGGCCCTTGGATTGTGCCTTCGCGGATGGCGCGATTGAAGGCACGGGCAATGCGGATTCTGCCAAAGGCATCGGCATAGAGTATGCGCGCTTTCGAACCCACGATGGGCAGGCGTTCGCCCACCGTTTGAATCCATCGGATGTTGTCCCGCCACTGTCCCTTTGCTTCGGGGAGAGCATCTTCCAACAACTGCTCCATCTCGGCAAGGGCGATCGCGTCGGTGCGCTGTAGGTCTTCGATCAGTCCCGAGGTGCACACCCAGCGGAAGGGCCCGAATCCCAGATCAAAACACATCGGCCCCATGATGTCTTCGACGTACGATTTGTAGCGATAGATACCTGCCTCCTTGTCGAGCCAAATGTCGGCATCGGCACGTCCTGCTTCCAAGAGAAAGGCGTTGCCGTAGTCCCAAAAGTACATACCCCGCTCACTAAGGCGGTTGATGGCATCGACATGTCTGCGCAGCGATTGGCGTACGGCTCGCATGAAGGCCTCATAATCATCTTGGAGCAGCTGTTGCGCCTCTTCGTAGGTGTATCCAGCTGGGCAATAGCCGAGCCCTTCGACGTTGTGCAGCGAAGTTTGATCCGAGCCCAGTTCGGGTGTGATTCCCTCCTGGACGAGGGCCTCCCAAAGGTCGACGACATTGCCGTGATAGATGAGGCTAACGGCGTTTGCGCGCTCTTTTTCCGCGACGGCGCGGTGCAATACTTCATTGAGATCGGTGTAGATGTTTTCTCTTCGTATATAGCCGTCTTGAATGCGTTGGTCGATGGCGCGTCGGTCTACTTCGGCGATGATGGCTGTGGCCCCTGCAATTTCAGCAGCTATGGCCTGAGCTCCCGACATGCCGCCAAGCCCCGAGGAGACAAATAAGCGCCCCTGAAGGGAGTCTCCATATCCGCGGAGCCTGCCCGCATTCATGATCGTGATGGTCGTGCCGTGTACGATACCCTGCGGACCGATATACATAAAAGAACCCGCCGTCATTTGCCCGTACTGGGTGACGCCGAGGGCATTGTACTTGTTCCAATGCTCTTTTTTGGAGTAGTTGGGCACCATCATGCCATTGGTGACGACGACGCGTGGTGCTCTGGGATGGGAAGGAAATACACCCAGAGGATGTCCCGAATACAACACCAATGTCTGGTGTTCGTCCATATGGGAGAGGTATTGCATGGTCAGCAGGTACTGTGCCCAATTTTGGAATACAGCGCCATTGCCTCCGTAGGTGATGAGTTCCTGGGGGAATTTGGCCACAGTGGGATCGAGATTGTTTTGGATCATCAACATGATAGCTGCCAGATGGGGATGACGGGCGGGGTACTCGGTGATGGGCCGCGCGTACATGGGGTAATCGGGCATAAAGCGGTACATGTAAATGCGCCCATACCGTTCGAGCTCTTCGGCAAACTCCTCAGCGAGTTCGGCATGCCAGGCTTCGGGAAAGTAGCGCAGGGCGTTTTTCAGGGCAAGACGTTTTTCTTCGGGCGTCAGCACGTTGGCGATATTTCGAATCGGTGCATGGGGTATGTTTGGGTCGCGGATTTTTTTGGGAGGAAGTTGGTCTGGTATTCCTTGACGTATTTGCTCTTGAAATGCTTCGACTGTCATGGCCTTCGATTGTGCGAACAAATTTAACGGTATTCGTCGTTACGGTTGTGGTATCTCAAGGCGAACGATTTTATACACTGAGGCGCACAATTTCATACACGAAAAACTATCCTCACCATTTGCGCCTTAGGTGCGGAAATTTTCCCGATGGAATCGGGGTTGAAAATTCTGCGTTTGTGGATACAATTTTACATGCATTCGTTCGTAGTATACTTGTATTGCACCTACGTAAAGCGTCGTTCTATGTCTCGAAAGCAATTTGAAATGGAGTTTATCTTTAAAGCCTCCCCATCGATCATATACGAGCACTTTTCTACTCCGTCGGGATTGACGCGGTGGTTTTGTGATACCTTGCAGATTGAAGGCAACAAGTACATCTTTGGGTGGAGTGGCTCGGAAGAAGTGGCGGAGTTGGTACAAAACGAGCCCGACCAGCATTTGCGCTTTAAGTGGGAAGATGCCGACGAAGGTGAATATTGGGACATCCGCATTCACAAATCGCCCATCACCAATGACACGGTGTTGAACATCGTCGATTTTGCCGACGAAGATGAAATTGAGGATCAAAAGGAGTACTGGAAAGAGCAAATCAATGCGCTGAGAAATATCATCGGGGGCTAATTTTTCTTGCCCTTTTCGAGGGCCTCTCCGACTTCGTGAATCGACAGAATGCCCTGCATGACGGCGTAGACGGTCAAACCCGCCATGGTTTTGATTTTCAATTTGTTGAGGATGTTTTTTCGGTGGGTGCTCACTGTGTAGGGGCTTAAGAAGAGCGCCTCTGCTATTTGCGCCGTAGTCAGGCCCTTGACCATTAGCCGCAACACTTCGCGCTCGCGTTCGGTCAGCTTTGCCTGCTCCCTATCGACCTCTCCGATGCGCATCGTGGGGTACAGTTCGTTGAGCAGACTGAGGATTTCGGCGTCACCGGTGTAGAGGTCAATGGTACGAGCGTAGGGGTAGCGCATTTTTTCTGCCAGTGCGCGATCTTCGATGAGGACGACAACTTTGAGGTGCGAAAATTCGAATCGAAACTTGGTCCAAGCGATTTGCGAGTCGTGCAAGAGCTTGTTGGAAATGAGCAGCAAATCGACCTCGTAATTGTGTAGATAAGCAAGGACATCATCGAAAGCAAGTGCGTAAAGGATGCGAAGATCCCCGGCTATGCTTTGACGCAATATGGATTGCAATCCCTGACGGATGATGTACGACTCACTGGCAATGCAGATATGCTTCTCTCCTTGGGATTGCATCAAACGAGATTCATGGTCCTTTCGAGGCGGTGTACGGTGGGTATGAGCAGCTCGTTTTCGAGTCGGGAGTGCACCGAAAGATCCTGTTGAAGGTGCAACAGGTGCAGGATCAAATCGCGCCGCACCCGTGTGTTTTTACCCTCTGGCAGGTGGCGCAGCAGTATATTGAGTAGGTCCATTAATACCGTCTCGATGTCGTCGTGATGCGCTCCATAGATACCGATGCGGTAGGCGATGTTTTTGTCCAAGTCATGACCGTTGAGATAGCTGCGATACAATTGCTCGATATAATCAAACACGACGTCGTTTTCATAATTGGTGTGGGTGACGACCTCTGAGATGTAGTGTTCGAAGATTTGAGAGATGATGCGCGTCGATTCGTCATTGGATTCGCGTATGAAACGCTGAAATTCGGCTTTGAGCTGGGGGATTTGTTCCTCAGTGAAATAGGAATGCGAGTTGCGCAGGTAATTGAGCAAGTAGGGCAGACAGTCGAAGTGTTCGAAAATAGACGGCGTGTATTGCTCGTCGATGCTCATGTTGAGCACTGTGAGGAAGAGCTCGCGCGGTATGCCGTGTTCGTCAGCTATTTCACCAATGGTCTTGTCGCCAAAGCCGAAGGGAATGCCAAACCGCTCGACGACCCAAAGGGCAGCAGGGTATCGAATGACCGTATCGGCAAGTACTTCTGTATCGCGTATCGAAGACATGTGTAGGCTTTTATAGAATTTTGTGGTATTATAACGCGTAGACGATTGGCAAGTTTATACGTGCACATCCCGTTTTGTCGGCATCGCTGTCATTACTGCGACTTTCACTTTTCGGTGTCGCAGAGGTATCGGCCGCAATTGCTCAGTGCGTTGCGACGAGAGCTCGAGCTGACGTCCCATTACTTTGCACATCGTCGTCTGTCGACCTTGTATTTCGGCGGCGGTACGCCCTCTATCCTTTCATTGAGCGAATGGGAATCGCTATTTGATGCGATACGGACCATCTACAGCATCGAGGATTTAAAAGAGTGTACCGTGGAGTGCAATCCCGAAGACATCACTGCAGAGCTCTTGGAGCTATGGCATGCGCATGGAGTCGACCGTATCAGCCTTGGCGTACAGTCGTTTCGCAACGAGGATTTGCGTTATCTCGGCCGCCGACACGATGCCATGCAGATCCACCGAGTCTTGGATAGCATTCTCCGCTCTGACATCTCAAAGATCAGTATCGACCTCATCTACGGCATTCCGACTATGACGATGGACGGGCTGGTCGAAAATCTGCGTTTGGTCGAACAGTATGACATACCGCATTTCAGTGCCTACGCCCTGACAGTCGAACGCCGCACGGCGCTCTACCATTTCATACAAAAGGGAAAATGTACACCACCAGATGACAGTGTAATCGTTGAGCAAATGAAATTGCTCATGGACTGGGCGCAGCACACGGGGTATCGACAGTACGAAATATCCAATTTCGCAAAGCCGGGCCATGAATCCCAACACAATCTCGTCTATTGGCATCAGCAGCCGTATCTCGGTGTCGGTCCTTCTGCACACAGCTACGATGGCCATCGGAGGCGGCATCATGTAGTGGCCAGCAATCTCGCCTACATACGCTCCTTGCGGAGTGGGGTGTTGCCTCATCGCGTAGAGTACCTATCCGATGAAGACCTATACAATGAGCTGATCCTCACCCGATTGCGGCTGGAGGAAGGGATTCCGAAAGATCAATTGCTGGGGTTTCCCAGTGCCATGGTGGATCACTTCTGTGACTCTATTGAGCCTTTCGTGCAAAAAGGCTGGGTGAGCGAGACGCCCTCCGCGTGGTGTCTGACGGCGCAAGGAAAGCCCTGGGCTGATGCCATAGCGAGGGAAGTGTTTTATATCCGGTCATGAGTCAAATTTATGCGTAATTTTGTCAGTCAATAGTCGCTGTATGCACACATCTAGATTGCTCTTGTACGTGGGGGGGCTCCTATTGGGGTTCATCAATTATCATTCAGTAGATGCCCAAATTTTACGTGTACGCGTATTGGATATCGAAACGGGCGATGGTCTCGCTGAAGTTGCGGTCATTGGTCCTACGGATACCTTATTGGGCTATACTGGTGGAGACGGATTTATTGAGGTGCCATTGGATACTTCATGGAAGTGGCTTCGGTTTGAAAAGAGAGGCTACGAGACCAATCGCACCCTTTTGGATACCTATCGCAAAAAGGCCATTCAGGAGATCATTGTCTACCTCATACCTGCGGTCGAGACTTCGAATACAACTGATGAAGTGGCCATTGTCGAATCGGAAATAGAAGACGGACAAGAGGATCTCTCTACACTACTGCAGGCTTCGAGGGACTTTTTCATTTCTACGGCGGCGTACAATTGGGGGCCGTTGCGATTTCGCATACGCGGCTACAACAGCGAAGAGACGCCCGTGTACATCAATGATATTGAAATGATGGATTTTGAGCGTCGCCGCATCTACTGGGGGCTGTGGGGTGGCCTCAACGAAGTCACTCGCAGGCGCTATACCATTGTTGGTCTGACGGCCTCGGATTTGTTTTTTGGAGGGGCGGGTGGTGGCGTGTGGATGGACATGAGCCCGGAGGCTCATCGCACGGGCTTGCGCCTGTCGACGAGCATGAGCAATCGCAGCTACCGCTATCGACTCATGGCGACCTATACCGATGAATGGAAAGACATTCCCCTGCGCTATACGGTTTCGTCTTCCGTGCGTTGGGCTGAGGAGGGATACATTCCGGGGACGTTTTACAAGGCCTTTGCCTATTACTTCGGCTTGCGGTATCGACCCAACAGGTATCATCAATGGGATGCCCTGCTCTTTGGCGCCCCGATTAGGAGGGGTAGGGCCACTGCTGCGACAATGGAGATGTATAGCATTGCGGGCAGCCATTATTACAATCCGTACTGGGGCTATCAAAACGGCCGCAAACGCAATGCGAGGGTGGCGTTTGCCGATATACCGGTATTTATTCTGCGCCACAGCTGGTTTGCCTCGGAAGATTTCACCCTTTGGTCGAGCTTTTCCATTCAAGGGGGAGCCAACGGCAGCACTGCGCTCAACTGGGCTGAGGCCAACGACCCAAGGGCCGACTACTACCAAAAGTGGCCCTCGTATTTTACGGATAGCACCGCCAAACAACAGCTCGCCGAGTGGCTGCGCGCCGACGAGCGACACCGACAAATCCAGTGGGAATACCTCTACCTCACCAACCTCAACAATTTCACATCTATAGACAATGTCAACGGCACGGATGACGGCATTAGCGGATTGCAATCGCTCTACATCGTCGAACAGCGCCGCTACGACTATCGCAGTTTACAGTGGACATCAAAGGCATTTTGGCGCCCAACAAAGCGCCTGACCGTCGTCAGTGGCGTGCAAGCCCTCCTCTTTAAAAAATATCAGTATAAAATCGTCGATGATCTTCTCGGAGGAGACTTCTGGCTCGATTACAACAAGTACGAGACGGACTTTGACAGGCAGCAATACAACCTCGATCGCCCGAATTCGATTGCGCGTGTCGGTGACACGATTGGCTATAACTATCGCGCCATCATTCAGCGCTATCGATTGTGGAGCATGCTCTTTTATCAGCTACCGCAACTCGATTTTCACCTCGGCTTCCAGATCGGTTGGACGGGTTATCGACGCAAAGGCCTGTGGCGTAACGGATTTTTCCCCGACCGATCCAAGGGATACTCTGAGTTAAAGAGTTTTTTGCCTATCACTTTGAAGACGCAGCTCACCTTTAAGGCCTCAGGCCGTCAATACGCACTCTTTCAAGCGATGTATCAGACGCGGCCGCCGGCCTTTGCCAATGTGATGATTTCACCACGTACGCGCAACGATTTCATACCCAAGCTCGAAATGGAGTCCCTCATAGCCTTCGAAGGTTCGTGGGTGTACAGAGCCCCCTCGCTAAAGGCACGCATTACTGGCTTTTATACCCTTATTAAAAACGGCGTTCGCCATCGGTCGGCCTTTTTTGACAGCGACAATGCTCGCGGTCTGGACGAGGGCGAGTTTGGCAACATCATCCTCTCTGGCATCGATCGACTGCATCGAGGCGTAGAGCTCACTGCAGAAATCCAATTGGGATACGGATTTTCCATGGGCATGGCCGCTACAAAAGGGGCATACCGCTACGCTTCCAATGTAAAATTCCTCATCATTCCCGATGATTCGGATCAGCCGCTCCCCCTGGACTCGTTTGTCTATGTGCGCAACTTTCACTTGCCGGGATTGCCCGAAGAGGCCTATGCCCTTGAGTTGAGGTACAACGGACGGCGCTATTGGTGGCTCTCCCTGAAGGCCAATTACCTCGGGGCGCGATATCTCGATTTTTATCCCTACAGGCGGACGCGCGATTTTACCCGTGGCCTGGTGCGTGAAGATCCCCTCTTTGAGAAAATTGTCGCCCAAGAGCGCGTGCCAGGCGCCTTTACGCTCGACCTCTTCGGAGGAAAGTCCTTCCGATGGGGACCGTACTACTTGCTGCTCACCGTCAACGCCTCCAACCTACTCAATAACACCGATATCATCACCGGAGGCTTTGAGCAGTATCGCGTCCGCAATTACCCCAACGGATATCCCAATCTGGAGATCTTCCCCAATAAGTACTTCTACGCTTATGGCCGCACCTACTTCGTCAATGTGAGTCTGCGCTTTTAAGCCTGTATGAAATGGTAGATCAACGCGTAAAATCGTACATCAGAAATTCTTGCAATATGAAGAGCTGGACAGTGTCTCTGCGAATTGCCTTTATTCTCCTCGCCTTGTCTTTTACCCTTTCGTGTGATGAACAGTGGGATGTACCCCCCGTACCGTCAACCGAGGATCTGACACCCAATATCACTATCCGCGAGCTCAAGCAACGCGCTGTCAAAGGTCAAAGTGTGCAGATTGATGAAGATTGGATCATCGGCGGACAGGTCGTCTCCAACGACCGGTATGGCAATTTTTACAAAGTGCTGGTCATACAAGACAGTACCGGTGGCCTTCCCATCTCGATCAATGCCACGGATTTTTACGTGCTCTTTGAGCCGGGGCGGACGGTCTACGTCAAGTGCCGCGGCTTGACGCTCACCGATCGCAACAACGACATCTACCTCGACTTGCACGGCCAGCGCATACCCGACAATCTCTATCGGGAGTACGTCTATCGTGGCACGGAGGTCGAGCCCGTTACTCCGCGATTGCGGACGATTTACGCCCTCAGCGAGGCAGACCTCGGCACGCTGATCAAATTGGAGGACGTCGAGTTTTCCGTGGCGGATAAGCCATTGCGCTATGCCGAAGAAGATCGCCCTGCCAACCGCACGATTGAAGACTGTATCGGCAATGTCTTGGTCGTGCGCACGAGCAATTACGCCGATTTTGCATCAGCCCCCATCCCCGATGGCAATGGCTGGATCGTCGGCGTGCTTTC
>JALWKB010000237.1 GCA_026996805.1 Saprospiraceae bacterium | reverse complement strand
CTGACGAACTGCATGATTTTGCTGTGCATGCGCCCCTGATGGAGGAGTTTGTCATAGCCCTGCTGCCACCCCATGGAGCGACAGCGTTCGTAGAGGCGCTCGAATGCGGAGGTGGCACAATCCCGAAAGCCCAGCTCGGTGAGTTGATCAAAGGCGATCTTCGTGTATTCCTTCGGCTGCGTGACCACGGCTGGCAGTTGACGATGATCGCCGATGAGGATAAACTTGCGCACCTTCATCAGCATGCCCACGATCGAAGGCTCGAGCAGCTGAGCGGCTTCATCGACGATGAGGGTGTCGAATTGCAACAGCTCAAAGAGCTCCGGATGGTTTAAAAAGGCAGCGACCGTGCCGACATAAATGCGATGTTGCTTTAAGAAGTGTACGATTTTTTTTCGAGAGTTGAGATGCTGCATGTGGTGCAAGAGTAGGTACGGGCGAAATCTTTCACCCGTGGCAATACGCGATCCCAATCGTATGAAAGGGAGCTGTCCGGAATCACCGGCATCGACCTCTAAGAGGGTTTCACAAATTTCATCGACGGCGCGATTGGTATAAGCCATGATGAGCATGCGCTCGTTTGGAGCGTGCTCGTACCAGTGTCGGACGTAATTTTTGAGCATATAACGCGTCTTGCCCGTGCCGGGCGGACCCCAGAGGAGGAAATAATCCTTAGCGCGCCACATCTTTTGTAGGGCTTGTAGCTGATGCGGATTGAGTGTGCCATCGATGGGGGTAAAATCCCCCTCAAGAGGATGTTCATCCTGTTCGGGGGCTCGCTGGCCGTAGTAGAGTTGTTTGAAGCGTCGATCGCTTTGGAGGAAGCGAAAGAGGCTGTGGTATTGCTGGATGATTTGGTTGTCGAGGTAATCGTGTTCGACATTCCAGTAGAGGGCGTTTTGAAAGTCATCTTCTTCGATGTATCTGCTGCGCAAGCGCACGACGAGGTATTTGCTGTTGTAAAAGGCGATGGTGCCCTTGTAGACGCGGTGTTGCATGAGACCCGAAGACACTTCTTCTTCCAGTGTGGGGTAGAGTACGACGATGTCACCCACGCGAAAGTTGGCGATATCTTCGGGTTCGCCCTTTTCATTGGTGGGTAGCTCGAACAACAACAGCGGATGTTCGTCGTCGTCATGGACGAAGAGCTGTACGTTACATTCTTCACGTAGGCGTTGGGCAATTTCTGTGCTATTCATGCTGCGCCACTCCAGCTGGTGGAGCATTTCATAGTCCTGTTTTTTGGCATCGATGTCTTTGAGCCATAGGGAGGCCAGTCCACTGGCTCCGTTAGGGCTGATCGAACCAATCTTTCCAATGAGGTGCTCGCGAGCGAGAAAGGCCACCATCGTGCGGTAATAGGCGCGATCGATGGGATTTGCCCCTTCTAAAGTGGAGAAAAAATCCGCAATGCGGTCGCGTACATAGCCCATGGCCGTCTTCATCAGTTCCTCCAATCGCCGCTCGAACAAATCCACTCGATCGTATATCGAGAGCAAAAAGTCCCAATAGACGAGCTGATTGCGCACGGTAAGAGACTTGTAAAAGAGCTCTTTTGAGAAATGAGCAGGACGCAGGGGCTTTTCGGCTTGTGAGGAGTACAGTATGAAAGGCATGATGCTCTGGAGCTCGGGATGCGCCGATCGCAAGAGCTGGTAGTACAAGATAGACTGCACATAGTGGCTGGTGCCGAGTCCGAGGTTATTGGGTCGATAGATTTTGCCGCTCTTGAGCTCGATGAGCTTCATCTTGCGCAGCTGGGCATCGGCAATGAGCACATCCAGACGACCTTGAATACCAAAGCGGTTGGAGTAAAAAGTGGGCTCGATGGAGATTTTTTCCTTTTCTCGTCGAGTCAGTGGGATGAGCTCGTCCAAGATGGTCTTTTTGAGTACGTCGAAATGCGACTCCAAGGTCTGAATCAGCTCGCGCACCTTGTCATCGTCGTACAGTGACCACTGGAGAGGGGAGACGCGAAAGGACTTTTTCAACAGCGTTTCATACGATTGATGCGGATTTTTGATGAGCTCGTCTAAAAAGTAGTTGATGACGCGCCCAATGAGGAGGTGTTCGGAGGGCTTGCTCGGGAGTAGCTTCTTCAAGACATACCGAAAGGGCTCGTAGTGCTCATCGGGATCAAAACAATCTGCGATGGAGGTGACATCGACGAGAAAATCTGGCACAAGGACCACAGCTTGCGACAGCAGGATGCCCTCATGGTATTCGACGTCGAGAAGCTGCGCAGTGAGGGAGTGGAGCTCGGGAAAGGCCAACATCTTATCCAAAATGGCGGCGTCTTCTTTGAGGTGCCGTATGTCTAAGGTGTAGGTACGCGCCGCAGGATCCCTATCTACCAAAATTTGGTAGATGCCCGTGATGTGCTCTTCCTCCGCCTCAGGCTTGAGTATGAGGACGCGGACATCTCTTGCGTCGATGAAGGGGTCTTGGGAGTGCACCCAAGTTCTTAACTCTTCGATGAGTGCGGGATATGCACCAGATTGGAGGAGTCCTTCTCTTCCATCGCGGAGAAATGTGCATGCGGCTCGACCGATTTCGATGAGCTTATCGTCTTCGAAGGGGAGCTTGCCCTTTCCTTCGCAATACAAGCGGAACGTGTGAAGTAGGAGTCGGATATCTTCGTCCCAGCCCTCTTGCCGGTGGAGGTATACCAGCCCTTCCAGTAGGGTCGCACATATCAGAGGTGGTGTATGAAATCGTGCATAGACGAGATTGCGAAAATCCTCTTTGAGCTGTTTTAACGCATTGTGGTCGTTTTCCATGAAGGCATAGATGGTTGTAGCGTGCTGACGAAGATACGGCGTTTCAAGGGATTTAACGCATCGCTATCTCTTGTAGGACAGCGGGATCGGGGTTTTGCAGGTAGCGAAAGTACTGTCGCAGTACCTGCATGTTTTTAGCCCCATCGGTCTTGACGTGGAGCACGGGGCAGGGTTTGCGCTCGCGGAGGAAGGCGCGCAGTGCCGGCAATAGGCCCTCTTCGGAGTCGGCGATAAAATATGGCAAATGGTATCGCCGCACGACTCCCTCCACCGTTCCCGGATGGGGTGTAACGAAATAAGGCTCGTACTGCGGTGTGGTGTCGGGGCCTTCGATAAAGCGAAAGATACTGCCCCCGCCATTGTCGAAGACGACGATGCGGAGGTTGGCCGGAAGATGGTTCAGCCAAAACGCGTTGGCATCATAGCCAAAGGCCAGATCGCCCGTAAATAAGATGTTGGGCTGGCCACTGACCAGTGCATGGCCCACAGCAGTAGAGCTGCATCCGTCAATACCACTGACTCCGCGATTGGCGAAGTACCGATGCTGCGGTTTGGGTGGATAGAGCTGAAAGTAGCGCACGACGGTAGAGTTGCCCATATGGACAATCATCGGCTCGACGAGGTGCTCGAGGATCTCATGATAGGCCATGAGGTCCGTAAACGGGGCATAGGTCAAAAACTCCTCATGTCGTTGGGCAGCAAGGTGTGCGGCTTCGTGCCATCGGCGGACATACGTTTCGTCCGCTTCGAGGCGCAGGCTCCCAAACCAGCTTAAAAACTCCTCGGGCGGCAGCGGTATAGTGCGACTCAGGGTGTGAAAGGTGTCTTGATATACCTGGGTGTCGGTGACGTGCCAGTGTTCGATGGGGCGGTTCTGTCTCAAAAATTTCTTGATGTGTTTGGAGACGATGTTGTGGCCAAAGGTGATCAACAGTTCGGGGGCGTATTGGCTGCGTTGGTTGGGTGGAATAACTGCTAAGGTCCTGTCGATGTGCGGGATGATTTGGGGGTGAAAGGTGTTGGATGTCGTCTCACTCAGCATGATTGTCTTGGTGCCGGCGGCTTTGAAATACGCGTCGACGGCGCGGGTAGTGGGTATGTCGGGTGGCAGGCTACCCCAGAGCATCATGATTTTACGGTAGGGCACGGTGGAAATATCGGGTAGGACGGAGCGCAGGGATGGTGGGTGTGGCAGCAGTGTCTTTAAGGTCGGTTTGGGCTCTTGAGCGTAGTCCCTTTGTCCGTAGAGGGGCTCGTCGAGCGGAATATTTAAATGTACAGGACCCGGGGTGGGCTGTATGGTGGCACGTATCGCTGTGGAAGCGATGCGGAGATTGTCTTCGATGGGATCGTCAGAGGGGTGTAGGCTTAGGGAGAGTCGTATGAAATTGCGGTAGATATCGTATTGGCGCAGTGTTTGGCCATCACCGATGTCGATGAGGTGTGGGGGGCGATCGGCGGTGAGGACGAGCAGGGGTATGAGCTGGTAATAGGCTTCGGCGATAGCGGGTGCGTAGTTGAGCACGGCTGTTCCAGAAGTGCTGCATAAAATGGTGGGTTTGCGGGTGGCTTGGCTCATGCCCAGAGCCATAAAGGCGGCGCTGCGTTCGTCGACGGCCGTATGGCAGCGAAAGCCACCGTGACCTGTAAAAGAGATGATCAACGGCGCATTGCGCGAACCCGGAGAGAGGACTACCTCGCGGAGGCCTGCAGCGTAGCACAATTCGACCAGATCGCGTATGCGTCGCTTGTCGGAAAGCATTGCGCAAAGTTAATAGAAGGCACAAATAGCCCAGCACTCTCTGAGGCCTACCCTTATGCCCATGTCGAGCGGTCGAGGGTGCGAAAGTGGATGGCTTCGGAGATGTGGTGCGTCTGGATGTCCTTGCTATCATCCAAGTCTGCGATGGTGCGCGCTACGCGCAAGATGCGGTCGTAGGCACGCGCGGAGAGCTGCAGGCGTTCCATAGCCATGCGCAAGAGCTTTTGGGAGGACTCGTCGAGCGTACACACCTGTCGGATCATCCGTGAGGGCATCTGAGCGTTGCAAAAGATGGACGGGTGTTCTTTAAAGCGCTCCAGCTGGATTTCCCTTGCCCTGACGACGCGTTGGGCAATGACTTCGGAGCGTTCGGCGGTATAGTGGGTTTCCGACAGCTCGTCATAACTGACGGGTACCACTTCGATGTGCAGGTCGATGCGGTCCATCAGCGGGCCGGAAATCTTGTTGAGATAGCGCTTTACGGCACCCGGCGGACAGGTACAGCTCTTTTCGGGGTGGTTGTAGTAGCCGCAGGGGCAGGGGTTCATCGATGCTACGAGCATGAAGCCCGCCGGATAGTCGATCGTAAATCGGGCCCTCGAAATGGTGACCCGGCGCTCTTCCATGGGTTGGCGCAGCACCTCAAGCACGGAGCGCTTGAATTCGGGTAATTCGTCTAAAAACAACACCCCATTGTGCGCAAGGGAGATTTCCCCCGGCATGGGGTTTGACCCACCTCCGACGAGGGCCACATCGCTGATGGTATGATGAGGTGCGCGAAAGGGGCGCCGCGTCAACAGCGAAGAGCCGGGCGGCAGTTTTCCCGCCACGGAGTGAATCTTCGTCGTCTCGAGGGCCTCTTCCAGGGTCAGGGGCGGTAAAATGGTGGGCAATCTACGCGCCAGCATCGTCTTTCCTGATCCCGGCGGGCCGATGAGTATGACGTTATGTCCTCCTGCAGCGGCAATTTCCAGCGCGCGCTTGATGTTGTGTTGGCCCTTGACATCGGAGAAGTCTTCGACGTACGGCCAGTGATGACGGCCGAAGAGGTCTTCCGGGTCGATGCGTACGGGTTGTAATTCCTCCTCTCCTCGAAGAAAATCCACTACCTGCCGCAGATGCTCGACACCGTACACCTCGATGCCGTCGACCACAGCCGCTTCTTGTACATTGGCTTTGGGAAAGATGACTCCCCGAAATCCGCGTTTTTTCGCCTCCAAGGCGATAGAAAGGGCTCCCTTGACGGGGCGTAGTGAGCCATCTAAGGCCAGCTCTCCCATTAAGAGAAAATCTTCTAACTGATCGAGAGGCAGCTGTTCGGTTGCGGCTAAGATACCTATGGCAATGGGAAGGTCGTAAGCCGAGCCCTCCTTGCGAATATCTGCCGGCGCTAAGTTGATCACCAGCTTTACTCTCGGTAGACGGTAACCGTTGTTTTTCAGTGCCGAAGCGATGCGTTGATAACCCTCGCGGACTGCATTGTCGGGCAATCCCACTAAGTAATAGCCCGGTCCCGAAAGCGGCACCTGTCCACCTGCGTTGACTTCTACGATGATTTTGATGGCGTTGATTCCCTGTAGTGCTGCTGCATAAGTACGCGCTAACATCACTTTCTCTTTTGGGCGTTCACCCCGATTTTCTCAACACTACAAAGTTATTTAAAAATCCTGTGTTGCAAAAGTATTGGCATCGGAAAATAACCCCAGAGTCGATCGAATCATCGTGGCGCGCGATTTTATACCCAATCAAAACCTTCAAAAAGTTCTCGCACCAACCAACGGTTTTATACACATGACCTTAAAAAGATGCATGTCTTGAAACGCTGGTGCTAGTAGAAGGTAGTGAGGGGGTGTTATTTGCCTGCCTGGAGGCTTTGGAGCAGTTCTTGCGCATTGGGGTAATCGGGGGCGAAGCTCAGGAGGGTCTCCAAGTCCTTGATGGCCTGCTCTTTCAGTCCCAGTGCTTCGGCGGCGACGGCGCGGTAGTAGTAAGCGTCGAGGTATTGGTCGTTGATCGAGAGTAAGATGCTGAGCTTTTCGAAAGCCTTGCGGTAGTCTTCCTTGTCGAGGTAGAGGAGTCCCAGGCTCAGATAGGCGTCGTAATACCGCCCTTGTTTTTTGATGAGGTCTTCGAGGATTTCGATGGCGCGTTCGGTGTGGCCTGTCACTTGATGGAAATACGCAATGGAATGGAGTGCAAGGGGATTGTCGGGATCGATGTCGAGCACGTTGTTGAAATACTGTAGGGCGATGGGGTCTTTTTTGCGGGTGTAGATTTCGCCGATGTTGATGTATGCGTCGATGAATTCGGGGTCAAACTCGACGGCGCGTTGGAAGTTGACTAAAGCCAGCGAGTCGTGGCCCGTCTCTTTGAAGATCATACCGCGGAAGAAGTAGTTGCGCGCGTTTTGCGGATCGAGACGCAAGAGCTCGGCGCTCTTTTGCAAGGCCGTGGCGTATTGGCGCAAGACCAGGAGCACGTAGATCTGCTGGAGGCGCAGGGCAGTGTCGCGCGGAAACTTTTGTACGGCTTCTTCCAACACCTCGATGGCCTTGCGCGATTTGGGCCAGTCCAGATACACTTCGGCCAGGGCGAGATAGATTTGCGGTGCTTCGGGGTTTTTGCGCAGGGCGCGTTTGAGATGGAGCTCAGCCAGACCGTGTTGGTGGTTTTGAAAGTAGGTCTCTGCTTGCTGCAGGTGGTACATCCAATGGCTGGTGTCGGTAATTTCGGCAGGCGCCTGCTCCGACTGAGCCGTTTGGGATGGTTGCTGCAGGGCCTTTTCGTACTTGACATCCGACTTGCACTGCCATTGGGCGAAGACTGCCAAGAGGAGGGGTAAAACGTACAGCGCCTGCAGTGCGGCGTTAGTGTTTCTTTTTGTGGACGTAGGCGTCGCGGTATCCCTTTCGTCGAAGCGCATTTCTAATCTTTTCAGCTTGACTACGGCTGCTATAACGCCCCGCAATAACGGTGTGGTATTCTGAAAAGTCGAAGACCACGACCTCGGCACCATCGTATCCCATACTGCGAAGTTTGCCCACGAGCTTTTCGGCATTGGTCGGTACGACAAAATTGCCCACGATGACCATGTACTCGCCTGTCGAAGTGGAAGAAGACGACGGCGCCGTCTTGGGTGGAGTGGTCTCTTGAATGGGTTCCTCCTCGTCGGTGTTGACCTCCGTGCTCTCTTCGACGATCGGGGTGCTTGACTCCGTGGCGTCGTCTGTATGGGTGGAAGAGGCGGGGTCTGTGGTTTGTGCAGGCGTAGATGATTGATCAGCCTGGTCGTCAGAAAACGACGATTCTTCTTCTTCGATGAGCGATTCGAGATTGATTTCCTCTTCGGTGATGCCGTCGTTTACGTCGGCGGTGATGCTCGAATGCGCCTCATCGCTGCTACCCCCGCAATTGCGGAAGAGGGCAAGAGCCCAAATAGTGAGGATGACAGCGGCTATAGCGTAGAGCAGATACTTTAACCACGGTTTCATACAATCGCGATTTTACGGTTTAAGAATATTCCGCTCAGGCAGGTTGGTTGGAGATGTTGGCAAAAAAATCTTTACAGCTGCAAAGATACATATCATCGAACAATTTCATACATAAAATAGTGAAATTCTTGATTTAGTATGAAATTGTAGGGCGGATAGGAGCTGCAGTGGACGGGATGAGCGAGGGTCGGATAAAAAAATTTTTGGCACGATGCATGTATATATGCATATATTTGCATATCTTTAGGCCGCAAAAACGAGGTAGATGTTGGTAGTAGAGAACAAGATTCATCCGGCGAAGCTTGAGCGGATAGCGGACATTTTGCGGGTGATAGCGCACCCCGTGCGGTTGGAGATATTGGAGTTGTTGAAGGAGTACGGGGAGCTGTCGGTGGCGAAGATGCAAGAGGCGTTGGCGCGGGAGCAGGCGCAGATTTCGCAGCATTTGATCAAGATGAAGGACAAGCGGATACTGGCGTCGCGACGGGATGGCAGGCGCATTTACTATCGCATTGCCATACCGGAGTTGTTGGAGGTGCTGCGGTGCATGCAGCGGTGCAACATCGAATACTAAACCAAACACTATAGCCATGAGTGCGCAATACGAAATCACGGAAACGCTCGACTGCAAAGGGCTGTGTTGTCCGATGCCCGTAGTGAAGACCAAGATTGCCATCAAGAAGCTCAAGGTGGGTGATATTTTGGAGATGATCGCTACCGATCCCGGATCGATTCCCGACATGGAGGCTTGGGCAAGACAAACGGGACATGAGTTATTGGTTGCAGAAGACCTCGGCAACGGCGAGTATCGGTTTTTGATTA
>JALWKB010000236.1 GCA_026996805.1 Saprospiraceae bacterium | reverse complement strand
TGTGCCGTTTGCCACGTGCGCAACGGGGCCGTCATTGGGACGCGCGGTACAGGTCTTGCTCCACACAAGGTGGTCGTCGACACGCAGTTTTTATCCTACACGCTGTGCATCTCCTGCCACAATGCCAATGCAGTAGTGACTGCCGAACTGGTCTGCACCTTTGAGACGGGAGACGAATGGGCTTCGGGGCCGTATTTCGGCAAGAAGAGCTGCATCGATTGCCACATGACAGCTGTAGAGGAGAGCTGGGTGGAAGGGCATCCCGTACGTCGCCGACACAGACATTATTTCCACGGCTCCGGCATACCGAAGTTTGACAGCATTCCCTCGGTAGGGCAAGACGGCCTGACCGTTAGCGCTCCATCGATTGCAGATGATTCACTGCGCCCAGGCGACACGCTCCGATACCGCATCGAGGTAGCCAACACCCGTGCCGGCCATCGGGTTCCTACGGGTGATCCCGAGCGCTTTATCATCATTCAGCTCACCCATCGCGCCCCTTCGGGCGATACGAGCGTGCGTCGTTGGCGCGTCGGCGAAAAATGGCAGTGGTGGCCCGAAGCCAAAAAACTCGCCGACAACAATTTCAATATTGGCGAATCGAGGATGTATGAAATCGTAGTCCCCCTCCACCAAAGCGGCATGCACGCCATCGACATCCGATTGACCAAATACCGAATGGACAGCAGCACCCTCAAATACCACAACCTCGACGGCTATCCCATCTCCAAAACCTTCTACGATACCACTGTGCGCTTTGTCGTCGCCGGACGATGAATCCAATGTGACCATGAGCACAGAGCGCCAAAAACGAAACTGACCTTCGTCGCGTTTATTCATAAAAGTTTCAACATTTCACACAAACAAAATTTGTACGTCTATGAAAATAGAGCAGTTGTATACCGGTTGCTTGGCAGAGATGGCCTACTACATCGAAGACAGCGGCGAAGCGGCCATCATTGACCCCCTGCGTGAGACGGATCCGTACATCAAGATGGCCAAGGCCGACGGCGCGAAGATCAAGTACATCTTCCTGACGCACTTCCACGCCGATTTTGTAGCAGGCCACATCGACCTTGCACGCAAGACGGGCGCCACGATCGTGTACGGCCCCAATGCTAAGACCGAGTTTGATGCCTACATTGCCAAAGACGGTGAAGAGTTCCGCATCGGCAACGCCACCATACGCGTCTTACACACCCCGGGCCACACGATGGAGAGTACTACTTACCTCCTCATCGACCCTGAGGGCAAGGAGCGCGCCATCTTTACGGGCGATACGCTCTTCATCGGAGATGTGGGACGTCCCGACTTAGCAGTCAAGAGCGGTGAAATCACCAAAGAAGACCTCGCCGGCTATCTATACGAATCCCTGCGCAATAAGATCATGCCCTTGCCCGACGACATCATCGTCTATCCCGCACATGGAGCAGGATCGGCATGTGGTAAAAACATGAGCGAGCAAACCTGGGATACCCTGGGCAATCAGAAGAAGACCAACTACGCTCTGGATCCCAACTTGACAAAAGAGGAATTTATCGCCAAGGTCATCGACGGGCTGTTGCCACCGCCGAAATACTTCGCCATCAATGCCCGCATGAATCGCACTGTCAATACGAGCATCGACGAGATCCTCGAGCGCGGCACCACTCCCCTATCGGCAGAGACTTTCCGCGAGCTGAGCCAGCGCGATGATGTGTTGGTCATCGACACCCGCAGCAAATCGAATTACGCTTCCAAAGGGACCGTGCCCGGCGCCTGGTGGATCGGCATCGAAGGCAATTTCGCCCCATGGGTAGGTGCATTGGTCGGCGATGTACAACAAAAAATCATCTTCATCACCGATGACGAATCGCGCGTACAGGAAATCGTCACCCGCTTCGCCCGCGTAGGATTTGAAAACATCTTGGGCTATCTCGCTGGTGGCATCGAAAACTGGATCAAACACGGCTATCCCGTCGACAAAATTGGCAACATCAGCGCCGTTGAATTCCTCCAACTGCTGAAAGAGGGCAAATGCCCCAATCCCATCGACGTGCGCAACCCACGCGAATACGAATCCCAACACATCGTCGGCGTCGAAAACTTCCCCTTGGATTTCATCCACGAAAATCTTCACCAGCTCGACCCGAATAAGACCTACCACATCCACTGTAATTCCGGCTACCGCTCTTTAATTGCAGCGAGCATCATGCGTACGCGTGGATTCAACGACGTCATCAATGTCGAAGGGGGCTTTAAAGCACTGGTCGAACTCGGTGCACCCACCACGCAGTACGTCTGCCCCACCACGGTGGAGTCCAACTAATCAATCGTCTATATTGCGCATTGTTTTGTCCCGCGCCGGGCCCTTGCTCATCCCAGGGGCCTGGCGCTTTTTTTATTCCCCGCTGAGTACAAGCATTCCAATAGCGCACTTTGCTCAAAACACATCGCGACCGGGCACGTCAAAAGACATCTGCAAATTGCGCGAAATACACCGCGCATTCGCCCTACTCAGCACACCATGCATCAACGAGTTGAAAGGGGATGCCTTCCGCTCCATGACCAAACAGGCGCATTACTCCACCACCCTAAAGCAATAGCACCCTCTGGTATAAAATACCTCGGGCTCGCTGTAGTAGTTGACAAAATAATAGTGCGGGCTCTGTTGGAGCATGTGGATGTTGTTGTCATCGCCGTCATTGACGATCATCTGTACCTCCACCCCGTACGAAGGACATTTGCCTTCCAACTCCAATTCGGAATAGTCGTGAGAAGTTTCATCCAATTGCAGGCAGTGGATATACAACCCCGTATCCTTGAGTACCATGTGATACTTTAGGGAATACATCTCACCGTCAAAGCCGTACGGACCAAGCTCGTCCCAGGGTGGAAACAGCTCTATATCTTTTTTGTAAAGGGCTATGATTTCTCTCGTCAATGGGAAAATCAAAATATCGGGCACCCATTCCACATTTTCGATGGTGAATTCCCGACCAGTGGTAGCTTCGACCATCCTCTTGGAAAAGACCGACTCGACCCAAATCGTATCTCCCACGCGAAAGGTGTCTCGCGCAGGCCAGAGCTTTATGGGAATGTCAAACACGTATTTCGAACGGTGTTTCCCCGGAGGTATGCAATTCCAGCAGAGCTCACTATCGATGGTACAACACGCCTGGATGAGCACAACGATTGCGAGATACATCAGCCATGATGGTTTGTGCGATGACCGCTGAGGAAATAACACAGCGCGCATAATTTTTTGCAACATTTTGACCATAAGCCTACCTTTTTCGATCGCCTGAGCGCGATGATTACTCACCAGCACGATGCATGAGAGCATACGCTCTCAAAATGGCGATGATTCTTTAGTGAAATATAGTGTATTTGTATGAAATGGTAGATGGCCATTCCATCCCCACAAACCACAGAGCCCACAAACCAAACACAGTGCCCCCCAAAACCAACCTCATCACCCCTCCGTGTCCTCTGCGGTTTAAATAAAGACTCGTCGGGAGGGGGAGAGAAACCACAGAGCGCACAGAGACGATACGAAGTGCACGGAGTGGGTAGCTCTACTCAAGAGAACACAGCCTCCCTACTCCACCACCACAAAGCAATAGCCGCCGGCTTTGTAAAATTCCTCCTCCGGCCTGTTGAACATTTGAACCCTGAAATACTCATTAGGGCTCTCCTTAAACAGGTGAATGTTGTTATCGCTGCCTTCGTTCATGGTAGCATATACGTATACGATTGCCGATGAGCACTTTTCCTTAAATTCAATCTTTACAAATCTCAAATCATTTATTCCAAATAAAAAGTAATATATCCCTATGGCTTTGGGTATTAGTTGAAACTTCAAAGAGTAGATAGACCCATCGTAGTTGTAGGTTCCATAGTAGCCTATTTCTCCAGACGAATAAACAAAAGGCTCGAAATCATACTCTTTAGGGACTATCACTTGAAAGTTTCTATAACCGGTCGCCAGAATTGTATCCACATCTATTGGGTATATAAGAGATCCTACTCGCCAGTCCATGTCTTCGATTAAAAATTTCCTTCCCGTAGAGCGGTCGTACACGCTATCGGAAAACACCGATTCAATATATATCGTATCTCCTACACGAAAGGTGTCCTTTGCCGGGTATAATCGGATAGGTATAATAAGCTCATATCCGGAATATCCCTCTCCAGGTGGTATACAAAACCAGCAATATTCCTTCGCAATATAGCAACAGGAGTTTATAATGACTATTGAAATTATTAGTATTATTACAATCCTTTTCAATTTATACTTATTTTCCATGACTTTTTCATTTTTAATAAGAATTAAACAATTCGTTATAGTCATTTATATCATTATTAGTTTTTGCTAAATATTTCTTTCTCAGGCAGAATTTGAAGTCCGATATTCCAAGAGTAAAATCATCCATGCAATCAAACATCTGTGCATTTGTAAATCCGGAAACGTTGTCATCTATTACTGTTTTGCCATTATCGAACAAATTACGGGCCGTGGCATGGGGGGAAAACCAATAAATGGGTTCTCCAATATCACTTAAATCGTTATACAGACCAATGGGTATATGATCTTGTATCTCATTCCATGTATGTTCTAATAATTTTCCCCAAGAGGGAAATCCATATAAATTAGCGCTATTTTTTACTCCATAAGTTCTATGAGCATAGCTATAATCCAGGTGATACGCCCATGATTCGCATACTGAGATAATTCCTGCTCCTGGGACCTTGGCAGATCCATGAGGGCTTCCTGTCTGAACCAATGCTTCTATCTCGGCTATAATTAGCACCTCCCAGTATAATTTAGTCACATTTGTAAAGTGGGAAGCATGTGCAAGCTCATGATAGGATAATTCTTTCAACAAATCGGATTCACGATACGCAATGCCAATATAGACATCCGGCAGTACTATAGACGGCCTATGGTAGGGGCTATAATACTCAATCCCAAATAAGTAATTAAAAATAATGGTAAACGTGGACTTCTTCACTGCTCTCTTCGCTGTCATTAGTGTCATGCCATCATTATTAAAATATCCAATCATTATATCCAGATTGTTGGGCGGCGGATTTATGCCATCACTGTTGGCGTAATCGTGAAATTCGTGATTGGCATTGTTTACAGTAGCCGCCCCCCACAATATGTGAATCTTCTTACCTTTTTGATCTATTGGCCACATATCATAAAACACCCGTATATCTTTATCTGGAATATAAAATTTATCTACATAGTGTGTAATAGGATCTTGATACGTCAAAATAGGTGGTGAAAATTTGAATGGCCATTTCACAGTTGTGTTTTTTTCACATATTTTTTTCTTTAATGCGTCGTGTGTGCCCATTTGCCTTATCCTTGCCCTTCTGCCTTACATCAATCTGTAATGTACATGCATTGTAATATTCTACACCATATTCGGGAAAATTTGCATATTTCATACACCCATCAGGCCGTTTTGACTAAAATTTTGCTGTATTTTCGCTGTTTTTGATATCATTTCACTATTACGTATTGCGTGGGCTCCGCATCCCAAAAACCGCAGAGCACGCAGAGTCATTACAGAGCGCAACGTCAGAGCTTTACCACATGTAGCAAAACCTCCACTGCATCGGATAGATCAGGTAAAAATCCGTCAACGCGATGGTATGGAAATCCGCTACGCGGGTCAATCCGAGGTAGATGTTAAACAGGATACCCATTGACCAGTGTCTGCGGCGGTAGTCGTCGTAATACAGCACGTGCCATAGCCGAAAGACGAGGCCGTGTTCCCACAAATTGCTGCCGAGTACGCCGTTGGATTCTGCCACCTCATCGGTCAGGACATTGTCCACGTACGAAGCGTAATATCCCACGCCGCCATATACCCATAGTCGTGTCGGCCATTCTCTTTTCCCAAAGCGCTTTCTGAAGTTAAACGGCTTTATAGAAGTACCATACAGTCCGTGATTGACTGTCCATTCTGCCACCCAGTAAAAGGCATTGAGCCGAGCTTCATCGTCCCTGAACGCGCTCTTGATCTGCGTAGACAGACGCATTTCATAAATTCTCTCGACGGAGGGAAGGTAATCCACACTCAAGCCAAAGGCGGGTAGTTCGTACGTCCAATAGTACTTTCTACCTGAAGTGGAGTTATAAAACTTTGTCATATGCAATCCCGCGTCGGCAGCCACCATCCATCGCGGAAATCCACTCTCTTGCGCCGAGGCATCCTCCAGCAAAAGGCCCAACCCGTAGAGGACGATAGAAAACACCATCCATCTCATGTAAATACGTGTATTCATAAGCAGCATTTTATATTGTCACACTAAAGCGAAACATCGGGAAAATCCAGGGCAAGGCATACACATCTGTATCCTTTGGGAAATACCAGTACACCGTCCACAATCGGTAACCCAACACCTTCAAGAGACTCACGCTCATTCCCAATTCGATGCTTATGGGGAGCCGAAGGTCATCCGCCCGATACTTGTAGAATTGACTGAAGAATCGCAGTTTTATACCCATATCCCATGGTGTATATGGGTAAGCCACTGCCGCACCGTTGAGATATTCGACCCGCAGGACGGGGCCAGCGTAGATACCGAGCGTGAGGTAAGTGCTCTGTATCAGGCTATCCATCCATTGGTTGAGACTAAAAAGGGGCACATCATTCCCCAGCTCGTCCCAGAGCTTGACCCCGCCGTGGAGTTCGATAGCTGCACTTCGGAAGCGGAGTTTATCTTCCCGAAGGTTGTTGGCGATGCGTTCGATATAGCTCAGGCCCACGCTGTAGACCCAGCGCTCATTGAGGTGTTCGAAGAGCTCTATGCCCATGTACGGTTGTAAAATGCGATCGTAATACGGCGCATCATACGAGCTGTGTTCGAACGAGATGGACACACTGCTATTGGTCACTTGCGACCACGTAGGTCCGACGGTCAATACCCACATGCGTTTGGGAATGTTCGTATCCCTCTCTTGTGCATGGAGCCCTGCGCCTCCAGCCAAAATCATCCAGCATAGGGCCCAAATTCCGAAGTATGACATCGAGTATTTTTTCATCGTCTGCATTTGTTTTTATAGGTATGAAATGGTTGTTGCATTGACTCTACCTGTTACGACGTCGTAGCTCGTATGGCTTCGTTTTCCCATGTCTAATACATCTAACGATTTCATACGTAAAGGAAGGAAGCGTATGTGAAATGAATGTAAAAACCGATTTAAAACTCTGTTAAAAAAATGTCAGGTACGGCGCAGGGCCCTACGTAGCCAGGGACCTTCGATGCGCCACAGGGCGAACGCAAAGAGCGCGAGGCAGCCTATGCGCAGGAGCACATCGGCTGTAGAGGAGGCACCAACGAGTGGTCGAAGCATCTCCTGCCACAAGTAATAGAGTGCATAGCTGGCAAGTAGCCAGAGGACAAATCGCCTCACGGCGTAGGGTATGGCCAGATAGCGACGTCCCCACCACCACGCCAGGGCTGCCATGGCGCTATAGCACGCCAGCGCTGCCCAAGCCGCCCCCGCCATGCCGATACGGGGTATCCACCACGCTCCCATGCCAAAGGTGATAGCAACACCTACGGTAGCGATAATGGCACCGTAATGGGTTCTGTCGGTAATCTTGTACCACACGGAAAAGTTGTAGTACAGTCCCAAGAAGTAAAACGCCCCCAGCAGCACGGGGGCGAGGTATAGGCCCTGCCGGTATTGGCTACCCAACAGGTATTGGAGGGCATCCATTGTAAAGAGCAGCCCTGTGATGACGGCGATAGCGGCGATGGCATAGGCGCGCGCCACGTCGGCGTAGATTTCTGTCCTGTCCTGGCGGTGCATCTGTCTGAAGAAGAAGGGCTCGGCAGCGTAGTTGAAAGCAGTAGTAAAGAGTGCCAGCAAGAGGGAGAGCTTGAATGCCGCAGAGTACACGCCCATAGCAGCTACATTGGATGCGATATCTCCGCCCAAGCCGTATTTGATGAGCACTGTATAGGCGTATTGATTGAGCACGCCAGCGAGGGCAACCCATACCAGGGGGGCTGCGTAACGCATCATCTTTTGCCACAGGGCCATTGAAGCTCGCCGTACAAGGGGCATGTCGTGAAGCATGACGACGGTGACCACTGCACTCGCCACCAGATTGGCACCGAATACGCCGATCAGGGGACGATCCTTCCACTGTGCAAGCACGTGTCGCGGTGATAAAATCTCTGACCACGGCATCTCAAAAAAGAGGAGCACAAGCGCGGTGTGGATGAGGATGTGGGCGATTTTGAGTACGGCAAAGCGCAGGGCTTTTCCGCGATAGCGCAGGCGCGCAAAGGGAATGGCCATCAGGGCGTCGAGCCAGATGATCCACCCTAATAAGCGAAGATACGTGCTCGCATCCGGTCCATAGCCCAATACTGTGCTCAGTGTCGGTGCCCACCACAGCACGAAGGCCAACAGTACGGTACCGAGGGTTGCCACATGCCAGAAGGCGATGCCAAACACAGACGCTTCGCCTTCCTGACGTGCATAGCGAAAGCTCGTCGTCTCTAAGCGAAAGACGAGTAAAATGAGCGCCAAGGCGACATAAAAATACATTTCGTTGAACAGGCCGTACTCGAAAGTGTCGAGGCGATGTGTCAGATAGAGCCCAAGGACGATCCAGTTGAGCACGCGGCCGACGATAAAGCTCAAGCCGTAGACTGCTGTTTCGCCGGCCAGCGTTTTGATCAGCGACATGGACGCCTGTTTTGCACAAAGGTAGGAATTTGGCCGTGGCTCAGGAATTTTCATCCCAGCCGGGGAACCACACATCTTCGTAGTGGCGGAGGGACAAGCGGCGATGGAAACCTCGCTGCCGAGTGACGGTAATGAGGTCAAAGCGGTATTCGCCTTGCCAGTGCACTTCTTCCATGTACTGGAGGGCCGCATTGGTCCATCGCTGGAGTTTTTTGCGATCGATAAAATCATCGGGCAAGGCGCTTTCGCTTTCGCTGCGCGTGCGCACTTCGACGAAGACGAGGAGCCCACCCTT
>JALWKB010000235.1 GCA_026996805.1 Saprospiraceae bacterium | reverse complement strand
AGCGCTCCGTCATGGATGAAGATACGAATGGGCAGCTCAAAGTACTTGCCATATCGAGCGTCGTACTTCGCCTGCCACACGACCTCTCCCGTCGCCATATCCCGCTTTTCCAGCAAATAGCCGTCGGAATATCTCTCGACGTTTGTCATAAATACCGCATAGAGATAGCCCTCGTGCTCGACCATCAGCCTACGCAACGGCCCCGGTGATAAATAGTAAAAACCTTGCATAAAAACATGCTTCGTGCCATTGTGAATTTTTTCCACAATACCTTTGTTCTTAATCTTATAACCAATTAAAGAGCTATCGATAACCACGCTCCACCACCGCGGCTTGTACTTGCCGACAAACTCCACCGGCTCGTAGTACACGACCTCATCGTCTTGGGCCGTGGCAGGGACGAGCGTGCCGTAAAGCAGACCAAATATCAAGATGACTTTCCACTGGAGCCACAATGCATTTGTATTCATGTATGTTCTCATAGTTTAATCAGTTTAATGATCGTGTGATTATAATACTTCAGTTTCGATATGAAAATACATCACTGAATATTTCATTCTACCTCTCACGCAGCCGCACAAAGGGCTTGACTCCTCGGAGCTGCCCTCTACGGTCGTAGAGCTGCAGGTAGTATATCCCTTCGGGCAAATCCGAGATGTCTATTCTGCCCGACGACACCCGCAGGACGCGCTGCCGTCCCATCACATCCGTACACCACACCCGATGTATCGGCTCCTTTTCACTCGCTATCTCTATCCAGCTCCCCGTAGCGGGATTGGGATACAGGTCTATGTCGGCAGCCCACTCGTACCGCGCTTCTTCCGTGTGCACTGGCATCTGCAACACCTCCTTCGGTATATAACTGACGATGGCTGCAAGTAAGGTAAACTTGCCCGGTCCGTCTTTAGAAGGATGACCGACAGCAAAGACATTGATCAAGTCCCCTGTCGAAGTGATGGTATACATTCCGGGATAACTACGCAAACTCCATTCTTCCCGATCGATTGCAAACGTCACCGCATCTGCTGCAGTATCCGTCACCACTAAGAATGAGTCACTCACAAACGCAAACTCACTGGCATGATATTCCGATTGTTTGCCCACGACTTTATGCATCAAAACTCTGGAGCCCCAATTGGAGTGTGGATAAAAGACATATCGCTTCGTGGTTGAGTTTTTGGTAGAGGGAGAAAAGATTTTTGACAGCACCTTTCCGTTGGTATCGATTTTAAGGATAAGGTCCGTACACAGCTCGCCATCTATCGTATCGTAGATTGAAATATCCAACATAATGCTGCCCTCATAAAAATTGGAGGCCCTACCCTTTTCAAAATTTGGGGAGACCGTATAGCCTCGTAAGTGTTCACTGAGGTCAATTTCCCGCTTCAGCTCAAAACTCTCGTCGAAGAGCCACATCACCCCCTGCGCTTGCGTTTTCCCTTGACGATAAAATACCTTTACATCCACCCCAACATATCCGCTTTCCACCTCCTTGATATCGTGTAAGACATTTAGCCCAAAGGTATCCACAAAAGGAAGGTACAGCGTATCGCAGTGGTAGATGTCCATCGACCGCGTCAGCCGACAGATGCTGTAATACTCCCCCTTACTGATACCACTCCTGATCGTATCGTACGCGCGGTGTACTGCAATGTATCTGCCTTCCCTGCGGGAGTAAAAAATCGAATACAGAGCAGTACGGACGTGATCGCTCCACAGCGTATAGGTAGGTTTTTCCGGATAGTGATGGCACAGCAGCTTCCCCGTCTCCAAATCGAAACTGCGCAACGACCACACGGCGGGTTTTCCGCGAAAAAAAACATATAATAATTCTAAATCGGTCGTATCGGTCCCTCGGATGCAGGCGAGGTGAAGCGCTCCGTCATGGATGAAGATACGAATGGGCAGCTCAAAGTACTTGCCATATCGAGCGTCGTACTTCGCCTGCCACACGACCTCTCCCGTCGCCATATCCCGCTTTTCCAGCAAATAGCCGTCGGGATACAACTCGACGTATGTCATAAAAACCGTATAGAGATAACCCTCGTGCTCGACCATCAGCCTGCGCAATGGTCCGGGTGATAAATAGTAAAAACTTTGGATAAATACATGCCTCGTTCCATTGTGAATAAAATTGTCCTTGACCTTATAACCGAACAAGGAGCTGTCGATGACCACGCTCCACCATCGCGGCTTGTACTTGCCGACAAACTCCACCGGCTCGTAGTACACGACCTCAGCGTCTTGGGCTGTGGCAGGGACATGCGTGCCGTAGAGCAGACCAAGCATCATGATGACTTTCCGCTGGAGCAATAATGATGCTGTGATGCCTCTAAATTTTTCCATATTTTACCTCTTTGTGCGCTTAATGATCGCAAGACTCTATGCATTCACCGAGGAAGTAACATCCGGGATAGGGATCCGGCTCCTCATAGGTACAATCTTCCAAATTCTCAATGGTCGTTTCGCGCACCATTTCATCTGTATGCACATCTTTACAAAAAGTCGATCGACGCACACAACAGAGCCTTCCGCACTTTAACTTTACCGGAATGATCTTGATGATCTCGCCGTTTTCATTTTCCTCGTAACCTAAACACCACTGACCACAAAAGCCATTATAGTACTCTATGACCGTATTGGCATCGTGATTGGGCCCCTGACAGTGCGGCGGTGGACTATTGCTCCAAAACCATTCTATGAACGCTGAATCCCAGTTCAATTCCACTTCCAATATGGCATCGCGAATGAGGTTATCAATGATGATCCTACTTAGTTCATCTTTATAAATATACCACTTGATTAGGTGCTGAATAAGTGTATTAATAAAATCTACACACTCTGGATTGCTATTGTCAACATGTATAGGGGCCACATCATATTCCTTTACGACAAAGACAAAATTTTTCTTAGCTGGATCTATCCAACACATGTCATACGTCGCAGTAACTTTCACGGGGCAACCATTTGTACGCACGACGAACGTCTTTTTTAAATTAACTTCTGCACAATAATCAGGTCCATACTCTTCAAAACACTCGTTGACTACACTTGCGTCGGGTGTTGGATTTACCTTCGATTGGGAGGCGTCCAGTAAGGGTGTCGGTATTAGCTCTTCAAGTGCAGCGTTTTGGACGTTTGTGCTCTTCGATTGTTCAATTGCAGACGGAATAAAACCTTCATAATGCGCGCTTTCATCGACATTGCGCTCTTCCTGACAGCCCCATAGCACCGTCATGCACAACAGCATTAACCCGAGGAAACCTCCGTTCTTTAAAAGACGTGATCCTGACGTGATCCTGACGTGATCCTGACGTGATCCTGACGTGATCCTGACGTGATCCTGACGTGATCCTGACGTGATCCTGACGTGATCCTGACGTGATCCTGACGTGATCCTGACGTGATCCTGACGTGATCCTGACAAAGTGTTCTTTTCATGGCTGAGTGTTTTTTGATTTACTGATTTCAATGCAAAGATATACATTTCTTTTGATACTGCAACAAGCAAGTAGAAATTTTTTTGTATCAATTTTCGCCACTGTAGGACTCATTCGCGCAGTCGAAAGGCAGTGGTTTCGCCCATACCACGCCATCGGAAGTAGATAACTGCGATAAAACCTTTAGCTTTTCTTACATCCCTTTTCACGTCGAAACCTTCTATGAGGAGCTATTAGACTGAAGTCCCGCTCCATCTTGACGTGGATGGAGTACACACATTTATTTATATATAGACATCTCGGCACAAACAAAATATCGGATTCGCCACTTATTGTTATAATAGAGGCAAAAACGCGATGAGGTGATTGAAGCGTGGCAGGCATGGTTAGCCTTAGCTATCTTCCTCTTGGCACTCGAAACGATCGTGCCGGGCTTTGTCTTGGGTAGTCTTGCTCTTGGGGCATTTCTCACGGCGCTCCTTTCGGTCTATATCGGTGATTGGATCTACCAGCTCAGCTCTTTTTCGATAGGCACCTTGTTGAGCTTAGTCTTCTTGCGCCCCCTGGTACTCAAGGCACTCAAAAACGCCGATGCAGTAAAGACCAATGTCGATGCCATGATCGGGCGCACAGCTAAAGTCACTCACACTTTCGATCCAAATACTGGGAAAGGCAGGGTCGAAATCGACGGCGTCATCTGGTTAGCCCTTCTCATGGATCCCGCTGCAGGACAGGTCCGCAAAGGAGATATCGTCCGCATCGAGAGGATCGAGGGCAATACGCTCTACGTAACCAAACCAAAATCCCAACAGCTATGATATTTTTGATCTTGTGGATATCTGGAGGCCTCCTCATTGCCTATGCCCTACTGGCGCTGGCGCTCTTTATCGTCATCAAGGGCATAAAAATCATCCAGCAATCGGAGGCCATGATTATTGAGCGTCTGGGCAAGTACCATCGCACGCTCTACGCGGGCTTGAACATCATCATCCCCATATTGGATGCCCCGCGCAAAGTGCGCTGGCGCGAAATACGCTCGCTGCCCAACGGCCGCAAAGTCGCCGTCACGCGCATGCGCGACCGCATCGACTTGCGCGAAACCGTATACGACTTCCCCAAGCAAAACGTCATCACGCGCGACAATGTCGTGACCGAAATCAATGCGCTCGTCTACTTCCAGGTCACCGATCCCGTCAAAGCCGTCTACGAAATCGACAACCTTCCCAACGCCATTGAAAAACTCACCCAGACCACCCTGCGCAACGTCATCGGCGAGATGGACCTCGACGACATACTCAGCTCGCGCGACATCATCAACGCCCGCCTGCGCGAGATCCTCGACGACGCGACCAATAAGTGGGGCGTCAAGGTCAACCGCGTCGAACTGCAGGACATCAACCCGCCCGAAGATATCCGCAGCGCCATGGAAAAACAGATGCGCGCCGAACGCGACAAGCGCGCGCAAATCATCGAAGCAGAAGGTCGCAAACGCGCCCAAATCCTCGAAGCCGAAGGCGTCAAAATCGCAGCTATCACCAAGGCCGAAGGACTCAAAGATGCCGAAATTCTCAAAGCCGAAGGCGAAGCCAAAGCCCGTAAAATCGTCGCCCAAGCCGAAGCACAAGCACTTCAATACATCGCTCAGGCCGTGCAATCCCAAGACCCCACCCTCTCCACCCATTACCTCATCGCCATCAAATACGTCGAAGCACTCCAACAAATGAGCCAAGGTCAAAACAATAAAATCATCTACCTGCCCTACGAAGTCTCTTCGCTCATCAGCTCCATAGGCAGTATCCAAGACCTCGTCAAAAAACAGGGATAAAATCGCACATCCGCCATGGCTACACAAACGCAACCGACCACCAAAAAACTCATCGACGTCGAAAAGGTCATCGCCTCCAAAAATCCACGCCTTCTCAAGTGGATGCCGCGCTTCGTGCTCAACTACATCAAGCGCATCGTCCACCAAGACGATATCAACCGCGAAGTGCAACAGTACGGCCATCTCGATCCCATCGAATACGCCCGTTACGTGTTGGGCGAAAAATTCCACATCAACGTCACTTCGGAAGGACTGGAGCACATACCCCCAACGGGTGGCGCAATACTCGTGGCCAATCACCCCTTAGGAGGCATCGACGCCCTTGCTTTGGTGCACGAACTCGCCAAGCGTCGAAGGGATTTCGTCTTTTTGGTCAACGATGTGTTGCTTCACCTGCCTCAAATGCGCCCCATCTTTCGAGGTGTCAACACCCTCGGAAAGAGCTCGGCATCTGAACTGCGCAGCCTCCACGATTTCTTCGCCTCCGACAAGCTCATTGTCATCTTTCCCGCCGGGCTGGTTAGTCGCAAAGATGCCCGTGGGCAAATACGCGACCTACCGTGGCGAAAGACCTTCGTAACCCAGGCCAAGCGCTTCCGCAAACCCGTCATTCCAACCCTCATCCAGGCTCCTCCCCTGTCCAAACGATTCTACCGCATACACCAATGGCGACAAAAGCTCGGCATTCGCGCCAATCTCGAGCTCTTCTATCTGGTCGACGAACAATACCGCCTCAACAACACGCATATCCACATCGTCTTCGGCAAACCTTTGCCATGGCACCATTTCGACGACTCCAAAAGCGATCGCGCTTGGGCCGAGTGGATGCGCCATTACATCTATACCTTGAAATCGTGAGAAACCTTAAATTTGCACATTGCACAGCGTGTCCCTATGGCCATACAAACTAAACCCTTCTATAAAGAACTCACCAAAGACCGATGGATCCGCTCGACCAGCCGCGGTGGCAACGAAATCTACATCATCAACCATCACAATGCCCCGCGCACCATGGAAGAGATCGGCCGCCTGCGCGAAATCAGCTTCTCCTCCGCAGGAGGCGGGACGGGCAAAGAGCTCGATATCGACCAGTACGACACCGCCGAAGACTGCTACGACCAGCTCATCGTCTACAATCCGCAAACCCGCGAAATCATCGGCGGCTACCGTTTTATACACTGCTCTAAAATACTGTCAAAAATACACCACAACCCGCCGCCCCTCTCGACGCAACACTATTTCAAATTCGCACAAAAGTTTATCGACGAATACCTCCCCACCACCATCGAGCTCGGCCGCTCGTGGATACGACCCGAATACCAGCTGTCCAAAAATTACAAGCAGGGGCTCTACGCACTCGACAACCTCTGGGAAGGCCTGGGCAGCCTACTCAAAATCTACCCCAAGACCGAATACTTCTTCGGCAAGGTCACACTCTACCCACAGTACCACCCCGAAGCACGCGACATTCTGCTGTCCTTTCTCCATCATTTCTTCCCCGATCGCGAAGCACTCGTCCAGCCTATCGAGCCGCAACCCTTTCGCGACTACTCCCACCATTTCATACATATGAACTACAAAGAGGCCTTCCGCAAGCTCAACAAACTCATCCGCAGTAAAGGCGAGATCATACCGCCGCTGTTCAACATCTACATGAACCTCTCCCCTACCATGAAGATGTTCGGCACAGCCAAAAATCCCGACTTCGGCGACGTCGAAGAATCGGCCATCCTCATCCGCATCGCCGACATCCACCCCGAGATCAAAGCCCGTTACAGCGATTCCGACAGTTAAATCCGCATTGCGAGCTTTCTGATTCTCCTAAAAAAAGCATACCTAAAGCCCAACAATGGGGTCACCTTGCTTATACACGAAGCTTTGCTGTCTTTCATAGTATGAAATCGTACTACCGCGACGATGGACAATGAAATCTTGCGCGATTTTCCCCTATCTTTGCAATCGTACCGCATCATCGATGGGCAAAAAGGCGCGTAAAAAAATCGAGCGGCGAGCAGCGGTAGCTACAGTGAAGCAAACGCCCAGAGTCAGCAAGAGGGTCCTATGGCTATCGCTCGGCAGTCTTTGGATTGCTGTACTCGCACTATACTACCCCATACGCCAATACGAATTTGTCTATTGGGACGACGACAAAAACATCTTTGAAAACGAAGCCGTCATGGCACCCCTGAGCGCCCGCACGACGCGGGCAATCTTTACCACGCCCGTGATTGGCAACTACAATCCGCTGTCCAATTGGAGCTTTGCTATCGAACGTCATCTATTTGTGCCGCATCGCCCGGGCGAGACGGACGACGAATACCTGCGGCGATTTAGTGCCGTCGTCCACACCACCAATCTGATTTTACACCTCATCAACACGACACTGGTTTTTTTCGTGTTTTTGTACCTCAGCAGCTCCTGGCAGAGCGCATGGCTGACCGCCCTCCTCTTTGGAATCCATCCGCTACACGTCGAGAGCGTGGCATGGGCAACCGAGCGCAAAGATGTCTTGTTCGGTCTGTTTTTCCTGCTCAGCACCCTTGCCTACCTATATTATCGCAACCTGCCTCGCAGAGCAACGCTGTATTACTGGACATCCCTTGGGAGCTTTGTGCTCGGTCTATTTGCGAAGATCCAGACCGTCACCCTGCCCCTGACGCTGGTAATGGTCGATTATTTCAAGGGGTATAAAAACTTGCTACGAGCAGTCATCGAAAAATGGCCGTATTTCCTTCTATCCTTGGCTTTTGGCCTGCTCGGCATTTATTTTTTGGCCCAACAGGGTTCGCTCGATACCAACGAGCGTTTCGGTCTCATCGAGCGGTTTTTCTTCGCCAACTACTCGCTGGCCACCTATCTTTATAAGTTCATGGTGCCCTATCCGTTGAGTCCGCTCTATCCTTATCCTGCTTCGCTCAACTGGATGCACTACCTATCACCTATTGTGACAGTGGGTTTTTTTTACGGACTTTATCGCGCACACCGTCACGGTCTGCGGTGGGTGGTCTTTGGCGGGCTTTGGTTTTTTGTCAACATCATGTTCTTACTCCAACTCCTCGGAGCGGGTCAGGGATATTTGGCCGACCGCTTTAGCTATATTCCGTATATCGGACTGGGTTTTGTCCTTGCAGAAGGGGTCTTTCGCCTTACGAAGGGGACTCGCTTCCGTCCTTTTCTGCTCGGAGCGACCGCACTTTGGGTCGTTGCGCTCTGGGTCACGGCGTATCGGTATCTGCCAGTGTGGAGCAATACCGTCACGCTCTTCACGCACGTGCTCGACCGCTATCCCAACACGATGACGCCCCATCGCAATCTCGGCAACTATTACCGCGATCGTGGCATGCACGACAAAGCCCTCGAAATCTACTCCAGGGGACTGCGCCTGAAAGACGACGCCGAGATGTACAACAGCAGGGCGAAGCTCTATTTCATAAAAGGAGATGTCGAAAAGGCCATTCGAGACTACGAAAAGGCCATCCAATTGATGCCCGACCGGGCCGACTTTCACGTCAACCTCGGCGCCTCCTATGCCAAAGCCGGCAGGTACGACAAGGGACTCGAAGCCATCGAAAAAGGCCTCTCCCTCGACCCCGACAATTACAACGCCCGCTTCAACCGCTCCATCATCTACCTGTATCAAGAGCGATACCACGACCAGATTCGCGACCTGGAATGGCTCCTACAGCAAAAGCCCAACCAACCTGATTTGTGGTATGAAATGGCTAATAGTTACCTGCGCCTAAACAATCCAAGCAAAGCTCTCGAAAGCCTTCGGCGTGGCTTACAACACAATCCACGCGCCGACAATCTGCGCCAATTCCAACAGCAAATTCAACAGTGGCTGCAAAAATCCCGAGCCCAAAATCCAGATCGCTGAGTCCATGCTCCAATACCTGTACATAAAAAACTACGCCATCATCGACGAGCTCGAGCTCACGCTCGATGAGGGCTTTCACGTCATCACAGGGGAGACCGGAGCGGGTAAATCGATCATCGTAGGCGCACTCAACCTCCTAACAGGACAGCGCACCGATCGCAAATTACTGCTCCACACAGACAAAAAGTGCATCGTCGAAGCCAGCTTCGTCCACTACCCCGAAAGCATCCAACAGGTCCTCAAACAGGAAGGCCTTCAATGGGACAACGACGAATTGCTCCTCCGCAGGGAAATTCTCCCCACCGGTAGCTCCCGCGCCTATGTCAACGATCACCCCGTACCACTCCAGACGCTCAAAGCGCTCAGCGCTCCCCTCATCGAAATACACCGACAGCACCACGCCCTCCACATCTTTCAAGCCGCACACCAAATGCACTACATTGACTTCGTAGCGGGCACGACGGAGCGCTATGCCAGCTACAAAGAGCTCTATGCCGAATACCGATCCCTCCAGCGTCGCGTGGAGCAGCTCCTCCAACAACGCGACGAACACCGACGCCTCACCGAGCTACTCGACTTCCAATGCCGTGAAATCGAAAACCTCCATATCGACCCCGACGAAGACGAAACACTCGAAGAAAAACTCCGACTGGCCGAGCGCACCCAGAGCATCCAGCGCGACTTTCAGCAAATCGTCTATGAGGGCTACGAATCCGAACACGCCCTCATCCACCTGCTCCGCCAACACTTTCAGACCTTCGCGCAATACGCATCGCTAAAGAGGGAATGGAACGATCTCCTCCGACGATGGGAGTCTCTGCTCCTCGACATAGAAGATGTCTATCAGACCCTTGCCGATTGGGCCGACGACATCGACTACGACCCACATCAATTGGAGCAATGGCGCCAGCGATACGACCAGATCCAAAAGCTCTTACTCAAACACCAAGTCCCTTCCATCGCCGACTTATTGCAGACCTACCAGCGACTCCAACAACAGCTCGATGCCCTGCACCGCGAAGATCACGACTATCGGGAAGCTCAGGCTCGCCTTCAACAACTGCACGACCAATTGCATGCCTTGGCCCAATCCCTGTCGGAAAAGCGCCGGGCAGCTCTGTCCGATGCGAGCCATCGCCTCAACGAGTTACTCCACCAACTCGGCATGCCACATGCCCGCGTCGAGTTTGAATGGCATGCCTCCGAAGAGCTGGGCCCCTACGGATACGAGCGCATCGAAATGCTCTTCACCGCCAACCCCGGCCTCCCACCGCGACCGCTGAAAGAAGTGAGCTCTGGGGGCGAACTCTCCCGCATCAACCTGGCCATCAAAGCCACCATGGCCTCAGCTTCACCGCACACGACGCTCCTCTTAGATGAAATCGACACCGGCATCTCCGGTGCCGTGGCACAAAAGATGGGACAACTGCTCCAACACATTGCTAAGCGGCATCAGGTCATCCTCATCACGCATTCACCCCTCATCGCAAGCTATGCCCAACACCATTGGCTGGTACAAAAACACAGTTCAGACACACGCACCTACACAACGCTACAAAAACTCAATACCTCACAACGCATCCGCGAGCTCGCCGTCATGCTTGGTGGAGACCAACAAACGTCCGTAGCCGTGGAAAATGCCCGTCAACTTCTCCAACAAAACGCAGGAATTGCCATGAAAGAATAACCCAAAGTGCGACCTAATAATAAAAAAAACCCCCATCGCCCTTGGGAGGGGCAATGGGGCTGAACACACTATGAGAACACCCTAAATCTTTATGCTTACCTTTGTAGCAATTTCAATCCTTGAATGTCGTTATCTACCCTACGACTATCAATTCCACTGCAAATATACGACCATTTTGCATACTATATTGCATCTGTAACAATTTTTTAGTTGATTTAAACAAGTATTAAATTTTTGGTTTTTATATGTGCCTGTTAATCAATGTGTTGTATTTAGGGCAATTTCAGAAAAAATATCGAATTTTTTTAGCTTCAACGCAAAAATCACATCGACGATGCACCTATGGCGGCAATTCATGATGTCGATAGCCTCGATAACAACGACCGAAAAGGCAAGAATGCATGAACAAGAGATGTGATGTAAAGTGCGTAGCAGTGGTTTGTGAGCGAACACTGCAGCGTTGTGCGTTTGTTATAGGGTAAAGTACATGGAATGGGGCGCATTAGTCGCAAGACGATCGATGAGGTGTTGCAAGCGGCGGCCATTGAGGAGGTCATTGGCGACTACGTGCGGTTAAAGCGCCGCGGATCCAACTACGTAGCGCTCTGCCCGTTCCACAACGAAAAAACGCCTTCCTTCGTCGTCAGTCCGACCAAGGGCATCTATAAGTGTTTTGGATGTGGAAGAGCGGGTGGCGTCATCCAGTTTCTCATGGAGCATGAGCAACTCAGCTTTAGCGAGGCCGTTCGCCTCTTGGCCAGGCGCTACGGCATTGCCGTCGAAGAAGAGGGCGGCACTACCGATGAAGATGCCCAACGCGCCCAGGACGAGCGCGAACGCCTCTACTTGCTCTTTCAGGCAGCGCGCGACTACTACGTACAACAGCTCGACTCAGACATGGGCAAATCCGTGGTCCTTCCCTATTTGCGCCAGCGCGGGATTCGCAAAGACACCATCGAAGACTTTGGTCTGGGATACGCGGGCGATGACCCTAAGGGGTTGACGAACTACCTGCTGTCGATGGGATACCAGGTCGACGCGCTACGACAAGCAGGTCTGATGACACAGGCGGGTGGTGACTTTTTTCGCAATCGGCTGATTTTTCCTTTGCACAACCCCTCCGGTCGTGTCATCGGCTTTGCAGGGCGTACTCTTAGTGCTAGCGCAAAAGGGCCGAAGTACATCAACACTCCCGAATCCCCCATCTATCGCAAAAGCGCATATCTCTACGGTCTGGACAAAGCTCGGCGCGCCATACGACAGCGCGAACACTGTATCGTCGTCGAGGGCTATATGGATGTGCTCATCCTCCATCAATATGGTCTGACCCATGTGGTAGCTGCATCGGGTACAGCCATCACCGAAGAGCACGCCCGCTTGCTGAGACGACATACGGATCGCGTCGTGCTCATGCTCGATGCCGATGAGGCCGGCATTCGCGCAGCGCTCCGCGCCATCGATATCCTACTCAGCCAAAATCTCCACCCACAAGTCGTCCTCCTACCCGAAGGCGAAGATCCCGACAGCTACTTACGCAACCGCGGCATCGAAGCGTTTGAACACTACATCCAAGCGCATACGGAAGACTTCCTCCCCTTTAAAGCGCGCATCCTGCTCAAAGGAGCCGCCAACAACCCCCTGATAAAGACCAACGCGCTCAAAGATGTCGTCCAGTCGCTGGCCTATGTATCCGATATTGTACGCAGGCATATGTACATCCAGGAGTGTGCGCGCATCTTTGACATGGAGGAAAGCGTCATCGTACACACCCTCAACGGCATCTTGAGACGCATGGCCAAGCGGGCACATCTCCAGCGCATCGGCGACGACGATGATGTCGTCAAAGGGGACCCGTGGATGGCAGTGCCTCAGCCATTGGACATCAAGACGGACTACTACAAAGAACGCGCCCTCGTCGAAGTGCTCATGCGGTACGGCCACATACCGTACGACGAAGAAAACGACATCTACATCTACGATTTCATACTCAAAAATATCCGAGATATTCGCGACAAACTGGAGACTCCTCTCTTCCAAAAGATCATCCACGAAGCGTATCAATTAGTGGAAAGCTCTACGCCCCCCACCCTGGAACACTATTTACAACACTCCGACGAAGCCATCCGCAGCTTGGCCATAGAACTATCGGTCTCTCCCTACGAATACAGCCCCAATTGGGAGACGAAATACATGATTTACAGCGAGCAGGCCAAGCGCGGAAATGCCCTGTATCGGGACATTGCCCGAAAGGCCGTACTCAACCTCAAGCTGGCCAAGATCAATCGCATGCTCGCCGACAACCAGAAGGAAATCGAACAGCTCGAACAACAAGGTCAACAGCTCGACGAACTGCGCACGAAGATTGCCGTCCACGAACGCCTCATCGCCCTGCGCAAGCAAATTGCCGATGAGCTCGGCATCGTGGTGAGTTAAAACCGCAGCACATCAATTGCTGGAAGCACCGGGATACACATCCGCCGGCTCAATCTTCTCAAAAAAGCCCGTCTTGGGATTTTTCCTAACCTCGTTCCACTTAAAGGCAATGCCGTGCATGGCTATGTACACGCCCGGCGCTAAGGTCTGTACAAACGCCAAGGCATTGCCCAAATTGAAAAATCCATCGGAAGAGTGAAAGGCATAGGGCACAAGCGCACCCGTAATCACAATGGTCTTGCCCTCAATGTCGGCGCGCGCCAAGGTCTTGGCCGTCTCCACCATCGTATCAGTACCGTGCGTGATGACAATCCGATTGGTCGATACCCGCTTGCAATTGTGTACGATAATAGCTCGGTCTTCCTCCGTCATCTCCAAACTATCAACCATCATCAACATCTTCACATCAATGGGAAGACGACAGCGCGCCCGCTCCAACATCTCGGGCACATGCGTATTACGAAAGTACAACCGCCCCTTTAAATAGTCGTACTCCTTGTCAAAAGTGCCTCCCGTGACAAATATCTGTATGAAATCGTCCATGCCTTCCATGTCTCTTGCCCTTTCTTTACTATTTAAACGCTGTACTGGCCCAACACACATGCAAAGATGCAGGGAAATTGGCAGTCCTGCCAAGCCCCACCACCACTATTTTATACTGTCCAACTCAACATATTAAAAAAAATTTTAATATGTGGTACGGTTTTTGCATCACCATAGACAGGTAACCATCAAAATCAATTGCAATGAAGACAACAGTTAAAATCTTCGGTTTGGTAGTGCTCCTCGCAAGTGGCAACACAGCCCTTCGCGCGCAATGGACGTTCCAGGAGCAAAGCAGCTGGCATGGCTCCGATCTGGAGATACCGACGCCGGTCTTTGACTCTGAGCGGCCAACACCATCCACTAGTGACGAGGACGTGGAAGATGTAGCCAACTACTTGCCTTTAGAGCGCAATCTCTTCGGTGCAGAGGTGGAGTATGAGCTACCCCTTCGCCAGAGTGCAGGATATTTCGTCGAAGACCACCGCGCTACTGCTGATTTGTCTGTCTTTGCCACCCGTGACTTTGATGAAATCTACTTAGCTGTCGAAGTACAGCGACCACAATCGTTGGACGTACAGATTCGCAATGCTACGGGCAAGGTCGTAGCACGAGACCACTACGCATTGAAAACGGGTTCTAATCACCTTGCAGTCTCTACCCGATCGCTTGCACCGGGTGTGTACATTATGGAAGTGCGCAGCGCAGACGTGCACCTGCAAGAGCGCTTTGTCATGCGGTAAAACCTTCGCTTCATCAACAACTTTTGTGTACAGGCGGGTGTGTACCCGCCTTTTTTTGTTGGTGTTGGGGAGGAGTGCCCTCGCCTGCTCATTGAGCCCGCAATTTCATACAACAGCTGAAGGAGAATACATCTCAACTTCTACGCTGTTGACCATGAGGCAAGGACACTCCATTGCACTTCGTAATCAAAAGATACGGATTCGCATCCTAATTTTGTACATTGCAATCGAATTGCATTGCTCGACATGGCGCGCCGTACTAAAAAATGCATACTCCTTCATGTCGACGACGAAGTGTCGCATCGCTTGCGCTATGTCGTCGAGCACATCAATCAAATGTCGTCGGTGCCACTTCGATTTTCCAACGACACTTCGAAGGGCGAGGAGCCTGTCGTAGAACTGGAGTATCGGCAAACACCGCACCGACGACGTGGTACGGTAAAGCTCCCCTGTACGGGCTATTTGCGGGATGGCGCGAAGATCGAAATGGCGGTGGCTTGGGACATATCGGAGGAAGGCCTCCCCTATCCATGGGCGTCTGGGTCAGGGGATTTTCCCTTTGATGTGTTTGCGTTGATCTTTGCCCTTCTTTCGCGATATGAGGAATATGTCTACGATGGCCCACACGACCATCACGGTCGATTTCCTCCAGAGGCGTCGGCAGCGGTGCAGTACGACTTCCTTCATCGGGCACTGGTCGATCGATGGATTGTTGTCTTTTTGCGATGGTTGGAGGAGCGAAGCGGTATAAGATCTATTTACCGTCCCGCAAAGGCGCGCATCGAGTGGACATGGGACATGGATTTTCCCTGGGCCTTTCGGCACTTAAAGTGGTGGCAGCATATCGGTGCTGCGTGGCGCGACCTTTGGCATGGGGACACATGGTTGTTTAAAAAGCGCTTGCAGTATCTCTATCGCCGTGAGGATCCGTATGAGTTTGAGACTGCATTGCCCTGTCGATTGGAGGAGCTACCGCCCTGCACGCGACTCTTTGTCTTGATGCGCGGCGGCACCGCTTACGATCGCAATCACTTCGTCGACGATGAGCGATTTCATCGCGCACTCAAGCATTGGTCAAGCCATCTTCCGATCGGACTGCACCCCTCGTACGGTGCTGCTGTCAGCTCTGCCGCACTTGCCGAAGAAAAATACCGATTAGAAAGCCTTTTAGCCAAGGTGATCAGACATTCGCGCCAACACTATTTGCGATTGCAATTGCCAAAGACCTATCAACTGTTGTTAGACCGCGGTATTGAAGTAGATTACACCATGGGATACGCCAGTCATTCGGGATTTCGCGCATCCTCAGCTTCCTCCTTTTGGTGGTACGACCTTTCGCTCGAGCGACGTACTGCATTGCGCATTGTACCTCTCATCTTTATGGATGCCACCTATCTATACTACCGCCCCCTGCCCGTAGAGGAGATTTCGTGGATCTTTGAATCCCTGGTGGAAGAAGCCACGCGATTTGGTGGGCATGTCAGTGTGCTGTGGCATGCCGATGTGTTGGCACGGCAGCGCGAAGATCCCAAATATTGGCAATTTTATACGGCAGCTTTTGAGTGGTGTCGCAAAATACATGGGAGTATGGGCTAATATGAAAACCGTATTTTTGTCCGAACAAACGAACACATATACGCGCGAATGGAAAATGTGATACTCTTATCGGGCAAAGACAGCCTATTTCAAGAGCTCCTGTATGAAATGCGGCACGTCGGCATTCAGTCCTCACCTTTTCGCTTTCGGCACAATATGGAGCGATTTGGTCTATTGGCGGGGTATGAAATATCGAAGACGCTCCACTATCGCGATGAAGAGGTGCAGACGCCACTGGGCGTGGCCAAAGCGCGCGTATTGGAGGATAAAATCGTGCTGTGTGCCGTCTTGCGGGCAGGTCTACCCCTCCATGCGGGCCTGCTCACAGCATTTGACCGGGCCGAAAACGGATTTTTTGCCATCTATCGACGCGATACCATCGACGGCGGGTTTGAAGTGAAGCTCGAATACGCGACTCTTCCATCCGTAGAAGGCAAAGTCGTCATCATTGCCGATCCGATGCTGGCCACAGGGCTCACCATCGAGCAAGTGGTGCGACGCCTTTTGGAATACGGTACGCCAAAGTCCATCCACCTCGTGTCGGTCATCGGCAGCACTGTCGGTGTACAGCACATCCGACGCCTGTATCCGAAGATACGCATATGGGTCGGTGCCGTCGACGAAGAATTGACAGCCAAGGCCTACATCGTGCCGGGCTTGGGCGACGCCGGCGACTTGGCTTACGGCGAAAAGGTATAGGCCATGTCGGATGCTCTTGCCCAAATCCAACGTCTCCACGATGCTATACGTCAGCAGCAATGGCAGCCGCTGTACTTCTTCTACGGAGAGGAGTGGTTTTTCTTTGACTATTTCGAAAATCTCATCGTCGACCACGCGCTACCCCCTGCCCAACGCGCATTTAATCTTTCGGTGCTTCAAGGGGCGGAGACGACCATTGATGCGCTCCTTGCCCATGTGATGCAGTACCCCTTTCAGGCCGAGTATCGCGTCGTCATCTTTCGCAACGCTCAAGAGTGTACTTCCTTGAAGGATCTCCTACCCTACCTCGACAGACCCGTGGCGAGCACGATTTTAGTCATACAGTACAAGCGATCGAAACTGGATATGCGCAGCCAGCTGGGGAAGCGGTTGGCTCAAACTCCTTATCTCATCGCACTACCCAAACTCAACGAGGGCGAGCTTCGACGGTGGCTCGAGCATTACATCCAAGGGCGAGGGCGCACCATTTCATCGGAGGCACTGCAACTCATCACGCAAGGCAATATACAAGAACTCGCAGCCATAGTTCAGGAGCTGGATAAAATCATGCTCCACGTCGAACGCGGCCAATGCATTGATCTCGAAGCAATCTATACCTATACCAGCATTGACCGACACTTCAACATCTTTGAGTTGGTCGACGCCATCAGCAACGTACAAATCCACAAAGCTCTGCGCATCGTACAGTATTACGACGAACGCGATGCCCTCGATGCGGGGTTTTACTTTCAGACTATGGCATTGCTCTACCGCCAATTTACAATGATCAGCATACTGCATCAGCGAAAAGGCGATCGCCCCCAAGTACTCAGCAAAACCCTTGGTGTGCCCGCGTTTGTGATCCAAAAACTGAGCAAATCTGCGCGCGCATTTCCCCCTACGGCGATGCGAGAGGTGTTCGGATTGCTCTATCGGTACGATTTAAAGGCCAAAGGGGTAGACAATTGGAAGATGCCGTTGAGCGCGTTGCTGCGAGAGCTCGTCCTACATCTGACGACCATAGCCATACGTCATCGGCCTACTAAAAAGGCCGCTTCACCGTAAAGAGCAGAGGTATTCGGCCATGTCGGCCAGCCGTGCGGCATAGCCCGCTTCGTTGTCGTACCAGGCGACGATGTGGGCAAAGCGCTCGTGGACTGTGGTTAGACCGGCATCGAAGATGGCCGAGTGGGTATTTCCTACAATATCGGCCGATACGATCAGAGCTTCGGTGTATTGGACGATGCCACGAAGTTCGGACTGTGCGGCACGCTGGACGTGCTGGTTGATTTCCTCAGCAGTGGCATCGCGCTGAAGGAGCACCGACAGATCGATGAGTGACCCTGTGATCACGGGCACTCGTACGGCCATGGCGGAGATTTTCCCTTTGGCAGGCGGATAGACTTTAGCAAGTGCTTTGGCAGCCCCCGTAGTAGTGGGGATCATGTTGACGGCAGCAGCGCGTGCTCGGCGCAAATCCCGATGCGGTGCATCTTGGAGGCGTTGGTCAGCAGTATAGGCGTGTACGGTCGTCATGTGCCCTCGTTCGATACCGAAGCGCTCGTCGAGGAGCTTGACGATAGGAGCAAGACAGTTGGTCGTACACGAGGCATTGGATAAAATGCGCTGGTTTGGATCGATCTGCGTGTGGTTGACGCCCATGACGAAGGTGGGTATATCGTCCGATTTAGCTGGGGCTGAGATGAGCACCTGTGAGGCTCCCACCTCTATGTGTTTGGATGCACCGGCGCGGTCGCGAAACCGCCCCGTACACTCCAGCACGAGATCTACCTGTAGCTCCTTCCAAGGCAGCTGGGATGGATCGGGCTCGGACAATGCGCGAATTGCTCGGCTGTCGATAAACAATTCAGTATCGGTGGCACGTACCTCACCACCGTATTGCCCTTGTGCAGAGTCGTATTTGAAGAGATGCGCTAAGGTGTGGTTGTCCGTTAAATCGTTGATGGCGACAACTTCTACATCTTTTTTGCCAAGCAGTTGGCGCAGTGTCAATCGCCCAATTCGCCCAAATCCGTTAATAGCCACACGTCTTCGTCCCATAACACCCGAATTTCAGACAAACCATTAACGTCAAAAGCCGTATGTTTGTTGATGGGAGGTCCGTTGAGGGGCTGCGTGGTAGGCTTCAACCACGTATGAACCACGATTTCATACGATATAATGACAAATTTTAATACGTAAGTGTGGAGTAACGAGGACGAAACGCCTCTCATTATTTTCTGAGTTTCAATATTTTACAAATTACAAACAAAAAAATTAAAAAAACAGTTGTATTTTTTTGGTGATATAAAACACATGTTACTACCTTTGCCGAGTGAAATATGCATGTGCGTTTTTCATGCAAATTGTTGTGAACAGACAAAGACGGACTAAGTATAAAAGGACCAATTTAGAATCAAGATAGGGAAGCTACAGGAGGATTGGAATAGGAGGAGGGAGGAGGAGTACAGGTTGTGCTTTCAGAGAAGATTTCCTGAAAGTAAGGGAAAAAATATAGGTATAAAAAGACGAACAAAATCATACAACCCATGAACGACATCTACAAGAGGCTGCAGGGCAGTGTGCATGTAGTGTGGACCTTGCTGTTGAGCCTTGTGCTAGCGAGTACATCCGCAACGGGGCAATCCAAGATTGCACTCTTTTACGATCCGGCATACGTCGACATTGCGGGTACCTGCAACAACGAGGCGTGGAATCTGTACATCTACTACACCAATGCAGGACATACGGTGACGACCTTTCAGGGCACGACAGGAGGAACGTGGGTTCCAGCCTTGATGGACAAAGATGCATTGGTCATCCCGGAGCAAGAGATATCGCAGCTCATGATCGATGGGGCGGCCAAGCATGCGTTGATCAACTTTGTCAACAGCGGTAAGGTGTTGATCATCCACGGTTCGGCTGTGGGCAGGACGGAGGCCTTCCTCAACGACGTGTTTGGATTTAGCCTTGCCTTTGGTGGTTTTCTGACCAATGGGACGAGCATACCGGCCGATGCGGCCAACTTAGCGGCTTCGTGTCTTGCTGGGGCTGCCGATCCCATCACCGCCCACACCAATACCTGGAGCAGCTGGCTCACGGCCATCTCTACTCCACCCAACACCTTGAATATCTATCCCTATCCCGGAGATCCGCTGCGTTCGATCATTTATCAAGTCGATTACGGCTTTGGTAAAATCATCTATGTCGGTTGGGATTACTGGGAAGGCGGTCCCACCTGTATGACGAGCGATCCTCAATGGGATGACATCTTCGAACGCGCTTTAGCCTGCAGCATACCCTGTGCGGCTGCACCAGAAATAGAAGCATGTCCAGACACCATCAAAGTAGCCAACGACGTCGACCTCTGCGGGGCGTACGTCAATTACACTGTAGTGTTTGAAAATCCTTGCGGCGACGAAGTGATCGAGCACTCGCTCGACATGGGTATGACCTGGAATCCCGGTACGGGCTCTGGGTCGTTTTTCGGCATCGACACCGTCGAAGTGTGGGTGCGCAGCACGAACGCCAACGGTAGCGATACGTGTAAGTTTTTCGTAGCTGTCTTTGATGCACAGCGGCCCGAGGCACATTGCACCAATGTCAATGCCATTGTCAGCGATGGATGCGATGCGACAGTGTACGCGCATCAATTTGGATTTTTGAGCCATGACAACTGCGATACGGCCTTTACGGAGATATCGAGGGATGGGGTGGCCTTCTCCACCTCCCTCACCTTTACAGTAGCCGATGTTCCCGGCCCGCACCAAATCTTCATGCGGGTCTGCGATATCTATGGCAACTGCGACACTTGTGCAGCCCTGTTGTATCTGAGTGATACTTCCAATCCGACGATTACTTGTCCTACGGGATTGACCATACCGACCGAACACAATCAGTGCTACGGCAAGGTGCCTGACATTACGGTCACCATTACGGACAACTGCGACGCATTGACAGTAGAGCAACAACCGCCGGCAGGGACGCTGTTCGGCTCTTCGCACGGCGACAATTTCGATGTAAAGATCATCGTCGAAGACAAGCACGGCAACAAGGATACCTGTATCACTACCCTAACCCTTGACGACATTCAAGCTCCTACCATTGCCTGTCCTGCCAATACGACCATTGGTACCTCTATGGGAGGCACGGGAGACTGCCAGGGCAACTTGGAATGGGTGCATCCCTTGCCCATGGACAACTGCAACATTCAACAGCTTGATCTCACCATCACGCCTCCCATGGGTGCTCCAGTGGTGTTCGTAGGAGTGACGCCTGGTGCACAGATGAATTACGACTTTGACATCGGAACCAGTACCTTGACCTATCAGGCTACTGATGATGCCGGCAATGTCGCCAACTGCACATGGACCGTCACCGTGGTCGATGACGAAACACCGCAGGTCACTTGTCCTGCTGATATGACCTTTAACACCAGCGATGGCGGCACAGGAGATTGCGAAGGTGAAGCGTCGTGGAATCACCCCATTCCGACGGACAACTGTGCCGTAGACAGCATGAACCTCGTGCTGATGCTTCCAGACAACATGGTGCTCGAATTCCCCAATGTCACACCGGGAGCTGCCTTCACGCAGAGCTTGCCCAAAGGAACAACCGTAGGAAAATATATCGTCTGGGACACCACGGGCAACGCGATCACCTGTATGTTTAATATCACGATCGTCGACGATGAGGATCCGCTCATCGTTTGCCCACCGGATCAAACGTTGACGACCACGGCTCCGTTCTGCTGGCATGTCGTGCTGGGCACGTATCTCGATCCCACGGTGAGTGACAACTGTCCTGGTGTCACGTGGACACACAACTATCCCTTGGCACCGCATACCAATACCCTCGTCGGTGCATCGTTTGTCGTAGGCACCCATACCATCACCTGGACGGCCACAGACTCAGCGGGCAACGTGTCGCAATGTACCTTTACCATTACCGTCGTTGACAACGACCCGCCCATTATCTCCAACTGTCCCGACTCCACATTGACCTTTGCCAATGATCCCGGTCTGTGCGGCGTCTATCCCAACCTGCCGCAAATTGTGGCTGTCGACAACTGCGTCGGATTTAACGTGACATACCGCTACTCTCTGGATGAAGGAGCGACATGGCATCCGGGTCAAGCGTACAACCTCTTCTACCCCGTCGGCATTACACATGTGTGGTACGTCGCGGAAGACACTTCGGGCAATGTCTCTGACACGTGTAAGTTTGTCATCGAAGTGCTCGACACCGAACACCCCCATGCCGTGTGTACCGATGTCAATGTCACCGTCGGCGACACCTGTAAGGGCTTCGTCACCGCCGAGCAGGTGGGATTCCTCAGTTACGACAACTGCGATTCGCTGACACTCAAGATAGGCTTAGATACCACCACGTTGGTGGATACCTTGATGTTTACCGATGCCGACCTACCCGGGCCAATTACCGTCTACTTGCAGGCTTGTGACACTTCGGGAAATTGCTCATGGTGTACTGCAACAATCCACCTGGTCGACACGACTTCCCCGATGATTGTCTGTCCGTCGGATATGACGATCAACACCGAGCCGGGGCAGTGCCACGGCAAGATTCCCGACTTAGCTGCTGTCTCCTTTAGCGATAGCTGTGGCGTATTGACCATCACTCAAGTACCCTCACCGGGACTGCTGTTTGGATCGCATCACGGCGATAGCATCATCGTACAGCTCATTATCGAGGATCAAATGGGCAATACCGACACCTGTGATGTCAAGCTCACCCTCAACGACAACGAGCCACCCTTTATCGTCTGTCCCTTGGATGTGACCATACCTACCTCGAGCGATGGCACCGGCGATTGTAATGGCTCCTACACCTGGAACCATCCCGTACCTACGGACAATTGCCACATCGACTCGCTCAATCTCGAGATACAAGATCCGGACGGCACGATCACGATGATGTTTGATCTACCCCTTGGCGGGGTGATGACTCGTCAATTTATGCACGGTACAACCAAATTGAAGTACACGGCGATCGACTCGGCCGGCAACATGGTGATGTGTCTGTGGAGAGTGACGGTCGTCGACGACGAACCTCCCGTGGTGACCTGTCCGCCCGACCAAACGCTGCAGTGCGGGGATACCGTGCCCGCAGGTGCCACTACCATCGACGATTTCATAGCACTGGGCGGTACAGTCACCGACAACTGCTCGGACACCTTTACCGTCACTTACGTCGACTTTTCCAACGGGCTGAGCCACTGCACGTTTGACTCGCCCCTGGTCGTACAGCGCATGTACATCATCACCGACACCTCGGGCAACAGTGCCACATGTATCCAGCAGTTTGTCTTCGAAGAAGATACCATCCCGCCGACCATATCGGGAGTGCCCATGGGAGATACCACCGTAGCATGTTCGGAAGACATTCCTCCTTTGCCTTCCGTCACGGCTACGGACAACTGCGACAGGAACAATGTCATCCTCGTCTACAGCGAAAGCAGGACGAACGACTCCTGTCACGACAAGTTTACACTTATCCGCCAGTGGATTGCCTTTGACGTCTGTGGCAACGCAGACACGGCGAGCTACGCCATCCACGTACGCGACACCATACCACCTGAGCTCCACAATATACCTGCGGACACAACGGTACTCTGTCAAGAAGATTTGCCACCTGTACCGACAGATGTCTTTGCTACGGACAACTGCAACCAGCTCATCACTGTATCCTTCCACGAGACGATTGTCCCATTGGGATGTGATGATCAATTTGACATCGTGCGCACGTGGGTAGCCACCGATGCTTGTGGCAACACGAGAGATTCCTCTTATCGCATCATGGTGCGCGACACCTTGCCTCCTGTCATCACTGGGGGTAGTGATTTCCTCTTGGATTGTAAAGATCCACTGATTAGCAGTGTTGAATTTACCATTTGGCTCACCTCCAATGCGGGGGCAACAGCTACGGATAATTGTAGTCAAGTAACCTGGACCAACAATTTTGCGGATACCAACCTCACCTTGGGTTGTAATGGTACCCAATACATCGATGTGACATTTTATGCAACGGACGAATGCGGCAACGTCGACTCCGTCACCTTCCGATTTGGCACGACCGATACCATGCCACCTCAATTTATCAACTGTCCGACATTGCCCATTGTGGAAAATGCGGAAACAGGCCATTGTGATGCATATGTCAACTTTCCATTACCACAGGCCGTCGATTACTGCAGTGATACGGTGATCATCCGCCAAATCGACACGACAGGATTGACTACAGGCGACCGCTTCCCCGTAGGAACGACGGTCTTACTCTTCGAAGCTGTCGATGCCTGTGGCAATGCCGATACCTGCAGTATCAAGGTCATCGTCAACGATTACTGGGAAGTACCCACCATCACCTGTCCGTTTGACATCGACACCTTTGACAACGATCCCGATAAGTGCGGTGCGGAAGTGTACGGACTCACGCCCACCGCAGAGGACAACTGTCCGTCGAACCTCTCCATACTCTACATGATCAAAGACAGTTCTGGAGCCATCATCAAAGAGGGCGTCGAGGATGCATCGGGTGAATTCTTCCCCGTTGGCGCCGATACGCTCACCTATATCGTACAAGATCAACCGTTGCTCCTCATCACGGAGGTCACGCAAGAACTCGGTGCCCCTGTAGGAGCTACCAATCCCGTACCGCCTTACTTTGATGGCGACCTCGCCAAGGGCGACTATGTTGAAATTACCAACTTCGGGCCGGCTGCTATTGACATCAATTGCCTGACGCTTGAAATCGTCGACGATACGGGCACGGCCTGTCTTGCCACGATGCCGATCAGCTTCATCCTGCCTGTAGGTCAAACCATCGTGGCACACGTCGGTACGGGTGCCAACGACCCGGCCAACTTCTACTTCTCGCTCAACTGCCCAGAGGTCGACAATACTACGCCGCGTACGTACATCCTCAGCCTCTACGATCATGTCATCGATGTAGTCACCACCAACGGCATGAACCCCGTGGGACTTGGCACGACGGCCGTAGTCGAGGCCGATGATTGGAGTGGTACATCGGCCAATCTGGATTGCTACGGCTCCTACTACCGACACAGCATCATCGACGACAATGATCCGAGCGATTGGACTTTGGCAAGTAGCTGTGATCCCGCTACACTGGGATCGCTCAATCCCAACTTGCCCGTCATGACAGACAACGGTGCATTGCTCACCTTGCAGAGTACCGATCCCGGCAAGGACTCCTGTACCATGATCATCGTGGTGCAGGATGTCGAAGTGCCCACCTGTGTCGAATACGACACGACCATTTACGACGGAGCCACCAATCTCGGTGTAGACATCAACCAGGGTGACTGCTACGTATCGACGATCAACGTGCCGACCAACGGCTTGATCGGCGACATCAACGTGCTCAATGTACAGGGCACTTCGGATGACGTCAATGGCTTGGAGGTCAAGCTCATCAGTCCGAGCGGCACGGAGGTAATCCTCTTCAGCGGTGTATGTGCGCCGGGCGATGACGACTTCGATGCCAGCTTTGACGACACCTCGTCCATTACCTCGCCGAGCTGCAATCCCTACGGCGGAGGGGAAATCATCCAGCCACAAGAGGCCCTCAAGGCGTTCTACTTGGAGAATATGCAGGGCACTTGGACGCTCGAAATCGCCAACAATACCTGCGACTCCAATGCAGGGCCGACGGTATTGAACAACTGGATGCTGCAAATCATGAAGATCGATCCCTACAGCCAAGGTGACACAGTCATCGCCAACGATCCCGATCAGCCGGGTGCTTACTTCACTTGGACTCATCCAATTTTAGAAGACAACTGTTGTCGTGGAGATATTTTCGTGGAGTATCAATCGAATGATCCAATTAATGTACCCAGCAGTGGTCCAGTTGAGGGAGGTACAACCGTTACGGAATTTTTTGAAATCGGTACAACCAATGTCATTTACATACTTACCGATGCTGCTGGTAATCAATCAAGTTGTTCCTTTGCAGTAACAGTAGTAGATACTCAAAAGCCCGTTATAGCTAATTGTCCAGGAGATTTTATCCTTCAAGCAGCAGCTGGAGAATGTGGAATTCATTGGAGCTATATCATTGAAGCATTAGATAACTGGGGCGTTGACACTATCATCTACGAACCTGGAAACGATACGTTTTTCCCAATAGGTACCCACACAATAACTGCGATCGCAATCGATTCAGCGGGTAACACTATCAGCTGTAGCTATACAATCCAAGTCAATGCTTACCCACAATCCACAACCGATCTCGCATGTAACAATCGAATACAATTAAGCTTAGATCCGAATTGTGAAGCTGTAGTCACGGCAGACATGATTTTGGAAGGAGACGATTATGGTTGCTACGAAGACTACGTCATCACCGCTCGGGAGGGATGTGGCGACACGACCAGTCCGCCACGGCCTGCCGTATTTGATATCGACGATGTCGGCAAGTGTTTTACCATCATGGTTTCCGATCCGCAGACAGGCAACTCGTGCTGGGGCTGCGTGTGCATCGAAGACAAGTTGGCTCCAGAAATTGCCTGTCCGCCCGACACGGTCATTCCGTGTGCGCAATCCTTTGATCCCTCAGTAACGGGTAGACCTACACTGCTGACCTGTGCGCGGTCGCCGATCTTCAACTACCACGACGACATCATCGAAAACGATCGCTGCGATTCGTTCCGCGTCGTCGTCAAACGCAAATGGATCGTCACCGATGAGTCGGGCAAGAGCGATACGTGTACGCAATACATCTATATCAAGAGCTTCGATCTCGATGACATCGTCTTTCCACCCGATTTCGACGATATCTCCAATCCGGCCTTGTTGTGTGATGAGCGCTTCGACTCCATACTCGATGCCAAAATTGATCCAAGGCAGCAGTTCATTCGTCCGGGTGTCGAAAATCCGCACTTCCCGCCGCATGCCATTGATCCCAACACGGGATGTGCGATCGGATGCGTAGACGACTATCTGCTCGATACGCTGATCTATCAGGCAAGTGGATGTCGTATCCGCGTGCCGCGAGCGCTCGGGTGGAATGTCATCAAAGAGGGTCCGTACGCCGGTCATCCCAGTCCGTTTACGGAGTTCTATCCCTCGCACTGGCAGTGGGTGCGCACGCGAGGCCGACGTTGCTTCGGCGGCTTCCCCGTCACTGATCCCAACGCTCCGTCGCCCTATGCCAAGTGGATAGGTACAGGCGTGCCGACCATTGGAGGCAAGTCGATCTACGACAACCACCGCTATTGTAACTACACCTTCCGTTGGGAAGACGAAGTATATGAGAGCTGCTGTGGCGAACTTGAAATCCATCGCCACTGGAAAGTCGTCAACAAGTGCTTGCCGCTCATACCGGGTATCAACCCGCGTGAGCACATCCAGGTTATACGCGTACTCGACAAGAAGGGACCGACCATCACCTTCCCCGACGAAGTCACTGTGGGCATGCGCTCCAACAGCTGCTTTGGCTACTGGCTTGTACCCGAACCGTGGTTGGAGGACAACTGCTGCCCCGATATCACCTACCGCGTATCGACGTGGACGGGTACAGCTGCTCAGCTGCCCACTGGACAATGGGTAGTCTACGGTCTTGAAGAAGGTATGCACACAGTCATCATCGAAGCCGAAGACGGATGCAACAACGTCACCCGTCACGAAGTCAAAGTCACTGTCGTCGACGACATACCGCCAGTACCGGTCTGTCAAGGACACAAGGTTGTGAGCCTCACCACGCCACTGGGCTCCAACAATGCATTTGTCAGCGTCAGTGCGAGCGAATTTGACGATGGATCATTCGACAACTGTAAGTCGGTGTGGTTTAAGGTCATCCGCATGGAAGAGCTCCTCGGCACGCCAAACGGCAGCACGCGTGACAATCGCGTCGCTTGCGGAGGAGCCAACGGCGATGACGACATCCGACGCAGTGGTAATCAGGTGTACTTTGACGATTACACCGGCTTCTGCTGCGAAGATGTGGGCAACACCATCACTGTCGTAGTGCGCGTCTTTGACGTCGATCCAGGTCCTGGGCCTGTAAGCCCTGCACGCATGGACCGAGGCGACCTCAAGGGGCACTTCACCGACTGTATGGTCACAGTAGAAGTGCAAAACAAATCCATACCGCTTGTGGTCGCTCCCGACGATGTCGTCGTCAGCTGTAGCTTCTGGTTTGACGACAGCGAGGAGGCGCTCTCCGATCCCAACAACCCGACGTTTGGTCGTATCGTAACCGACCAGAATCTGCGTCAAAAGATCAAGACCACCGATATCGTCTGTCCGCGATGGTGCGAAGACATCCAGACGCATTATCTGACATGGCAGCCGAGCCTCGGCATTCCCGCGATCTCCACCCTAGCATGTCAATTCGCTTCTGATCTGTACAACGATGCCCATCCCGACCAGCGCTATGATCTCGTCTGGGGCTGGGATGGCCTCGTCACCGGTGCCTGTGGTGTACAGCCCGTCATACGCGTGACCGACAACAGGCAGTGTGGACAGGGGCTCATCACACGTACCATCGAGGTGACCCTCAACGGACAGACCTATCGCGACCAGCAAAACATCTGGGTCGTCGGATGTGATCAGTTCTACATCGATCCCGTCAACTGTACGTCTACCACAGACGACATCGAGTGGCCCAACGGCTGCCGCGAGACGATCGAACTCGACGGATGTGGCGCCGACCTGGATCCCTCCAATCCGCTGCTCGGCAAGCCCGAGCTCGTACCCGGAGTAGATGACCAATGCAACAACATCGCCATTGAGTACGATGACGACACCATTTACGTCGTGCCGGATGCTTGCTTCAAGGTCATCCGCGACTGGCGCGTCATCGACTGGTGCCAGTGGGATCCCGATGTAGATCTGCAATACGGCTATTCGCATCCGCATCCAGGCGAATGGCACTTCCGCCAGATCATCGTCGTCCGCGATCAAAATGCTCCTGAGGTGACGTGTTCGGCAGGAGATTGTGAACCACTGACCTATACCGATACCGTCATCAACGGCCAGCGATACTGCATCGGCCACATCAACCTCACGGTATCTGCCAACGACGACTGTACGCCGGATGCGCTCCTGACATACGATTATAAGATTGATCTCTTCAACGACGGCACGGGCAAGTACGGCACGTACGACGTCTATGTCGGCAAGGCCAAAGCAGGCGAAGAAGCAGCAGACTTTGACAACCCATGGGCGGACAATGAAAAAGATCCGACCAACGCCAGCGGTGTCTATCCCGAAGGCGAGCACATGATCCAGTGGTTTGTAGAAGACGGCTGCGGCAATGTGGGTGTCTGCACCATGGTCTTCGAAGTCAGAGACTGCAAAGCTCCTACGCCCAATTGCGAGACAGGACTCATCACTGCCGTCATGCCTGCCAGCGGCGAAGTCACCATTTGGGCCAACGACTTCGACCTCAAGAGTACAGACAACTGTACCGACACAGCCAACCTGAAGTTCTACTTCAACGGTGATCCCAACATGCTCGGCTATACCGTCACTTGCGACACCTTCCGCGCGCACAATGCCGTCGGCGAAGTACAACTCAACGTGCAAGTGTGGGTAGAAGACGAGGCCGGCAACACCGATTTCTGCGAAGTGGTACTCATCGTCCAGGATAACGTGGGTGTGTGCGACACGGGCTCGACGATACTCCACGGTACCGTCACCAATTACGCCGACGAACGCATCGAAAACCATCTGGTACGACTATTCGACGCACAAAATCAAGTAGTGCGCATCATCGAAGCCGATGGCGAATTTGATGTGCGCATACCGCAAACAGCCGAGAAGATCGACATCTTCAAGAATAACAAGTGGCTCAACGGCGTCAGCACACGAGACCTCATCGCCATCCACAACCACGTACTCGACAGAAAGCCATTCAACCAGGCATGGCAGTTTATCGCCGCCGATGCCTCTAATGACAAGTACATCTCCGTCCGGGATATTCAGGTTTTGCGCTCGCTGGTACTCGGTAAAATACGCAACCTCGACCGCTGGAACCAGACCTCCTGGGTCTTCCTACCCAAGGATTGGACCTTTGACAATATCCGCGAACCGTGGGATTATCCCACAGCGCTGGATATCCAAAGTCTCATCGAGGCTCAAAAGGATGCCGACTTCTTTGGCATTAAGATTGGCGACGTCACCGGTGATGCCAAGCCCAACCTCGCCACATCATCGCAGACGCGCGAAGTGGCAACGCTCAACTTCTACGCCGAAGCCGTCACAGCCAATGCTGGCGATGAAGTGAGCATACCCATCTATGGTGAGAATTTCGATGACATCATGGGCTTCCAGTTTACCTTCCAATACGATCCCGACCAACTGGAGATCGTAAGTCTACAACCCGGTGCATTGCCGATCACCACAGACCATTACGCCATCCTCTCCAACGAAGGAGGCATCACCACTGTAAGCTGGAACGATCCCACGGCTAAGGGCGTAAGCGTAAGCAATGACCAAGTACTCTTCTACATCGTAGCTAAGGCAAAACGCGATATCCACGGCATACCCGAGCTGTACATCGGCTCAGCCGTGACGCCATCCGAAGCGTACGACAGCCATGATAGGCTCTACCAAGTACAATTGCGCTGGAAAGACACCAACGGCACAACCGCCAAGCGCTACCATCTGTACCAAAACACGCCGAACCCAGTAAGTACATCGACAGAAATTGCATTCGAGCTGCCGCAAGACATGCCCGTCAAGCTCACCTTCTACAAGGAGAGTGGCAAAGTGCTGAAGGTCATCTTCCTCGATGGTGAAGAAGGCTTCAATCAAGTGATGATTCACGCACGCGATCTCCAAGCTGATGGAAGCATCTATTACCAGCTCGATGCAAAAGACTATACCAGTACGCATAAGATGATTCTCATCAAGTAAGCTCTTCTTTGGTCAATCAAGCCTACTTCCATAGAGGGGAAGCGCGCACGCGCTTCCCCTCATTTTTTGTATGCGCTTTTCATCCTGCAAAGCCACCTCAATCTGCAGTACGGCGCTGTGTCGTATCTTTGATGTGATTTTAATGCAACGAAAATGGTACATCGAATGACCACTTTTATCCGAATGCTCCAACGCGGTAGTCATTACGCCCTCATTGGGCTTGCCGCCATCTTGAACTTACCAGCTCATGCCATCGAGGGAATGTGGCTTCCGCATTTGCTCAAAGCCCTCAACGAGGCCGAAATGCAGCAAATGGGATTGAAAATTCCCGCCGAAGCAATCTACAGCGTCAACAGTGGAAGTCTAAAAGATGCCATCGTGCGCTTTGGCGGTGGATGTACGGGGTCCATCATCTCTCCCTATGGCCTGCTGCTTACCAATCATCACTGCGGCTACAGTTTTATACAATCACACTCCACTGTCGAAAACAATCGATTGAAAGACGGCTTTTGGGCACAAAGCATGACGGAGGAATTGCCGAATCCAGGCCTCACAGCGACTTTTATTCGCCGCATCGTCGATGTGACGGATATCGTCCTATCAGGCGTTATGCCCGATATGGACGAGCGCACCAAAAATTCGCTCATCCAAAAGAACATGCAGCTGGCACGTGACAACATCCCTCTGGAGCCCCATGAAGACGTTCAAATCAAGGCATTTTTCCACGGGCTTCAATACTTGGCCATTGTGACGATGACTTTTCGCGATGTGCGCCTTGTTGCTGCCCCGCCCGAATCGATCGGAAAGTTTGGAGGAGATACCGACAACTGGGTGTGGCCGCG
>JALWKB010000234.1 GCA_026996805.1 Saprospiraceae bacterium | reverse complement strand
CGTTGCGGTATTTGAGGCGCACCCATTCGCCGTTGTGCTTGTGGAGGGTATAGCTATCGCCTTTTTTAAAGGTATCGCCGGCTTTGATATGACGACCATCGCCTTCGAGGTAGACGCCATTTTCGGTGTGACGAGCAAAGGGGTTGGTCGTGAGGGTCATGTGTTCTTTATTGATGAGGGTATTCCACTCCCATGCCTGACATCCGAGGAAGGTCAAACCTCCTATGATGGTGAGGAGAAGCCAGAAGGCCACTCCGTTTTTGTTTTCGCGATGCCCCTCTTGGACGGCTTTAAACATCGTCACAGAGCTGACAATGAGGATAAACGTCATCAAGGTGACGAAGATGAGCGGGGCATTGTGGATGCCTCCCGGGAAGCTCGAAAACACGTGGTCTGGCAGAGGCCAAGCGTCGTTGCTCATGCGCAAAGTGCCATAGGCGAGCAGTAACCCTGAAAAGGTCAGGGCATCCGAGAGCAAGAAAAACCACATCATGAGCTTGCCGTAGCTCGCTCGCATGGGCTCATTGCCCCCACCCCATTTGTCTTCAGCCGTCATCGGCATTGTCGACGTCATCGTTGATGCTGTTGATGCCATATTCGCATGCTTTTTTTATCGAGTGAAATACAAAAAGCCGTAGAGTATGATCCAAAGGATCATGAGGAAATGCCAGTAGTACGATATGATTTTTAGTCGGATGACTTGCCGTTGTGACATCTGCACATGCCCCCACCACGCTTGATAGACGATGACAGCCAGAGCAAAGAGGCCGCCGATGAGATGGAGGGCATGCAATCCTGTCAATACGTAGAGGAATGAGCCTGCGGGATTGCCGGAAATGCCTATCCCACGCTGGTAGAGTGCTGTCCAGCCGAGGTATTGCATGACGAGAAAGGCCACGCCGAGTAAAAAAGTCAGGAACAGCCCCTGGCGATAGCTTCGCTGCCAGCCTCGCAAGTAGCTGCGATAGGCCCACGCAAGAGTCGCGCTGCTTACCACTATGGTCAGTGTCGAGTAGATGAATATACCCGGCAGGGGAAATTCCAACCAGTTGCCTGCACTCTGACGCACGATATAGGCACTGATCAGGCCGGCGAACAACATCGCGATGCTCACCAGTCCCAACCACATGAGAAACACATGTGGATGAAACTGCGCACCTCGAAAGTCGTCCCGATATTTTATATCTTGCCTAACCATAAGATCATCAGGATCATTGGTAAGTAGACGTAGGAGGCCAACATCATGTACACAGCCGTCTTCCTATTGAAATGCCGGTGAAAATGCAATGTAGAGTAGAGATAAAGGATAGTTAAAATCGTACCCGCAATCCATGCCCATAGACCTATGACCTGTGTATAATAGAGCAACCCCATTATGGGCAGGATGAAAAACGTGTACATAGCTGCATGGAGTCCAATATTGCGGTCGACTTCTCCATTTCTTTCGGGTACATTGCGGAAGCCCGCGCGCTTGTAATCTTCGTAGCCGAGGTAGCCAATGGCGAGGAAGTGTGGAAATTGCCACAAAAACTGCAGAGCGAAAAGCAACATACCCAGGGATGTCACTTCCTTTTGGGCAGCCACGGCCCCAATCAACATGGGCAATGCGCCGGGCACAGCGCCCACTATTGACGACACTGGTGAATAGTGCTTCAGGGGCGTATAGATGAATACGTACAAGACCAGGGATAAAAAGCCCAAAAAAGACACTAAGGGATGGAGCATACCCAGACAGACGATGCCGATGATGAGCATGATACCGCTGAGGAGGATTCCGTTGGTCAGGCTCCAGCGGTAGGCAGCCATGGGGCGCTGGCGTGTACGCTTCATCGCAGCATCTTCCTCGCGTTCGAGCACTTCATTGAGGCCATTGGCAGCGGCAGTGATAAAAAAACCGCCGATCCCCAGCAGCCATAGTTCGGAAAGTCGTACCGTACCTGCGGCGATGAGATAGGCCATCAGGCTGCTCAACACCACCATGGAAGTGAGGCGCAGCTTGACAAATTGTTGCCAATCGGCCAGCCACGTATGCCAGCTCTTTACAGCGGGCTTTGCTTTTTCAGCGATTGCTAAATACTTCGTCTCCACCTCTCGATGCACTTAACTGTTGATCTGCACATACTCAATGGACATCGCGCTCATCGGGATCCAGAGGCACGTATTGCGGACGATAGTCCGAGCCATTTTTGTGGAAATCGTAGGGCCAGCGATGTACGACGGGAAGTTTGCCCGGCCAATTGCCATGTCCCGGGTTGGTCGGAGCAGACCACTCAAGCGTATTGGCACGATAGGGATTGCGATCACTGACCTTTTTGCCGTAAAAGATGCTGTAGAAGAAGTTAAAGGCAAAGAGCAGCTGCGCCGTAAAGCCTACCAAGGCAAAGATGGTGATGATCTGATTGAGCGTATCGAATTGGGAAAAGTTGACAAAGCTGTCAAAGGTGTAGTAACGACGAGGTACGCCCGCAACGCCCAAATAGTGCATAGGCCAGAATACCATATAAGCCGCTACGATAGTCAGCCAGAAATGAATCTTACCTAAGGTCTGATTCATGTAGCGACCAAACATCTTGGGAAACCAGTGATAGACACCAGCAAACATGCCGAAGAACGCAGCCACACCCATCACGATGTGAAAGTGTGCGACGACGAAATACGTATCGTGCATCTGAATGTCGATCGGTGCATTGCCGAGATACAAGCCCGTCAAGCCACCGGAGATAAAAAACGACACAAACCCGATGGCAAAGAGCATGGGCACTGTCAGATGGATGTTACCCTTATAGAGGGTCGTTATCCAGTTGAACACCTTTACAGCCGAGGGCACTGCTATGATGAGCGTAAAGAGTATGAAAAAGTTGGCCAGGAAGGGATCCATACCCGACACAAACATGTGGTGCGCCCACACGAGGAAGGATAAAAATCCAATCGCGATGATGGAATACACCATGGCCTTGTAGCCAAAGATGGGACGACGCGCATGCGTCGACATCACCTCAGAGACGATACCCATGGCGGGTAGGATGATGATGTACACTTCTGGGTGTCCTAAAAACCAGAACAGGTGTTGGTACAAGATAGGGCTACCACCCACATGATGGAGTGCTTCCCCTGCGATAAAGATGTCGCTGAGGTAAAAACTCGTGCCTAAGAGGCGATCCAACAGTAGCAAAATAAATCCGCCTACCAGAACGGGGAAAGACAGCAAGCCAATAATGGCCGTGATAAAAAACGACCACACCGTCAGCGGCAGACGCCAAAAACTCATACCCTTCGTGCGGAGGTTGATCACAGTAGTGATGTAATTAAGCCCCCCCAGGAGTACAGATACGACAAAGAATACCAAACTGATCAACCAGAGGTTCATGCCCATGCCTGAGCCCATCATTGCCTGTGGCAAGGCGCTCAAGGGGGGATAGGCCACCCACCCTCCTGCGAAAGGCCCCGATTCGAGAAAGAGGCTCAACAACATCACGACACTGGCAAGGAAGAAAAACCAGTAACTCAACATGTTGAGAAATGGCGAAGCCATATCACGTGCACCAATCTGAAGCGGTATGAGGAAGTTACTAAAGGTACCACTTAGTCCTGCCGTGAGAACAAAAAACACCAACACGGTACCGTGGATCGTCACCATAGCGTAGTAGAAGTCTGGCGATAGACTCCCCACACCTTCGCTATTGATATTGATCCATCCTCCCAGAATGGGGCGCAACCAGGAGAGATCCATATCGGGATAGCCGAGCTGCAGGCGAAAGATGAGCGAGAAGAATGCACCGATAAAAGCCCACACCATGCCTGTGATGAGGTATTGTTTGGCGATGATCTTGTGATCTGTACTAAAGATGTACTTGCTGATAAAGCTCACCTTGTACTTATCGCCGTGCTCGTGCTCGTGAAAGTGGTCGTCGTATCCCTGTTCTTCGAGATACTTGTCGACGTCGTAGTCAATAGCTTGTACCTTAGCCATGACACCTGCGATTTTATACTGTGTTTATTTTATAATCTTCAATTCGATGCGACGGTTCGCACTTCTTCCCGATGCAGATGCATTATCTGCCTTGGGTTGGGTCGAGCCATAGCCTACGGTCTTCAATCGCTCAGGAGCAATGCCCTTGGAGACGAAGTAGTCGAACACGGCTTTGGCCCGCGCCAGGGAGAGTTTTTGATTCATTTCTTCATTACCCACATTGTCGGTATGTCCAGCAATTTCGAGCCGAATGTTGGGATGCGCTTTGAGCGCTTCGACGACGAAGTCCAGCTCGTATCGGGACAGGGGCGACAATTCTGCCGAGCCCGTCTTAAACTCGATATAGCGCAATTCGATGCTGCGCTTTGCCGCTTCTTCGGCATTGAGTGCGCGATTAAATCGCGACTCAAAATCACTCTTGCGCTGGCTAATCTCTTCGGGTAAGAGCTCATCTTTATAGGGATCACTATCGGTAAACCGTATGTTTTCCTTGTAGTAGGATTTTTGTTCGTTATACCACTTGTCGAATTCTTCGGGTTCGACCACTTTGACTACGCGGCGCATGCTGGAGTGACCGATACCACAGAGCTCGGCGCAAGCCAGTTCGTAATCGAAGACTTTCCAGAGGGGATCGCTTTCGGGATCATCGGGATCGGCCGGCCGCTGGTAGGTCTTCGTTTTGGCAAGGCGTTGGCGATATTCCTCTGTGGTCATAGTGGGTGTAAAGACCGCATAGGTGGGCATACCGGGCACGGCATCCATCTTGACGCGGAAGTGGGGCAAAAACACCGAGTGCAAGACATCCTTGGCGTAGATGCGAAGCTTGATTTTCCTTCCCTTGGGAAGGATGAGTTCCTCGGCGAAGAAGTCATCGTGATTGCGTTTATCGTTCCAGTCTTGCCCCAGCTCGTTGATGCCGGGTTCGATGAGGCGGAAATCCTTGGCACCGAGTTTGCCATCCTTGCCCGGATAGCGAATATACCATAAAAATTGCTGTCCCGTGATATCGATCTCCAGATACTCCTCGCCTTCGGAGACGTCTGCTGTGATTTGATTCCACGAGACGATACCCTTGACCACGAGGATGGTCATTACCAAGGCGGGCACCATGGTCCAAATCATTTCCAGCTTGGTGCTGTGGGCAAATTGACTCGCCACACGTCCGCGCACGTGTCGATACTTGTACGCAAACCAAAACAAGGCGGCTGTGGTTAGCACGAAGACCAGCCCCGTAAAGAAGAGCGTGATGTTAAACAGCGAATCGATCTCAGGGCCGTGCTCCGATGCAGCCTTATGCGGACCATACCCCAGCATGAAATCTTTGTACCAGTACGCACTGCCAAAGGTCAATGCAAAAAACAGTACGGCAAAGATCAATAATCCCACTGCCGAACGACGGTATTGCTTGACCCGAAAATCGGGATCATCCTGACGCATGTCGATGTGCACGTCATTGATAAAACTGATCAGGATGATGATACCCAGCAGTAAGACATATGCTATTGTTGCTACTAAAGCTGTCATGAACCGTAGGTTTTATTGGTGGTGTAAAATTAATGCCATTCTTCAATCATTGCAATGATCAAGGTCACACAACGTGATGATGAATGCTTTCTTCCAAGTACGGATCGTGCACGGGATAGAGGCTGGCTTTACTGAGTTCGCGCAAGGTGCCGTATAAAAACAAACCGAGAAAGCCCAAAAATACCCCTATCTCTATAAGCCCTGGAAACGTAAATCCGGCGACGAAGTGACTGGAGCCATGACCGCCATCACCGCCGTGGGACATACCGCCCAATTCATGTACGGCATGGAGCACTCCTGGTTTGACCATCAAGTACATGTCAAGCCAATGACCAAACAAGAGCAATAGGGCAATAAACCACATCGTACCCTTCATGCGCTTGGTCGTATTGGGCATCAGCACGAGAAAGGGTATGACGAAATTGATGAGGAGATTGAGGTAAAACAGGATGGGATATTCGTTGAGTCTTGTCTTAAAATAGATGGTCTCTTCGCCGATATTGCCGTACCAGATCAACATGTATTGCGAAAACCACAGATAGGTCCAGAAGATGCTGATCGCGAAAATATACTTACCCAGATCATGGAGGTGATCGGCTTTGAAGTAGCAGAGGTATCCCCTACCGCGCAGGTAGAGTATGATGAGCGTGACCAATGAGGCCATGGCGACAAACCAGCTTGCACCATTATACCACACAAAGAGGGTGCTGTACCAGTGTGGGTCGAGTGACATCAGCCACTGCCATACTGCAATAGTACTGAGGTAGCCAATGAGTGCAACAGCGGCAGCGCCAAATGCCATTTGTTTGCGTGCAAAGCGGAAATCCCCAAAGGAGCCTTCGGCATCTTCGCGAAGGGATAGCTTGCGGATACTCCAGGCGAGGTAATACCACAAGCCCAAAATGCCAAAGGTGGCGATGGTGTAGACCACGGGATTGAGAAATCCCGATTTACCCTTGATGATTTTATCCGTCTTGACGATGTGCTCTTCTGCCCACAAGTACAAGTGATGCCAATCGAGGTAGATACCTGCGACGATGATGGCAAAGAGGGCGATGCCTATGCGAATCTGGAGTGAGAGGGCTTCGAGCACGCGCTTGAAAACTGCAATCCAACCACCGTATGCCACAAGGCTTGCCCCGAGGAAGAAGAGTGCTAACACGGAGATGCCCGTAAAGAAGAGTGTGTTGAGGAGAAAATTGGACCAAAAGCGGGGCTTGCCCGGCATATCGTCGAGCACATAGCTCAAAATCAAAGATACAATGCCGATGCCCATGAGGAGCCACAGCACGTTTTTTTCCTTGGATGTCATCGTGTAGGTCTTCATCTGCAACTAATTTTCCGCGAGGTTAAACTACTGCTGTACCTTTTCATTGTCTTTCCACTCAGCGAGAGGTATAGCCCAATCGTTGAGGGTATTGGCTTTTTCAGAGTATTCCAACCCTTTGGCTTTGGCTTGAAGGGAGCGTATATAGTGGATTACATCCCATCGTTCGTCGACGGTGAGTTTGTCGGCATAGGACCCCATGAGGTTGCGTCCGTATTTGATTGCGTGGTAATACAAGCCGTTGGTTGAGTTGACGAATTTATCCAGTGTGAAATCCGCTGGTTGAGCGGGGTATTTTCCGCCGTCTTCGCGCACCAGGTATCCCTCGCCATTGCCCTTTTCTCCATGACATATTGCACAGTAGATGTTGTAGAGCTTTTTGCCATTTTCCAGGGCTTCTTGGGTAATAGGTGTGGGCGCCATCACGATTTCATCGATGGCTTTTTGACGCCCCTCTTCTGTATTGGGGTAGGGATAGTATTCGGAGTTGCGCGAGACGGCTCCCTTGACCGGTGTACGTGGCTGAGCCATTTCGTAATATGTTGCCTCGTCAACAAATTGGTTGAACGAATAATAGGTCGCATAATTCGCCTCATAGGCAATGCTGTGTGCCATATCGGGCATGTATTCGTAGCCGGGTTTGTCCTTGCCCGGCATACACGATTGCGACAACGCAGTAAAAGCCAATATGGAGAGATAGGAAAGCCACGATCGCATGGATAGTGCGTACATTTTATTCATTTTTACCGATGATTTTAATGCCCGTTTCGTCGGCGCCGGTAGCTTTAAAAAACGCCATTGCATCGCTTTCGCTGACATCTTCGGCATCGAAGGCGATGCAGAATTTGTCGTCGGTGATGCGCGGATGGAGAATGGGGTTTTTCACACCGGGTCCCATTCCACTGACGACGTAAAAGGTCACGGTCATTCCTACGGCCGAAAACAACACTGTACACTCAAACATGATGGGCACGTATGCTGGTACCGACCAATATGGTTTACCACCAAAGATGATAGGCCAATCGACGGTATTGATCCAGCTCATGCCGAGGAAGGCCACTAAAAAGCCGATCAGTCCGTAGACAAATCCAGCTATGTGCAATCTCGACTCTTCCAGGCCGAGCAATGCGTCGAGGCCATGCACGGGGAAAGGCGTATAGACATCGTCGATTTCGAGATGTTTGCGCTGTGCCTCGATGATGGCGCTTTTGAGCGCTTCTTCGCTGTTGTATAGACCGTAGACGATTTTTCTGGCCATAGGTTGTGCGATTTATTTCCTACCGTATTTGTGTTTTTGCTGCCATTCTTTAAGTTCGTCCCACTTACCCTGTGCTGCAAGGGCTGCCTGTTCGGGCCATGTTTCGGGGATATTGCCTGAAAAATTGCCTTCGGCCTTGTCGAGAAGTTGTTGGATTTCTTCGGGCTTCATGGCTGCCAATTGGGCGAAAGTTTTTATACCCGCGGCTTTGAGTACGGCTTCGATCTTTGGCCCTATGCCTTCAATGAGTTTTAAATCGTCTTCTTCGGTAGCCACAGCCACATCACCGATGGCTTGAGGGGAAGAGGACGTTTGCGCATCGCTTGTGGACGTATCATGTGATCGTCCATGATGCCCATGATGGCTGTCTTCGTACACATCGAGTGTGGTGTGGCAAGGCGCATCGAGGTCATGGTTGTGCCATTGATCGTTTTTGTCTCGAAACTGCACGCCGGTGTATTTCAATACGTGCTTAATCTCGGCAATGGCAACTACGGGAGCCACGCGTACGAAAATCAAAAACAGTGTAAGGAAGAGCCCCAGTGTGCCGAGAAAGATGCCGACCTCCACCCAAGTGGGCGAATAATAACTCCAGCTCGAAGGCAGATATTCGCGAGCGAGGGTCGAGACGATGATGACAAATCGCTCAAACCACATGCCCACGTTGATGACAATCGAAAGGAAGAAGGTAAAAGTGATATTGCGCCTGAACTTTTTAAACCAGAAAAACTGCGGTGAAATGACGTTGCAAAGCATCATACCGAAGTACGACCACCAATAGGGACCCGTCACGCGGTTAAAAAAGGCAAATTGCTCGTAGATATATCCCGAATACCAGGCAATGAAGAGCTCTGTCAGATAGGCCACACCGACGATAGTACCTGTGACCAGTATGATTTTATTCATCGATTCGATATGATCGATGGTGATGTAATCTTCGAGGCGGAGTACTTTTCGGGCGATGAGCATGAGGGTCAGCACCATTGCAAAGCCCGAAAACACCGCACCCGCGACAAAATACGGGGGGAAGATGGTCGTGTGCCATCCGGGAAGTACAGAAGTAGCGAAGTCAAAACTAACGATGGTGTGAACACTCAATACCAGTGGGGTTGCCAGTCCGGCGAGGACGAGTGAGAGGGATTCCCAACGCTGCCAGTGTTTGGCTGCTCCCGTCCAGCCAAAGGAGAAGATTTCATACATCTTCTTACGAAAGCCCTTCGCTCGGTCGCGAAGAGTAGCGAGGTCGGGCACAAGTCCTGTGTACCAGAAGAGCACCGACACGGTAAAGTATGTACTGATGGCAAAGACATCCCACATCAGGGGCGAGTTGAAGTTTGGCCATACGGGACCTCGCGTGTTGGGATAGGGGAAGATGAAAAAAGCATCCCAGATACGTCCCATATGGATGAGAGGGAACAGACCTGCACACATCACGGCGAAGATCGTCATGGCCTCGGCTGCGCGGTTTACTCCTGTACGCCACCACTGGCGGAAGAGCAATAGAATGGCTGAGATGAGCGTCCCGGCGTGACCGATACCGATCCACCATACGAAGTTGGTAATGTCCCAACCCCAGTTGATGGTGCGGTTGAGATTCCAGGTACCGATACCGTAAAAGATCGTCCATGAAATGGTAAACACGCCATAGGCAAGTAGTGCAGCTGATACAGTAAATGCCAAAATCCACGACAGCGGTGGCTTTTGCTCTACTGGCCGGCAGAGATCTTCGGTAATCTGATGATAATCTTTATTGCCAGTGATGAGCGAAGGGCGGAACCGCGTAACTACTACTTCTCCCATATTTCGCAAATTCTTCTACGTTTATGCCAATTCTTTTTTGTTGACCACTTTGGCGCGATACATCACCGATGGTCGCACATTGATTTCTTCGAGTACGTAGTACGACAGTGGATGTTGTTTTTTCTTTGACACCTGGCTGTCTTTGTCGTTACCATCGCCAAATACGATAGCTCCGGTGGGGCATGCCGCCTGGCAAGCGGTCACCACATCACCATCTTTGAGTGGACGTCGTTCTTTCTTGGCCTCGAGTTTAGCTTCCTGGATGCGCTGTACGCAGAAGCTGCACTTTTCGATCACACCACGTGAGCGCACCACCACATCGGGGTTGAACACGAGGCGTAACAGACTGTCTGCGTAGAGGGATTTTCCTTCCTGAGCTACCTTGTACTCATTGTTTTTAAACAAGTCGGCCGTGGTGTAATCGAGCCAATTAAAGCGGCGCACTTTGTAGGGACAGTTGTTGGCGCAGTACCGCGTGCCGATACATCGGTTGTAGGCCATTTGGTTGAGCCCTTCGGAGCTGTGGTTGGTGGCATTGACAGGGCAGACGTTTTCACAGGGGGCGTTGTCGCAATGCTGGCACAGCATCGGCTGATAGAAGGTATTGGGATTGTCCACATCGCCGAAGAAATAGCGGTCGATGCGCAGCCAAGTCATTTCATGATGCCGACTCACTTCGCGCTTACCGACGACGGGTACGTTGTTTTCTGCCATACAGGCCACCACACAGGCGCCGCATCCCGTACACTTGTTGGTGTCGACGTACATCTGCCAATGATGGCCCTGGCTGTAGTACTTTTCGACGTATTCGTCATAGGGATACAGGGTTTGTTCGTTGAGGTGTTCGGCCTTTTTGCGCTTGTACTTGATGTGTTCGGCCAGTTCTTTTCGCTCATCGACGGTCGAATAATAGACGATGGAGCGGTCGGTAAGTGCCCCTTGATAGCCGCTCGTGATGGCCTTCCAGTCGTCGGAAACGATGGCCGCCTCATCGGCGTTGATGAGCTGTCCGTTTTCGTCCTTGGCCTTGACACCAAAGGTATGGTGAAACTGTACGCAGGCGAAATGCTTTTCTACTTCTCCAGTGGCCTTACCCACCTGGACGGCAGTGTTGAAATATTGGGTCAGGCCGTCGGCTTCGGTGAGGAAGGGATACATATTGTGGCCATACCCCGTACCGGTGGGGCCGGCCATAGTCCTACCGTATCCCAATGCCATGGACAAGGTCTTCGGCTGCTGGCCGAATTGCTGGAACACGGGCAATTGGACGGTTTGATTGCCGATGGTCAGCTCGAGGTATTCGCCGTCTTTTTCGATGCCGGCGATGGATATAAAATCGTTCTTGCCGTCGAAGTGAACGGGCACTTGGAGATAGTTGCCCCAGCTGCATCGCGTGACGGGATCGGGCAGTTCCATGAGCCAGGGGTTGTTGGCGTACTGGCCATTGCCGACGGCGATGTTTTCGAAAAAGGCAATTTCATACTCGGATTTCGCCGGCATAGTCACCTTTGATGCAAGCTGTCCGGGTGCATCTATTCCCGCGTACTGCACATTCCTTTTGGCAGCAGGCAATACGATGAATCCCTGCTTTAAAGCATCGTGGAAGGCTTTTTCACCGCCGAGTACTTCGACGTAATGGGTCTTGATGAATTCGTAATACGGCTGCTCGGCTTGTGTGGCAAGTGCGGGGCTTTCTGCCCATGTCAGTAGCGATGCCCCAGCCTCGCGCGTGTGGAAGAAGGGATGCACTACGGGTTGGACGAAGTGTATCATGCCCTCGATGGGTTCGCAATCTCCCCATGATTCGAGTAAATGCGGTGTTGGAGCAATATACTGGCACTGTACATTGGTCTCATTGAAGTGCGTGTCGAGTCCGACGGTGAGCTGGACGTTTTTCATTGCTGCGGCAAAAGCCTCTCCAAAGGGCGTGTCGTAGGCGGGATTAGCGCCCATGACGAAGAGTACATCGACTTTTCCGGCGCGCATTTCCTTTAGCAAGGCGCGAAGGGCACGATCGTCGCCCTTGCGTTGATAAGAGACGCGGTCAAAGTGAATGGTCGTCCCGTAGGCACCGAGTAGATGGTTGATCGCATTGACAAATCGCTGCTCAGCGACATTGTTGGTGCCGCAGACGACGAGCGCTTCTGGACTTTTTTGCAACAGCTCTTCCGCTACAGTATCCATCTTTTGAGCCACCTCGGCAGGTAGTGATGGGACTGTGACTGTGGGGGCACTTTTTGCTCGTGCTACCGCGTTGTATAGGTGGAGTATGGCGGCGCCCATTTGGGAGGGTTTGAGCAATATGCGCTCGTCGGCGTTGGAACCCGTGAAGCTCATGAAGCCCTCCACCTGTATGTGCTTGATGGGCTGTGCTCCGTCGAAATCGTCAACCCCACGTCCTTTGGCGTATTGCGTGGCGTACTCTACGGGGGAAATCCACGTGCCGAGGAAGTCGGCCCCAAAGCTGACGATGACTTTGGCGCGATCAAAGGCGTAGCGCGGCACAGCCTTTACGCCGAAATCCGCCTCGTTGGCTTCGAGAAGCGCCGTTGAAGAGATGGGGTCGTATTGTATCCACTGAGCATTGGGGAACTTTTGCACAAAGGCTTCCCATGCTCGGCGAAGGGAAGGGCTCATATCGGTGTGGGAGAGCACGCGAATTTGCGCATCGGCCTTTAGGGATTTTTTGACGATATCGTCGAGCTCCTGCCAGGTCATACTCTTGTAGCTCTTTCCCTCTACCCTACCAGGCCCTTGGATGCGGTTGCTATCGTAGAGTGTAAGCAGCACTGCCTGTGCTCGCGCGGAGGTACCTCCTCCCGTGATGGGGCTATCGCTGTTTCCCTCGATTTTGATGGGCCTACCTTCGCGCGTCTTGACCAATATAGGGCAGAAATCACCGCCCTGGACGAAGGTAGATGCATACCACAACGCCTCGCCGGGGATGATTTCCTCAGGTTTGACGACGTAGGGCAGCGCCTTTTTAACGGGGATTTCACAGCTAGCAAGAGCTGCAGCGGAGATTCCAAAGCCCAGCATGCGCAGAAAATCCCTTCGCGAGCCGCCGAGCTCTTCGTTGGCTTGGGCGAGAAGCTCGGCCACGGTGGAGGGAAATTCATCAGCTTGCTGCTCGATCCACTCCTTCTCCGCCTTTAAATCTTCTCTTCCTATCCAGACCCTTTTTTCGCGTGCGTTGTCCTTCATTGCTTATAAAATGTTTCAAGTGAATACTACCATTTTATCGTCGAAACCCTGTCGGCGGGCTTTTTGTGTTTGCATCAATAGTGGCACTTTTGACATTCGAGACCACCGATATCTTCGACGGTCACCTTTTTCCCCTTTTTGAATTGCTGGTGGAGCAGTTCGTAGTCCTCATAATAGGGGTTGTCCAGATCCACGGCTGTCTGTCGATGGCAATTGACGCACCAGCCCATGGACAGCGTGTTGTACTGATAGACTTCTTCCATTTCTTCGACGGGGCCGTGGCATTGCTGGCATTCAAGTTTTCCAACTTCGACGTGTTGCTGGTGACTAAAGTACACGTGGTCGGGTAGGTTGTGGATGCGGACCCATTCGATGGGGCCGTAGACGTGTGGCTTGCGTTCGTTGGTCAAGGAGCGCACGATTTCATTCCACTGATCCTCAACAAAGCGCTCCACTTCTCCGTCGACTTTTTCTTTGCCTGCTTGCTCCATGTAGTTGAGCTGAATCCAGTTTTTAAAGATTTCAGCAACTTGCTCCATAGGCATGTGCTCATATCCTTCGATGTATTTGCCAGATTGTGGGTCGAAGCCGACCGCGGCGTAGATTTTCGTCAATTCCTGTGTGCCGTACTTGCTTCCCACCTTGATGGCCATGTGGCATTTCATACAGGTCGCATTGTCGGGTATCATGGAGTGTCGGCTGCGCCGCGCGGCATCGTGGCAAAACTTACAGTCGATTTTGTGTACGCCAGCGTGGGTGGCGTGGGAAAATCGTATGGGTTGGGTGGGTTGATAGCCCTGTTGGCGCCCCAACATGATGGCTGCATTGACCAAATAATGGCCGGCGACAAGCACTATTAAAAAGGCAACGACTTGCTTAAAGCCACGCGAGGTGACCACATCCCACAGCGTGAGCTCCTTGGCGTCTTCGATACCCTGTCGCTTTTTGGCCAAATAGTCGAGCTGAGCGTAGATTTTAAAAAACACCCAAAGGAACACCGCTAACAATCCCAACAATACCCAGTAGAGCCAATTGCTCTCCTGACGCACTTGTACCCCTTCGGCAGCTGCGGCTTGCTCGGCCTGTGCCTGGGTACCCTTTTGCTCGACGTCTTTTATATACATCAAGATGGACTCGATATCCTCATCTGTGAGATTGGGGAATGGCGTCATGACAATGGGCTTGTACGCATTCCACAGTTCTACGGCCTTAGGATGCCCTTCACGGATGAGCTTTTGGCTATTGCGTATCCAATCGTAAAGGTCCTCTCGCGGGTAGTCTGCCCAGCGCTCTTCCACTCCGGCCAGTGCGGGCCCGGTGAGGTCATCGCGCATGTTTTTGTGGTGGCAGCTCGCGCAGTTGGCCTTAAAGAGCGCTTTACCCTTTTCTACGGAGGGCTGCCCCACAATTATCGGAAGTCCGATGAAGAAAAATCCCACAAAGAGCATTGCTTGCATCCGGTTCATCAGACCAGATACTCGGAGGGATAGCACATTCTGCCTATGCTGCATGATGACGAGGCTTTGAATTCAGAGCGCAAAAATAAGAAATATAGCATACCCAACAATGCATAAAAAATTTTTCATACGATTTTTACACCGCCACTTCCGCACGTATAGCTGGGTGAGGCTGATAGTTGACCAGTTGGATATCTTCAAATCGAAAATCATCGATATCGCGCACCTCTGGATTGAGTATTAACGCGGGCAACGGTCGCGGCTTACGCTCGAGCTGAAGACGCGCCTGGGCAAGGTGGTTTTTATACAAATGCACATCGCCAAAGCTGTGGACAAAAATCCCCGGCTTCAAACCCGTCACGTGAGCGACCATGTGCAACAACAAAGCATATGAGGCGATATTAAACGGCACGCCGAGAAAGACATCGGCAGAGCGCTGATACAGCTGAAGACTAAGTGTGCCGTCATGGACGTAAAATTGAAACAGCACGTGACAGGGCATGAGCGCCATTTGATCGAGCTCGGCAACATTCCACGCGCTGACGAGTATCCGTCGGGAGTGCGGTTGTTGGCGTATGAGCTGGATGGCCCGGCGAAGTTGGTCATGTACAGATCCATCCGCCCCCTGCCACTGCCTCCACTGACGGCCGTAGACGGGCCCCAAATCGCCCCATTGCTGTGCAAAGGCTGCATCTTCCGCTATGCGCTGAGCGAAGGCGCGCTTGGCCTGCTTCCACTCTTCACTGTATTTTGGGTATTCGCTCTCCAATCCGTTTGCCTGGAGATAGCGCTGAAAGGGCCATTCGTCCCAAATGTGCACGCCATTTTGGACGAGGTATCGGATATTGGTATCTCCGCGAATAAACCACAGCAGCTCATGCACCACGCCCTTCCAATAGACCTTTTTCGTCGTCAACAGGGGAAAGCCCTCATTGAGATCGATGCGCAACTGATACCCAAACACACTCAACGTACCGATACCGGTGCGATCTTCCCTTTCGACACCTGTGTCTAAGATATGTCGTAACAGCTCCAGATACGCCTTCATACCGCAAAGGTAACATATTGCTAAAAATCATATATGTAATTTCCCCTAAAAATTCAAGGGAGATGCCATGGCCTCCTCTCGTGCAGTGAATGAAAATCTAACCTATGTTCGAAAGTAGTTTTTAAGCATATTATTCCCTTTCCATGCCGTTCAGCACTGCAAACAGCCCATTTTCCAATTAGATTTCACCACTCATAGGTTGACAAAATGAGGCAAGGGCATTTCCACTCCAACTGTACAGATATCGAACTACCCCCATCAGTGTTTGAAACAATAAAATGCTCTCATGCCATAAGGACGGCTTTATGTATTTGCGGGTACCCCGGATTTCACTGCCAAGCACCTAAAGAAGCCGCATAGTGCGCGGAGAAAAGCATCGAAAACACTCGGTGAGCTCTGCGCAAATGCTACGTGCCGATACAGGAAAAAAATCATTAAAGCCTGAAGTTGACTTCCAGAAGACCACGGAATGGAATGCATATTTTTACCAGCTGCGTAGGGGGTTTTCACCACCGGCTTTCGCCTTTTGGGCAAGGATGCTGGAGGGAGTACGTACAACGTTATCCGTTCCTTCATTGCCCTTGAAGGGCATGCCATATGGGCAGTACTTCTTCAATAAGTCGGGGCATCAAAGACAGGGGCAACATGTTGGCACCATCGGACTTCGCTCGGGCGGGGTCTGGATGTGTCTCTATAAACAGCCCAGTGGCACCTACTGCTATGGCTGCTCGGCACATGGGCAAAATGTACTGGGGGTTACCGCCCGTTACCCCTGATGATGCATTGGGCTTTTGCATCGAATGGGTGGCATCAAACAGTACCGTTTCTGCATAGCGGCGCATTTCAACAATGCCGCGAAAGTCCACCACGAGATCGTGATACCCAAAGGTCGTACCACGCTCGGTCAGCCACACTTCGCTGCTCCCGCCGTACTGGACCTTCTCTATGGCGTAGCGCATGGCTGAGGGGCTCATAAACTGCCCCTTTTTGATGTTGACGGGCTTGCCCGTCTTCCCAGCAGCCACGAGCAATTCCGTCTGTCGGCAAAGGAAGGCCGGAATTTGCAACACATCGACGTACTCGGCTGCCAAGGCACATTCTTCTGCGGTATGGACATCAGTCAAGACCGGCACACCAAACTGCTCACGCACTTTAGCCAGCACGCGCAAAGCCCTTGCATCCCCGATCCCCGTAAAGCTGTCTAAGCGCGTGCGATTGGCCTTTTTGTATGAAGCCTTAAACACCCAGCGGATTTCATTTGTAGCAAACACACGCGCTAACACCTCTGCAATGCGCAAGGGCATCTCTTCATCTTCGACCACACAAGGCCCTGCAACGATGAGTAGGCGCTGTTTCCTTTGGTGTTCGCCCTCGCGCTTTGCATTCATTCCTCAGGAAATTTCCATACCGCAACTACATGCGTCGGATGCCCGCCTATGAAGGAGTATTCTCTATTTTCATACTTGTGGCTCGCCCCTATCTCAGGCATGCCGCTACGCTGTGGGCATCCTGCATCGAGCTTCATCTGTGGAAGGTCTTTGGAGCCATTTTCTATCCTTCGTGTCATATACGCACGATGCCATTGCTCAGATGGCGCACGGCCAATAGTTTCCTGTATTGCTTTCCGTTGATCACCACCTCGTATATAATACGAACCATCCGATTCCGTAGGTGAACGTTGGAGGATGGCATACCCCATGATCAAGATTGCGATGAGGCAAAAGCTTAGGGCTACCATCCACAGTCGCTCCTGTCGTGTATCGTATGAAATGGTTGGCGATTGAATGGCGTTGTTATCCTGTGCGCGTCGGGCAGCCATTGCCTTGCGCTCCACACTGTGTACAAAGGGTTCTACCTGAACTATGGGGAGGCCGTAATGACTCTCATGCCACTCCACCCTGGAAGGCACAAAACACAGGCGATCGTCTTTGTTAAAAAACGTACCAAGCGGTTCCAAATCCACGCGTGTGCCCTTGATGCGCAGACGCTTTAGTCGCGAATACAGCCGATGCAAGATCTTTAACGCATCGGCCTTTTCTATGTCGTGCTGTGCACAAAAGCGAATGTACTCCTCTTCGGTATCTTCATACACATCTTCCATGACCAAGTACTTGCCGGCCGGTGCAGCAAAGCCATGAGCCTGCCACAGGCGTATGTGGGGATATTCCCGCCAATAAAGGGTGCGCTTCAAGGGTGGAAGGCCGAGCTTACCACTATAGCGTACAAATGCGATCAATATCTCAATCCCCTGTAGAGTCATCTTCCGCACGGATACTGCGACAGTGAAATTCGCTGCAATTTAGCTATCTTGTACGAATCCCTCGCCATCGACTACTATAACAATTCCCTCTTCGCACTGTTGGCCCACTGTTTTAGACGGCTATGTTCAATCGGTATGAGGCGCCGCTTTGGTCTCTCTACGGGATACAGATGCAGCACTTCGATTCCTTTGTCCCAAAGAGCTTCCGCCACTAAATGAAATCGATGGCACCGCAAGGGGTCTTTTTCTGCACACATGATGGCAATGTGTTTCGTAGTAGTATCCATTGCGATCAACCGCTCTAATCCATCTTGAAAATACGGGCGCTGGCGCAAGAGGGAATACTGTACACGCCCATGGCGATACACCGTAGGATCCTTAGCCTTGCCACCGAGGGCATCGCCGGCAAAAACATATTCAATACCCTGACCGCTAAGCGCCGATGCGAGTGCTTCGCGATTAAATTGCGGGTGGCGTTTGGAATACGGTATGCTGCGTACGTCCACAAGTACGGTTATATCGAAATGCTTAAGATGTTCGACAAAGGCCTCAATGGGCTGCGCACTATGACCAATGCTGTAAATCATCCGGGATACGACTCTTTTTGTTCATATGTGTACAACCAACAAGCTATTTTATTGCGTCGTATAAAATTGTTATCGACCGATTATACAGACATAATCCGTGCCTGAATTTAGGGTGTATGTCAAAAATCGTTACATTTGTTGGCCATTAAAAACGTGCCTGTGGAAAAGAAGCCCGTCAAGCGCATCACAACGCATGTATTGCGAAAAATGAAGGCCGAGGGGGAGAAGATCACGATGCTCACGGCCTATGATTATTCGATGGCGCGCATTCTCGATGCAGCGGGTATCGAGGTACTACTGGTAGGAGATTCGGCGTCCAATGTAATGGCGGGGCATGAGACGACCTTGCCCATCACTTTAGACCAGATGATTTACCACGCACAAGGGGTGATACGCGCCGTCAAGCGGGCGTTGGTTGTGGTTGATTTGCCCTTTGGCTCTTATCAGGGCGATAGCCATACTGCCCTGCGGTCGGCCATACGCATTATGAAAGAGGCCGAGGCGCACGCAGTCAAGCTCGAAGGGGGACGCGAAATCGCCGAATCGATCGAGCGGATCCTCTCGGCGGGCATTCCCGTTATGGGACATCTCGGCCTCACACCGCAGAGCATCTACCAGTTTGGCACCTATCAAGTACGCGCTCGTGAAGAGGCGGAGGCCCAAAAGCTGCGCGAAGATGCCAAATTGCTCGAACAGCTCGGCTGTTTTGCCATCGTTTTGGAGAAAATCCCCGCCCAGTTGGCCCGAGAAGTGGCCAGTTCGGTACAAATCCCCGTCATCGGCATCGGCGCCGGCCCTCACGTCGACGGGCAGGTGCTCGTCACCCATGATCTGCTCGGCATTACGCGCGACTTTCATCCGCGATTTTTGCGCCGCTATGCCAATCTCTACGACACGATTACCAATGCCGTCATGCGTTATATCGAAGATGTGAAATCCGTCGACTTCCCCAACGAAGAGGAAAGCTATTGACACCGATGAAGATCCAACGCAAGTATTGGATTGCCTTTATTGGGAGCATCGCCATACTCGGCATCCTGGCGTTATGGCTTGGATGGACAGCCATCTACGGCAATAACCTCAACGCAGACAAGCTGCCCTACGACTTACGCATCCCTCCGGGCAGCCGTTTCGAAGAAGTCTACCATCGCTTACGATCCGATAGCGTACTCCGATGTCCGTGGACCTTCCCCATCGTCGCGCAATTGATGAAGTACAGTCGGGGCGAAGTGCCTTCTGGAAGGTATCTGCTCGACACTCCGATGAGCAATTACGCTTTGATTGCGCGCTTGCGCATAGGTGAGCAGACACCTGTAGCACTCACCTTTCACAATGTGTGGACCTATCGCCAGCTGGCTGGAGTAATTGCCCGGCAGCTTTGGTTGGATTCCCTTAGCCTACTGCGCGAAATGGAAAAACGCATCCAGGATCCCTCCAACGACATTACCACGCACAACCTCCTCAGCCATTTTATACCCAATACCTATTATGTGTACTGGGATATTACACCTTCTGCTCTACTGGATCGACTCTTTCACGAGGCTAAAGTGTTTTGGAGTCAACCGAGGCGACAGCAAAAACTTCGTCAATTGGGTATGACTCCCCACGAGGTGTATACCTTAGCTTCGATTGTGGAGCGCGAGACCCAGCACGATGCTGAAAAGCCCATCATTGCCGGAGTATACCTCAATCGGTTGAAGAAGGGTATGAAACTTCAGGCGGATCCCACGGTGGTATACGCCGTCGGTCAGTACGATCTCGGCCGCGTGCTCTACAGACACCTCGAACATCCATCGCCCTACAACACATACAAACACGCTGGCTTGCCCCCGGGGCCCATCTTTATGCCCTCGATCTCTACCATTGACTCGACCTTGCATGCGCGCAAACACGATTACCTGTTCTTTTGTGCGAAGCCCAATCGGGAAGGGACACACGCCTTTGCACGCACCTGGAAGGAGCACCTGCGCAATGCCCGCAAATACCAGCGCTGGCTCAATGCCCAGATGAGAGGCACTACAGAGTGACAAAAATCAATCGGGGGAAGACAATCAACAGCACGATGAGTACCAGCTGCATGACTATGAATGGAAGAATACCTCTATACATGTCCTGTGTCGACACCCGATCGCCCGCCACACCCTTGAGATAGAAGAGCGAAAAACCAAAGGGAGGTGTCAGGAACGAGGTCTGCAAGTTGATGGCCAGCAAAATGGCAAACCACAATAACAATTCGCTTTCCGAGGTCAGCGCGGTCGAAAAATCGCCAAAACCATAGGCCTTGATGATGGGCAAGATGACCGGTACGACGATAAAGATGATTTCAATAAAGTCGATAAAAAATCCCGCCACAAAGACGATGATCATGACAACCCACAAAAATTCGCGAGCGCTATATCCCCCTTCGGTAAAGAAGTCGATGAGGAAGATATCGCCATTCAATCCGCGAAACACCAAGCTAAAGGTCGTTGCTCCCAGCAGGATGAAGAAGACCATGCTGCTCATATAGGTGGTCTCGCGCGCCACTTGACGGACAAGGTTGAGGTTGAGCTTTCCTCTTCCGGCGGCAATGAGCAAGCTCCCCGCAGCACCTATAGCAGCCGCCTCGGTAGGTGAGGCAATGCCGGCGAAAATGCTCCCCAACACTGCAACGATGAGAAAAAGAGGTACGACGAGAGTAAACCAAAAGTGTACGCCCTTGATCGGTGTCAACTCCGAATCCACACTTTCCAGGCGCTTTTCCGCACTTTTCAAATGCTCTCTGTCGCGATACGAAGCCCATAGAGCAAAGAGGGTATAGCCCAACACCAGTAAAGCCCCCGGCAGAATTGCAGCAGCAAATAGGTCACCGACACTGACGTTGAACACACTGCCCAAAAGCACCAAGACAATACTCGGTGGGATGATTTGTCCCAATGTACCCGAAGCTGCAATGATGCCACTGGCAAAGGAAGGGCGATAGCCGTATTTCAATAAAATTGGCAAGCTGATGGCTCCCATCGTCACTACCGTAGCGCCGACGATGCCCGTCGAAGCAGCAAGAAGCGCACCTACCCACACCACCGACACGGCCATACCACCAACTACCCCGCGAAACACCTTGGCCATCGCGCGCAACAGATCTTCCGCAATGCCCGCTCGCTCCAAGGTCACACCCATGAAGATGAACAAGGGCACCGCTATTAAGACGTAATTCTGCATCACGCCAAAGATCCGCGAAGGCAAAAAGCGGAAAAACTCCTCGCCCAACACCCAATAACCCACCCATACCGACAGTCCACCTAAGACAAAGGACACCGGTATACCCGTCAACAGAAAGAGTAAAACAGCCGCGAAAAAGATCAACGCGATGTACTCCACTTGCCCAGACCTTTTAAGAGCTCAACGACACGCACCATGCCCGCAATAATCATCAGGCCAAAGCCGATGAGTATGGTCGACTTGATGATGAAATAGTAGGGCAAACCGCCCGGATTGGGGCTCCCCTCGCCCTGCTGCCAGGCATGGCGCACATAGTCCCACCCCAAATTCAAGATCAACAGACTCCAGGGGATGAGCAACAGGAGATAACCCACTAAGTCTACTACCACTCTCCACCGATGGGGCATCCGCTGATAGAAGATATCGACGCGCACATGCCTATCGGCCAACAGGGTCGCCGCCCCTCCCAACAAAAACGCCGCACCAAACAGGTGCCATTCCAGCTCGATAACCCATATGCGCGTCATCTGAAACACATAGCGCAAGGCCACATCGACACAGATGACAAGGATTAGCGCGACATTCATCCATCCCGCCAAGGCTCCAAACCACTCCACTATGCGCTTGAGCAACCGCACGAACTCCATAGCCCTACCCGCTTTAGTGTCTGAAATGTCTCCAAAACCAGATGATGAGATTGAGCAAAACCGTTATGACAATACTCACCACGATCATCGTGCCGATGGGGAAGTAAATCGTGACGTTTTTCTTTCGCCAGACGATATCTCCGGGTAGGGAAGGCATATCGACCACCCGCGACACCAACCACAAGAGGCCCCCTACAATTACGAGGAACAGCCCCACTTGCATGAGTAACTTGGCCAATGCCTCCAATGTCTGCATGGTATCGGCGTTTGGACAAAGGTAAGGGCTTTTGAGTAAAAAACCAAAGCCGCTCCAGCTCGCAATACTCCCGTAAAGAAATGCAGCTATTTTTGCATTAATTACACCACATTGCAATACATGTAGAATGAAAGACCTCCACATCGACAGTCCCAGCGGGCTCCTATTGCGCAGTTCGATACACTTACCTGCGGAAGCATCCCCTCAACAATGGGCGTTGCTCATGCCCGGCTGGACCTTGAGCAAGGACATGCTCCTGCTCAAAGAGCTCACGCTCCAACTCAATGCCATAGGCATGGGAGTGATGCGCCTTCAGGTGCAGGTGCCGTACGAAGATATCCCATCACCTCCTACGCTGGGTGCTCTTGCGCGCGCCTTGAAGGAAGCCCACGATTTCATGAGTGCAAGGGGCTGGAATCTTCGACTCATCGTAGGACATTCCATTGCAGGGCTCGCTGCCCTAGACTATGGCGACGCGCATCACTTCGATGGATACATCGCCACGGTCAATGCTCCTTCGTCGGCCAAGTTTTTGTCGGACCTCTTTGGCATTGATTCAGGGGATTTGCCGAAGGAAAAGCTACTCCGTCTCGGCCCCGTTCGATATCGGCTCACTGCGGAGCACTTCCGCGAGTTTGTGGATTCGGAAGCCGATCGTCCGCTATCGCTAACAGCGCAAAGGGTATTGATCATGCATGCCGAGGAAGATGCCACCGTGCCTGTGCGGGAAGCGACGCGATTGGTACAGCGCTTTAGCACGCTTCCCAATGTACTCTATATCCCCTGTGCCAACCACCTGTGCAACCGCGAGCGCTCGGGACGCCAGACGGCAAAGATGCTCGCCAGCTGGGCTCTCAGCCATATTCAAGACAAGACCTCCTCTACCCATCCCGCCGTCGAAGTATCTACAGCCACAGGGGAAGACAACTACAGCTGTGTCGTGCGCTATCCCTCCCATGTGATGGTGGTCGACGAGCCTCCGCTTTTTGGTGGCAAAGACCGCGGCCCCTCCCCTGTCCAGCTACTCACCGCCGCCCTTGCCACATGTAAAGCCATTACCATGAAAATGTACGCCCACCGCAAAGGCTGGCCCATTGATCAAATCCGCATACGCACCCTCCTCCGCAAGGAAGAATGCATCGACTGCGAAAATCCATCCCAGCGTCAAGTACAATGGGTCTTGTACAACACCGTGGCCGTAGACGCCTCGCTGACAGAGGAGCAAATCCATCGTCTCCTACTGGTGGGCAAAGCTTGTACCGTCGAAAAGCTCCTGCGCGAAACGACTACTATCCAAACCAAGCTCGATGATCAATACCCCAACAGACAGCCTGCATCTTAAACGCAAGACCTACGATTTCATACAGACCATGAACTCATCGTAATGTACAGGTACACCTCTGAAGTGCACGATTTCATACTTGGTCATACAATAACGTGGCTGCAATCGACTGGTATACTGCAAAGCTATCTATTCCCTCCATGCCAAGGTCGGTCTATGGATATTCCGCCTTCGATAACGGCTTAAATCAATGGTGTGCTCGTTGCCCTTAAGGCCGTAGCTTCCACTTATCCAAAATCATCGTAAAATATTTGGTCGGATGGGACGCGGTGATCCATTAACATTTTTGTCATTGATTTCACAAAGTTGGAGGTGCCCACCACGTAGAAATCATATAGGCACAAATCGCCCAACGTGCTCAAAGTATCTCTATTGATCCTCTTTTCGGTCGATGTGTAGATAGGGCGATAGGTGAAAGGGTGCCACTGAGCATCCAACTGCTGTAAATAGGCATGGTAAGCAGCGCGCTCTTGGTCTCTGTTGGAGTAAAAGAGATATACTTCTTTGCGGAATCCATTTTGCCGAAGGTCTTTTAGCATTGGTATTATGGGAGTTATGCCTATTCCTCCTATTAAAAAAGCGATGGACCTACCGGTGTGTTGAATGCCAAAGCTCCCCATCGGTCCATAGACGGTACACTTTTCTCCGGGATGCATCGCCAGACAGCTTTTCTTGAAGCTGCTCGCACTTGCACGCATGGCAAACCTCAAATGGGGTTCGTCTGGATGAGAGACGATGGAGAGCGCGCGATAGGGCATATCCAATTCGGTGTATTTGGGATTGTTGATGGTTAAAATCACGTATTGACCGGGGCGGTAATCGAAGTTTTTTGGACGCTCGATGACCAGTTCAAAAGTGTCGTGGGCGATGGCCCTTCTCTCGATCAAGGACACCACCCTTTTATCTTCAATACACCGGGTTTGAACAGTATGCTGGAGCCGTCTATGCACCTCTAATCCCGTGAGGAACCCCCCGATGATGGCACCAGTAAAGCCTCCGCCGGGAAGCGACCAGGCCGAGGCAAAATACAGGTGATCTATGGGAGACTTTGCCGATAGGCGCTTATCGCCACTTTGACTGAGTGTTTGAGCGTATCCATAGGGCGTTCCCTTGGGGTTAAGCGTATACGACTGAATGGTCCTGGCCGTTCCCACTTCATAATGGTCAATGTATTGGGTAATGCCCGGAAAAGCTTTTTCTAATCGCTTGAAAAAGATCTTTGCGACGCGGTCTTTTTTATCCTGATATTCGGATGGGGATAAATCCTGCCAAAACTCTAAATAATCAACGGCACAAATGACACCGACCGAGTGGTCTTTGTCGCACAGTCCTGCATCAATTTGGCTATAATCGACAAAGACGATTGGCTTGTTTTCCCAGTCTTCGCTCTTGTTGGCGAGGGCGACGTCCTTCAAGGATTGGATTGCATCTCCGTACAAGAAGGTTGAGTAGTTTTGGATGCCCCATTCCCTGAGGTTTTTATTAAACCCAATGTAAACGCTAATGAGGCTACATGCCTCCTTCAGTTCATTGATCTTTTTCCCCAACATTTCGGCCTGCGGTGGTGGCAGCATATCTTTTATAAGAGCAGGTGCAGCGTTGGCGATGATGTAGGGCGCGTAGACTGTCGTTGAACCATCACTGCGATTGAATGTATCGACAAATTGCACTCCGCAGGCTCTGCCATGCTCGATTAGGATATGGGAGACCTTTTTTCCCAACAGGACTTGTCCTCCACCCTGCTCGATTACTCGAGCGAGGTAATTCGATAATTGTTGAGAACCTCCTTTAATAAAATGCCCGCCTCCACCGATGTAGCTCGACTGAGCCAAGGAAAAGTACAACAGGGACAATTGATAGGGATCATCGCCGTAATAAGCTAAGTTTCCTTGAATAATGAGCTTAAGCGCTTCGCTTTTGATGTTTTTGTCTAGCCACTCTCCTATGGTTTGCCTCGACGTTCGCATAGTGTTGGGAAAAAGCAGAGGGAACAGTGGAAGCATGAAAAGGGCTTTCCACCCCGAAGGCAGCTTGGGTATTTCCCGAAGAGTGCCTTCCATCATGTCGACCAACCGCTTTACGGCCCTTTTGTCTTCGGGATAGGCTTCACCGAGCGCTTGTATATACTCTCTCTTTCCATGGGGCACTACCATATCGATGCCATACCCTATGATGCGGTAGAGTTCAGGCACTTGTTGAAATTCGACATGGTCCCAAATCTCAAGAAAGTCAAATATCTGACGCTTAGTGTCGTAGTCATGCAGGCCATCCATTTCATGCAGTCCGACCTCCATGACATAGGACTTCCGCTTAAAGCACGTGGCACACCCCCCTGGCACGTAATGCTGCTCCAACAACAACACCTTTTTACCGAATCGCGAAAGCGTGGCCCCAGCAGTTAAACCGCCAAGCCCGCCCCCAATGATGATCGCATCAAAATGCATGGCACAAACTCTTACTTATAGTGCGCAACAAATATAGACACCCTGATGGAATGAACGCATTTTCTCAAAAGGACTTGATGCCATCGCTTATTACAAAACACAAGGCAGCTCCTCTCCACCCTCGCCTCTATCTCGGCATAGATAGTGGATTCTGTATAAAATGGTGCACCTTGTGTCTGTATAAAATGGTGCATCCGCATGGCATAGGGCATCGTGCATCGGCAGTTGTAAGGTCATTGCCTTGCGATAAATTGCTTCATAAAGCAGTCATATTAAACTTTTTCATCACATGTGAAAATCGTTTTCACACTTGATTTGAATTTTTTTTGGAATGTATGCAGCTTTTACATATATTTGCGCTGTTCATGCGTGACGATGCTTTGCAGTCGCACAGGCGATTTGAAAGGTGCATAACGAGTCGGCCATGCACAGGGACAAAGCAATGCAGCAGGCGATTACACTGGCAGCGCTCCTCCACGACATCGGCAAAGTCGGACAGCGCGCTCAATCCCCATCCAGTCAGGAGATGCAAGACACATGGGGTGATCTCGACATCGCCCCCGTCAATTCCTACCAACAGCCATACTTAACCCACGTATGGTGGACAGCAGATTTGATCAGTGAATACCACACTTTTTTAAAAGAGCGCCTCTGCGGCATTGCGAGTGATGACTTCCGGCTCCACGATCTATCGGCCAAACACCACCGCCCCTTCGATGAATTGAGCGTGGAAGAAAAAATTGTCGCCCTCGCCGATACCATCAGCTCGGGTATCGACCGCACTGAAAAACTAAAAGATGATACACGCGAGCTGCAGCACAAAAGCACTCCGCTCACCACCATCTGGTCGATCATCAAAGCGCCTATACCCCTTTGCAGAGACGATGGTACTACACTCCAGGGAATGCGCAGCCCTACGGACGACGAGAAAAAAGTCTTCGCACTCCGTCCGCTCGACATTTCCGCGCACTGTCTGCCGCAACAGGCATCAGGCGACACCCTTGTCGAAGCATATAGGGAGCTCTGGGACGCATTTCGCGAAGACTTCAAGGACCTCATCTCGGCATATCAACAGACCGGTGCAACTTCAACATTTCGCGGCTTTGTCGACACACTTCTCTATATCCTGCAGCGGTACTTATGGGCCGTGCCGGCCTATACCATTGTGGGCTCGCCCGTCAGCTCACTCTTTGACCACTCCAAGACCACGGCGGCTTTTGCACACAGTCTGTACGCATGGAAATGCGAACGTGAAGCACAAGGAGTCGATATCGAAGAGCTCTTTGAGGGCAGTAAGCTCGGTGTACTCAAAAAAATTGCGGACGAACATCCCTTTCTTCTCGTAGGAGGCGATGTCTCCGGCATTCAGAGCTTTTTGTACGACATCTACTCCAACAAGGCCAAAAAGGCTCTAAAGGGACGCTCCTTCTTCCTGCAAATGCTCACCGAAATCGCCATCGAAAAAATATTGCGCCACAAAGACATCGATGCCTATCGCACCAATGTGCTTTACAGCTCCGGCGGCAAGTTTTTCCTCATCTTGCCCAACACCCAAGCCGTACGCAATGCCCTCGATAGCTTGCAAGAGGAATTCGAAAAAGAACTTTGGGACAAATTTCAGAACACCCTCTCCCTCAACATCGCTTACCAGCCCTTCGGCTTTTACAGCGAGCTGAAGGATGGAGAGTATGAAAATCACGTCACCATCCCCGATGCAGGACAGGAAGCGGAAGGGGGAAGCTCCCAGACCTACAACGTCGGTGATCTCTGGGGTCAACTGTCGCGCCTCTTACAGGAGAAAAAGGCCACGCGATGGATCAATATCGTAAAAAACCAAGAAAAAATCTTCGAAGATGTCGAAAGTGGAGGTACCGTAACCCATGAAGGCTACCAGATTTGCCGCCTGACGGGTCGATTCCTCCCACAAGAAGAGATTGGAATGGTTGGCCCGGTCCCCTACCAAAAAATCGTCGCCCAACAAATCCAACTCGGTAAAGAGCTCGCCCGTGCCCAGTGGATTGCCCTTCAAGAGCTAAAGGAAGGGACAGATATACAACACGGGGTGCAAATACTCGGTTGGAACATCCGAGTACTCGATGAAAAACCCAAAACACCCGCAACCGTCCTATTGAAAATCAACGACACCGACATCGCGGAGGTGCTGAAGAGCAATCTTAAAATCGCCGGCTGTTCCTTAGGATACTACTTCTACGGAGGTAACCGCAGGCCGATGCGGAGGGTACTGAAAAAACACAATGAAAAAGTATCGAAATTCAATGCTCCCGCTGTTCCCGCTTCATTCGAAGACATGGCACAAAAAGAGGAGCTGGACCTCGAAGCCATCGAGCGCATCTTCCGAGCGAATCACCACCGCGCAGCGACAGTGGAGGAAAGTGTCTTCGAAGAAGTGGAGTATTGGCGCATCCCGGAGGATAAACTCCCCGCCCGAAGTGAGGACGATGACGACGATGACGACAGCAGCGATAAGAATCGCAGCTATCTCGGCATCTTGCGCTGCGATGTCGACAATCTCGGCATGCTCTTCATCTATGGATTAGACTCGCAGCACAAGAGTTTTGCCAATATCTCCACCCTGTCGTTCCAGCTGCAGTGGTTTTTCAGCGGATACATCAACACGCTACAGGCTGCGGGTGAGCACTTCCGCCACCATATGGAAATCATCTACGCCGGCGGTGACGACGTCTTCATTGTAGGGCGGTGGGATGTCGTCTGGGGCTTTGCTCGAATCTTGCGGCAGGCCTTTCGGGAGTTTGTCAACGGACGGGCGGACATTAGTCTATCTGGAGGTTTTGCCTTAGTGCGCGTCAAATACCCCATCTCCATGGCTGCCCAGCTGGCCGGCAGTTACGAAGACAAAGCCAAGGACTTCTGCCACATCAATCCCGAACATCGCGAAGACAAGCTCTTCAAGCGCAAAGACGCCATCAGCTTTCAAGATGTCGCCATCGGATGGGCGCAATCGGAATCTATCGACCTCAAGGATGCAGAAATCACCAAGATCTACCATCTCAACGAAATCGACTTCGTCACCCAACGCGCCCTCGACATCCTCGCATTGCTGCGCAATGGGAAACTCTCCCACAGCATGCTCAACAAACTGCTCAGCCTGTACCGCAATGCCCAACTGCGCGGGCTCATCCAACACACGCCCGCCGAGTCGGACTCATCATATGCCATTCACGATCCCCATTACACGGAGTGGTACTGGCATATGCTCTACTTGACGAGCAAGCTGCGCAGAAGAAATAATGAGCAACAGGCCAACGAAATCATAACCACCATCAAGAACAATTACCTCTGTGGCGACAACACGCTGCGCATCAATCATCTGCGTGCCTTCGTACTGATGAGCGTGGCCGTAGAGATGGCCCTGCTATTGGATCGACACTTTCCAAAACCAAAATAAAAATCGCGAGCCATGACACATCAAAACAATGACGACCAAAGGCTAAAACAGCTCGTCGCCAACTGGATCAACGGCACCAACACCTTTGAAGACGTACAGTATCTTGAAAACAGCGTTAGAAAAAAACTCCGTGACGCTTCCAAATCCATCCTCCGAAAATTCTATTCCATCGTCTTGCAAACGAAAGTCCATATAATTTCTTCCGAAAAAAATGAAGAAAAAATAACAAATGAAGTACTCACTTCCCTTTATCGTACATACATTATGAGCAAATACGAACTTGGCAGATCTAAGAAGAACAATAAAGATGTGGGAGACAAGGGACTTAGATGGCTCAGTCAGATTATGGAATACGGAATAGTCGAAATGGAAAGAATTTCAAAAGTCACTACAGAAGTAGCAACCCTCAATCGTGCCTTCCAAAACTTCACAAAGATAATGGAAGCCATTGTGGCCTTTCACAAATTATATGGTGAGAAAAAATAATCAAAATTCTAAATCATGAAGAAACTTCATAAAATCATCGAATACGCGGTACACATCGAAGTCCTGACAGGACTCCACATCGGCGGAAGCCAGGAAAAGGTCGAAATAGGCGGTCTCGACAACCCCGTCATTCGCGCCGTGATGAAGGACAACACCCCCTACATCCCCGGCTCCTCCCTCAAGGGCAAGATACGCAGCCTCCTCGAGCAGGCCTTGGGCATCGACTGTTTAGGAGCAAGAAACGGACAAGGTCATTCAACGAATTGTCCCATCTGCAAGGCCTTTGGGAGCAGCCAGAGCGACGACAACAACTACAACCACCGCTCACGCCTCATCTTCCGGGATCTCTACCTCACCGAAGAGTCCAAGAAAAAGCTCGAAGAGCTCGACACCGATTATCCCTATACCGAGATCAAGCAAGAGACGGCCATCGACCGCATCACGGGTAAAGCGAAAAGCGGGTCCTTTCGAGAAACCGAACGCGTGCCCGCCGGTACTCACTTCGAAGGGAGTCTCGTCGTGCAGGTGTTCAGCGACGACAAAGAAGCCAATAGCGAACTCTCCGAAGGGGAGCTCCTCAAAATGCTCGATGACGGCGTCGAACTCCTCAACCGCGACTATCTGGGAGGATCGGGCTCGCGCGGCTACGGCCATGTCAAGGTTGAACTAAAAAAGGCGAAAGTCCTCGAAGTGAAAGTCGAAGACCAGAGGGTCAAATTGGAAGAGGTGAATAGCGATTAAGCTCAGTGCCCATGCAAGTAGCGTTTCAGGCCTTTTACCTCCAGTTTGACGCTCCCCTGCTGCTCAGCCAGCGCGGAGCGGAAGATGCACTGACGTACGGAGAGGTGTACATTCCTTCCGACACGTTGAGCGCCGCCATGGCACATGTGCTCAGCCTCTCCGGTGCACTACCGAAGAGCGAACAAGTCAAAGAGTTTCTCGACGAGCTCTACATCAGCAGCGCTTTCCCCTACCTCGCCGTACGCGATGCGGAAGGACAAATACTACAGCGCCAACACTACTTCCCCACCCCACCGCTTGCCTTCCACTCGAAGGATATCGCCATTCACAAAAAGGTCAAGAAAATCCGCTGGGCCGAGCAATCTCTCTGGCAAGAACTCCTCCAACGGGGCAAGGTAGATCTCGACCCTCGTCCGCAGGAGTATCAATACCGCGGTGCCTATATCCGAAAGCGCTCTACAGAGTCGATTCCAACACCGATGCCGGGGGAGCTCATCGACAACACCGAGCGCATGCGCGTGCGCGTACCGCGCTCCCAATACGGCTCCAATGCCACACGACCCTTTATGACGGCTGGCTATGCCTTCCAGTCAAAGACACAACGAGCGGCTGACACCAACCAAGAGCTGCGCATCACCACGGGACTGTTCTTCCTCCTTCACGATCCCGACGGTTCGCTCACACCACGCGTGCGAAGTGCCCTCGACGTGTTGCAGTACATGGGCCTCGGCTCGGATAAAAACGTCGGGCTGGGTAGCTTCCGCTACGAAAGCGATGCGATCACCCTTCACCTTCCTGATGCCCAAG
>JALWKB010000233.1 GCA_026996805.1 Saprospiraceae bacterium | reverse complement strand
CCCGTACACCAATCGATGACTTTCCAGCGTCGCAGCAGCTTGTAGGCACCGCCACAGATGGGTATCTTTGTATCGCGGAAGGTGACCGCAATGTGATCACAGCCCACACCGGTGGGATATCCCGTGCCGATAAGGGTCGTATCGCCCGAATTGTTGACTTTTGGATACGGCGAGGGATTGCCGTTGGGCAGTGGATTCCATCCCAGTGGATGCGTAATATTGCCCTTGGCATCGCACTCCAAGACGGGATTATTGCCGGGTTGGCCGTCCCAATTTTTTGGGAAAACGACGTTGGCAATATCGCTGCGTGTAAGTTTAATACTGTCGATGCAGCGGGTCATATTTCCGGAGGCATCGGTAGCCTTCCATTCGCGGACAATCACGGCATAATAACTACCCGCACATCCGTAGACAGTTTTCACATCGCGATAGCTCAATGTCACCGGCCCACATGGATCAAAACCCGTCACTTCAAAGGTATTTTCTCCTGTACGAGTGTATGTGGCCGTGTCGGGAATGGGCAATCCCACATCTTCGGGCAGAACACTCGAATCACAGGACACGACGTAAGCAGTATCCGAACACAGCAGTGGCGGTATCCACTTGTCTTCGATGCGTATGCGTCCCCAGCACTGATTGCCCGAACATTTGTGCTTGACTTTGTACGTCAAGATCTGCCCTACATGACTTCCGTTGACCGTGTTGTTGGGTATGACGTTGCCGAGGCTGTCGTAGATGATCAGTTCGTACGATATATCGGGATAGAGCTCACCTTCGAGCACCATGGCCGGTGTGACGAAGGCTTCACATACCGAGTCGACCGAAATATTAACAAGGTCGTTGCAGACCATGTTGATGTCTTCCTCTCCGATAAAATGAAGCGTCACAGTGTCTACACCTACTTCACTGATTACCAAGGTGTAGGGCCCTGTGGGATCCCATTGTACGGTTGCTTTGCAGAGGTTCGAGAAGATGATCGTTCCTCCAGTTGCATTCCAGGTTACGCCATTTTCAAAGCCCGCAACGACATAGGTCACCGTACTATCGGGACACACCGAATAGGTGTTGGCATTGAGTACCCTTATTCCCGCAGCACCTGGCACATACCCCGGATGAAAGTTGGAAACGCAGCCGTTGAGCGCGAAATTGACGGGTATGCCGTTGTGATTGGTCGTACAATCTGTGATAGAGGTAAGGGCTGTATTGTCTTCGTAATAAGTCCCTTGGTCAAAGGAGTAGTAGGCCAGTAGTCCCGGCGAGGCACAATCGATATTGCCAAGCATATCGGCTTGGATTTCGGCAGTAGTACGTGCGACATTCCAGATGGCGAGCTCGTCGATGTTGCCCTTGTAGTAGCTTCCGCCAAACAAGAGACGACGACCGATGAGCACATCATTATTGAAGGCATTCGAAGCATCAAAGGCCCCAGTAGCTGCAACAGTAGAAACGAGCGCGCCATTGACGTAAAAGCGATAATTCGCCCCATCATAGGTGAAGGCCACATGCGTCCACACCTCTTCGGGAATGCTTGCCCCCGAAAAAACCCATGCCCAACCAGGAGCTGTATTTCTCCCAGCAAAGGCCAATTGGCCGTTTTTAATGGCCAGCTCCCACTCATTCTCCTTATTGATGATCATGTGCTCCCCTGTTGGGAGAATATTGGTGGGATACACCCATGCGGAAATGGTGATCTGACCCAGGGCATTGAAATCGGGATGATCCCCGACCTGTATGAAATCGTTGACGCCGTCGAAGTTCAACGAATTGTTCTGTGCCCATGCACCATGCAAGGCGATCATCCATCCCCAGACTAACCATATCAGTCGCTTCATAACTACTGTTTTTTAAATCGATTTGACCAAGTGGGGGGCGATCGTCAGCACTGTTTGTTCCCAACGGTGAAGGTTGTCAGTCGGAGCCTTCAGGCTCCGACTGACGCTACCCAAAAACCGATTATTTGACGAGCACCATCTTTTTTGTCGCTGATGTAGTTGGCGTCGAGACGGTGTAATACAGCACACCCGACGTCTGCAAGCTCTTTAAGTCTATGATAATCTGATGCATTCCCTTTTCATACCAACCCGAGGTAGCGAAGACCTTTTTGCCGGATACATCGGTCACGACGAGATGTACTTCGCTCGCATAGGTTATGAAAAACGGTATCACCGTCGTTTGGCTAAACGGATTTGGAATGTTTTGATACAGTACGAGCTGACTGTTTTCGGCAGGGACGACTTTCCAGCTGAGTTCGTATCCTTCTCCGTTGGGTTGGAAAGCCTCAGCTGGCGTGATATCCGTATGTAGCGCTATTTCATCCCATAGCAGGGGCTTTTCTGTCTCGACCACGATGCGGAAGAGGACGTCATCGCGCAGTAACTGGACTCCACCGACTTTCACCCATGCTATGGTCAATATGGGCATTTCCGCATCGTGGAAGAAGTATTCATTTGCGCGGATCGGCAATGCTTCTCCTTGAATCTTTACCAATTGTACACCGCGCGGTAGGCGCAAACCAAATTGGAGCCCCTCCAGTACTGCATCTCGATCGATATATACGGGAATTTCATACACGCCTTTACCATTGACTTGTGTACTTTCCGTGTAGAGCACTATGCGCTGTACGGCCCTTGGACCGTTTTTGCGGATAAGCACATCGCCACTGGCATCCCCCATTTTGACGCCGACAAAATCGGCGTTCTTTACCGAGTGATCGAGGGTGGGAAAATCAAACAATTTCTTAACAGGCCATGGTTTAAAGGGTATGTCGTATTCTCCATCTGCAGGGACGACTACCCAGCTCGGCACATTTGGATACTTGCGTGTTTTGCCTAAGATGAGATTTCGAATCAGGACAATATCTTGACCGGTGATGCGCTTATTGCCACTGACGTCAGCTGCAATGGCGTGATAGGGATTATCAAATAATCGTATGCCGAGGATGTGTTTTTGGATGGCGATGATATCCCTCGTGCTGACGCCGAGGAGAGGATTGGTATAAAACTCAGCCTTTAGCTGTACGGAATTCCCTTTGGCAACTTCCATTTTATACGTACCATCCTCAGTAGTCTTAGCTTGGAGTAATTGGTCTGCCGTATTGTCGATGAGTGAGATGGTTGCATTGTGTAATGGCTCGTCGTTAGTAGTGACGGCCCTACCCTCTATGGTGACAAACGGCAAGTTATCCGGGCACACATCGTTGTTGTCTTGCAGTACGATGCGGACGTTGCAGTAATCTTGATTGCCGGCCTCGTCAGTCACATAGACCCTGAGGTCGATTGTATCGGAAATGCCGCTGGGTATGTCGTCGCAAGTAAAGACGCGACCGGTATCATTGACGTTAGAGCTAAAGGAGTATCGCAGCTTGCTTTCTGGAGTACAATTGTCGAAGCTCTTGACATTGAAGTCCTTAGCCCAAATGGCCACTTGCCCGTTGGTTTCCATAAACACCGTTACGATACGCGGCTCACAGAGCGGTGTAGGCTTCTTCCTGTCGCGTACGATGACGGTTTGGGTGCAGTTTGCAAAATTGTCACATCCATCGGTCACCGTCCAGTGGATGGTATGTCGACCGACGGGCACATTGCGAATGACGGCCATATTGCGATTGCCTACGTAGCGCACTCCGTCTTCGCGGATAAATTCGTACGACCAACGTAATTCGCCTTGAGGGGTGCAGTCGTCGGTGGCTTGATTGGTCAAGGTGATGGTCTTTTCACAGCCGCCATCGGTGATGTCGATAAACTGCGTTTGGCAATTTTGGATGATTGGCGCCACGTCGTTGAGTACCTTTATGACTTGGACGGTATCCCAGCGCTGCCCCGTACACCAGTTGAGCACGCTCCACTCGCGGAGGATTTTCAAGCATGCACCGTCGACTTGGTTGAAGATGCGGTCTTCGCGACTGACCGCCATTTGGACGCACTGCGAAGGACCGGGATAAGTCGGATATCCGAGATTATCGGGTGATAGATCATCTCCACATGCATTGATGAGCGTAGTATCGGGTGGAAATTGCACATCATCGTCGGTGACAATGCCGTCATTGGTGACGTGGATGCGTTGGATGCACTGGGTGGTCAAGCCACTGCGATCCCTGACCGTAAAGATGCGGAAGAGTGTACCAATGCCGCATTGATTGACGGATCCGCGCAGTTCTTCTTCCACCGTTGCGCCGCAATTGTCTTCAAAGCGCACTGTGCCAAATCGGGCGCTCAAATCACCACTCAAATTGGTTCCGCAGGTCACTGTAGTATCCGGAGGGCAATACGTGATGATTGGAGGCACTTTATCCTGTACATCGACTTTCACCGTGCACTGGCTCATATTGCCCGCTCGATCGATGACCTTCAAGATGACGTAATTGGTACGGCCCAAATCGTTGCAACAGAATTCCACGTAGGGGCGGAAGGTCAGATTTTGCGGTCGGCCGCAATTGTCGTTGATGCGCTTGACCAGCATCGCCTCAAGGGCACAATTATCTCTTGAACCATCGTCGAACACCTCAGCGGGTACGCGTACCACCTGTCCGTTGTTTTCCACTGTGAGAGACACCACAGTGTGTTGATCGCATGCAATAGCGGGCTTCGTCTTATCGGCGACATAGATATCATAGGCACACTCTGTGACTTGTCCACAGGCATCGATGATGCGGTAATAGATCCAGTTGCAGCCAAGAGGCATGTCGACGACTTTATAGATGGGAAGTCCCGTAGCGGGATCTGTACCTACCTGCACGATGTTGTCGGTCGTGCCACCTCCAGGAGCTGGCGTACAATCTTCGGGTGAAAGCGCCGGCAGATGTCGAACTTCGTACGTCCACTCGCTACACTCACTTATTACCCATACTTTCGATGGATCGGGCACAGGAGTGCGATCGATTTCATGCGGCACAGGTAAAATGTAATCTGCCGTACAGCTCCAGGGCTTTGTCGGCACCGTATCGGCAGGTACACCCTGTGTGCCGGGACAGTAGATCACCGGAGGATCTTCGTCAACGATTTTAATCAGCTGAAGATATTCCAGTGTCGTATCGGGGTTGCACCAGTCCAAGATAATCCACCGCCGCAGGAGTTTAAATCCCGCTCCACAGGTCTCGATGGTGTCGTCTTCGAAATAAAACTGTATTTTTCCACACGAGACACCACTTGGTGCACCCGTACCCGTTGCGCTTGTATCGGGAAAGCCGTTGGGGAATTTCGTCCACGTGCCACCACACGCGGGCAAGGGCGGCATGGGTGGGTCGCCTTCGGGATTGACCGATACGCCATCGTAATGCGGAGGCAAGTCAATACTTGTCAGGCTACCCCGTACGAGGTAAATGGTATCGTAGCACATGGCCATGAACCCCGAGGGGTCTGTAGCCTTCCACTTACGGTATACGATGGCGCTTGTGTCATTGCATCCCCTATCGACCACACTGTCGCGATAGGTCAGCTCGACGTTACCACATGCATCGATGCCAGAAGCAATGTACGGTGGTGGTCCGTTGGGATTGAGTATCGAATCCACAGGTATCGGAAATCCAATATCGACGGGATCCAAACTCGCATTACAGCTGACGACACGCGAGCCACAGCTCAAATCAGGTGCAGTCTTATCTTCGATGAGTATTTTGCCCCAACAGCTGTTGCCGCAGACGATGTTTTTAACCGTCACATAGAGGGTGTCGCCGAGATATGCGCTTCCCAATGGAGGCGTGAGCGTATCGCCATTTTGATCGAGGATGATGACCTCGAAAATGCCAAGGGCTACACAAGCGGAATCCTCCCCTTCGAGTATGGATTGCGCCAAGATATTGACTTCACATTGGGAGTTGACCGATACGTGCACAAGATTATTACAGGCCAACACACAGTCCGACCAGCAATCTTGCAGAATAGCAGGTGCCGAAGTCACCCTGTCGATCAACCAGTCAAACACCGCACTATTGGGAATCGGCCCCCCTCCTCCAGCTAGGGGATTTACCTCTACCGTGAAAGAGACGATGACGGTGTCCCCATTTTCAAGAGAGGCCGAGGCTACTTGAGGATTTCCCGCCATCAAGCCGTCATAAGAACCGTTGGCCAGCCCCAAGGATCCCATGGAGACGTAATCCACTTGCACTGGTGGCACATTGACCAGCCCGACAAAGGCTCCATCGAGATTGGCAGGATCGTCCAGCGCATCAATGATATGGCCGGTGGTAAGTGCACCGCTATTGTTGACCACTGTGATTTGATACGTCACGTCGAGATGGCCAGCCGTACCCGACGATGCCGGCTGCACATCGATGATGTGTTTTTCGATATGAAATTGTGCAGCCAAAGGTGCCACCATGCCTATGGCCCCAAGCCATACCGCTAAGTGGACGATATATCTCTTCATATGAATCGCACTTTTCATTTTCTTCATCTTCTCTCTTTTGTTCATGACCCTTTGCAATTGCTTTGTGGCATTCATGGCATGTATTACTTTGTAATGAGCATTTTGCGTGTGGATGAAAACTCGTTGGTTTCGAGACGGTAGTAGAGCACTCCATCCTTACCGAGGGCTTCGGCGGATACCCGTACTTCGTTATACCCTGCCTCGAACAGCCCTGCGTACTTCCATATCACTTGTCCAGTGATGTCGTATATGACGAGCTGTGCATGCATTCTTTGAGGCAGGATAAATCCAATCGTCGTCGATTTGTCGAATGGATTCGGCCTATTTTGAAGCAGCGCATAGCCATCTACTGTCTGGTCCAAACGGTCGCGCACGCTGTATTGCAGCTCATAGGTCTGCTCACGGGAGTCGTACGCTTCAGGGACTATGGCGTTGGGGTCTAACGAGAGGATCTCCGCAACGCGCCCATCGCGCTTGGTGCGAAAGACGAGCACCAACGGCTGCGCATCACACTTGCCCTGTACATCGCTCCACGAAAAACGTATCAGCCCTTGCTCGACATCGCTTAAGCCCACATTGTCGTCCGAGACATCTCTCCCGAAGAGGATGTCTTTGAGCTCCACCTTTTCGACATCGAAGCGCAGTGCAAACTGAATGCCGATGAGATCCTTGTGATCAATGTGGATGGGTATGCGAACGATTTTATTCGCATGAAAACTCTTATCCAACGTGGTGAGCTGTACCTTGGGCTTCTGTGTACGCGGCGCATTTTGCGTCAACCACTGCGTGCGCGCTGAAAAGTTGACATCGCCGATCTTGACAGCGACAAAGTTGGCTTGCGCACCATCCTCGGGTAGCGAGTGGATCACGATGTGCTGCGGATACTCATACGGCTCAAAGCGATTGGCAAATTGATAGTCCTTAGGTAGAAAGACCCATGACGGCGCTTTGCGGAATTTGCGAATCTTGCCGAGGATCAGCGCGCGTATTTCACCGATATCGCCGACACTTACGTAATCGGATTGATTGACATCTGCAGCGATATATTGATAAGGGCTATTGAATGAGGATATGCCCAGGAGGTGCTTTTGAATTTGTATGATATCCATTGTAGAGACGCCATTAAGCCATTGCCCACCCTTTTGCGCCCGGAGTTCGTAATCCTTGCGTATGGGCAGATCTCCAAAGACAAATTGGCCCTCGGCATCGGTCGTCTGTGTGAGGATTTCATCAAAGGGCGTATTGAGTACAACGCGTACGTTTTCTACGCCACTTTGAAGAGGATTTGTAATCGAACCACTGATATTTGCTGTCAGCGACCCCACATCGGGGCAGACATTTGCACTGTTGTCTTGGAGTATGATGCGGCTGGTACATTTAGCGCTGTTGCCGCTGCGGTCGATGACCCATATATCCACTTCAAGGGTATCGAAGATACCATTGTCGATATCGTCGCAGCTAAAGATCTTCGAAGGTTGTGTGCCATAGGGGTCGAAGGAAAATCGCAGCTCGTTGGCTGGCGTACAGTTGTCCGTACTGCCTATGTCGAACTCCTTGGCCCATACTTCCACCTGTCCATTTGGTTCCATCACCACGGTGACAAGTCCACCGCGACAATACGGCGATGGTGGTTTGGTGTCGCGCATGCGTATGATCGTAGTACACGTCGAAGTGTTGCCACACTGGTCTTCGACGATCCATCGCACGCGATGACGGCCATTTGTGCCATAAGTGTAGATGCCCGAGGCATCTGCGCCCGTGCCAGTGGCGTCAACCGTGCCATCACTGTTGAGATCAATCTCGTAGCGCCATTTCAATTGCTCCGATGGCGTACACTCGTCTTCTGCTTCAGCCTGGACTTCTACATAGGCCGAGCAATCGGAGTTGTCTACATCTACTTGTACAACCGATGGACAGCTGACCTGAGGCGGTATCGAGTTGAGCACTTTTATGTACTGCGTATACTCCGCTGTCTGATTGGTGCAATCATCTAAGGCCGTCCATGTGCGAAGGATTTTAAAACACGCCCCTTGGACGATGTCGTATACCTTGTCGGTGTAGTTGAAGTAAATGGAATGGCAGTCGGGATCAACTGAATTTTTTACACGTGGCTTAGACGGTATGCTGTCCGGATGGAGCGAGCTCAAACAGCCGTTGGGCAAGTTGAGATGGGGAGGCCATCGTATGGCTGTCTCTAAATTAAACGCTGGATCTGGGACGACTTCAATCGTCTGTCTACACGAGATAAACGGTCGATTTTTCACCCTCCAAGTACGGGTGATGCGTCCCAACCCACAGTCGTTGAGGCGACGCACCTCGCTGTAAAGCAGCTCGACCGGACAGTCATCTTCCACTGTAGGTTGTCCAAAACGCGATAGGTCCGTTAAATCAGTACCACAGGGCACACGTACATAGCTATCCGGACAATCCAAGAGCGGTGGCGTATCGTCCTGAACTTCTACTTCCACCATGCACTCGCTGAAATGTCCGTACAGATCACCCCCGGGCTCCATTCGCGAGGGATGCACTGGCCCTGCGCCGGGATCGATATCAAACACCCGAAGGGATACCATGATACTTCTGCCGATATCGGCACAACAAAACATTGCAAAATCGTCGAAATAGGCTTGTACTCCGGGCAAGAGCGCATCGTCATCTCCATTGATGCCGTCGCATGCGAGCTCGTCCATGCGCAGGACCTTATACCAAATGCGCGGACTGCAGTTGTCGTGCGAGCCGTCATCTAAGGTTTCGGCAAAGAGCTTGGTCACCCCATCCTGACCGATGGTGACGACGGTGTGTTCGTCACATACGGGGACAGGTGGTTCATTTTCGACGACGAGAATCTCAATGGTGCAGCTGGTGGAATTGCCGCATGCGTCGGTGACGGTGTATTCTATCCAGTTGTATCCCACCGGCAAGTCATATGCTTCATACCGCAGCTGGCCACCGACAATGACCGTGCGGATGTACTTGCCAGTATAGACAGCGAGGTAGTCTTCGTCACAAGCTAAGAGCTCGTCGTTTGGCGGTCCCTTATGTCGGACTGTATACGTCCAATCGGAACACTCACTTACGACATTGACCACACCACAGGCATTGCAGTTTTGAGGTACGGGCAAGAGGTACGTGGCCGTACACGTGCCTGGTGTCGTTTGTACCACGATGGGTTCGCGACATGTCGAACGGCAATTCAAAATGGGGCCCAAAGTGTCGACGACTTTGATGACCTGATTGTGCGTCTGTATATCGTTGCGACACCAGTCGATGACTGTCCACTCGCGCAAGATTTTATACGTGCCCTGACAGACGCCCAAGCGGCGGTCGGTAAAGCTAATGGCGATATTTTCACACACCACGCCATTGAAGGGCCACCCGGTATAATCGGGGTGTGGATTACCCTCAAATTCGTGTCCTGGAGGCAGCACGGGGAAGCCTCCATCGCAAGAGAGCATCATGCTATCGCCGGGGAGCCCCGTCCAATCGGGTGGCCAAATAGTGCTGTCGATCGTGCCTGCCAGTATGCAAATCGTATCGATACAGCTAACTGTCGACGAACCATCAGTAGCCATCCAGTGACGGTAAATCTTTTGGATAAAGGGACATGTATCGGGCACTACATTGTCGACATAGCTCAATACGACATCGGCACAATTGTCCAGTCCCATGACCTTCCACTTGTTGGGTTCGCCCGCGATGGGCATCACCGATGTACCTGCTGGCAGAGGAAAACCAAGCACGTCCGGACTGATATCGCTACCACATTCGACTGTGTCGAGACCACAGATGAGATCCGGCGGTGGTAATTTGTCTTCTACAAGCAGGCGTCCCCAGCAGCTATTGCCCGAGCAGCGGTGTATGACAGAATAGGTCAACAGCTGCCCGATGTGTTGTTGGCGTACAGTGTCATCGGCCAGCGTGTCGCCATTGGCATCGATGAGCACAATTTCATACATGCTGTCCGGATAGGGAATCGGCCCCTCCAACAGCATATCCACCGTCACACCGGCTTTGCAGTCGAGACCAAGAGATACCTGTATACTGTCGTTGCATGCCATCACGACGTTGGCCGACGGGATGACCGTCACCTGTAATGTATCCGTCTGTCCGGCAGGACAATCTACATTGGGTGCGATGCTCAAGTATACCTCCCATGTACCCGTCGTGTGCCATGTGATGTATGTCTGTACAGCGTTGGGGGCCGATACCGTCCCCCCACCATTGACCGACCACGTGATGGTTGGACCTCCCAGGGTACTCCCTCCCGTAAATGTGTACAGGGCGCTATCACCTCGACATACATATTCCCTACCCTGAATGGTCGGCGTACACTGCGCGCTGCTCTCGGCTTGCCATCCGAATATTAAGATGCACAAGCCTATTAGCATACTCCAACTTGACCAAATGCGTCGTCGTAATGTTTTTACCTTCATAGATCACTGTTGTGTTTTGATCGTTTAAGCACACCCTCCATTGACATCAAGCACAGCTATGCCTATAGCGATCGTCACCCTCGACGCTCGAGGATGTCAATCACGGCATCGATAGTGAGGCAAAAACAGTTCCAATTGGCCATGAAAGACCACCTTGTAACACGCTATAAATCAGATGGATATGGGTGCTATTTCACATATGTGTGTCCCTACAACACAAGGGATTTGGAAACAGCGTCTAACACATTATGAAGATTTTGAATGGGTGCTTTCACGATGTATAAAATTTTTGAAATTTTTTTTCACAACCGGCAGGCTACCCATCCTCAGAGTACATAAAGAGCTGCACTATTCCCTTCGCCTTAGTCGAATACAGTTATTGGGACAACGATTTCATACCCTTCACCTTCAAAGTGGAAATAGTACAGTGCTGGTGGCATAGGATGAGAAATGCGGATAAATCCCGTACCGTCCTCAGTTGGTGTCAATCGCCCTCCTTGAACGCGTCGGCCATCCATGCGATAGAGATTCCAGTGCCAAGTTTTTACCCACGTAGGAGAAAGGCCGAGCACGAGAAAGTCTCCATTACCTCGATAGACTATTCTCGCCTTCGCCCTATGTGGATAGATGTTTAGTGGTATGATGGAAAAGTCTTCGTCAATCCCTTCGGCTTTGTGTAAAAGGGGCTTGTCTATGGAAGTGTTATGCCTGTGGTGAATGAGTACCACTGTACGAGGCGTGGGCAGTGCCTTGGGGAGCAAGATCATCTCGCAGACGTCGCCCCTGTATTTGCTCCACAATACCCACTTCGATGAGGGTTGTACTTCCCATCGACCAGCTGCCCCTCCCCATTTCAGATGATAACCTATTGGGAGCATTTGCGTAGCTGGAGTTAGGGTGATCACTGTGGTCTGGTCGTCTTCTTCAAGCTGCACCATTTCAACAGAGCGAGCACTTCGCGAACGGTACGTAGTCGTGCTTGAGACGATATCGCCTTTGGCAAGAAAAATCGCCTGTAGGGTGTCGTCGAAGTAATGAGCAAGCATGCCGCTGAAGTGTTGCTTTATGAAACGGGATGCCTCCTGGGGGGTAACGGCCCTGTTGAGCTCTTCTGCTGCATCGATGGGTACTTCAATCCATGGATCTCGAAGGTATTGTACATCGGGCTGATGTATGAAAATATTGCCCAAGGCGTTGAGGTCTTCCATTGTGATTTGCCCATCTTCGTTGATATCTGCCACGAGGTATTCGCGTGCTGTACGAAATGGCTTAAAGCCCGCAATGTGGAAATACAATCGAAACAAGTCCGATAGTTGATACCATTCACGCGGATAATACCCTGTATAACTGCGCAACAAAGCCGTGTATGCATGACGCATCTCCATCGCGTTAAAAAGCACGTTGAGCATCTTTCTGGGTGAAACAGTAGAGCGATAAAATTCTTCATGTGAGGCGGTATCCTCAATACGGAGGGCGATGGCATCGATATGGCGATGTGGGAAACGCGAGAAATCAAGTGTCACCGTACACGTGGCCGTCGAATCAAAGCACACACCGTTGGGATCTTGAAGGATTACAGTGGTATGGCATACGGCTGCATTGCCCGCCTCGTCGACGACCCATATATCGATGGGCAATAGGGTTTCAGGAGCGTTGGGTGGCAGATCAGCACAGCCTATGGTCCGAATCTCTTCCTCTGTAGTGGGATCGAAATACACGCGTATATTGGAAGGAGCACTACAATTGTCTTCCTTTTTTATGAGCAGTTGCGTTGCTTCTAAAGCGACGGTACCACTCGCCGGCATCACCACCGTCACGATACCATCGTGGCAGTACGGCGTTGGGGGCTTCGTATCGCGAATTTCAAGCACGGTGTCTATCACAGTGCTGTTGCCGCAACCATCTTCGACTCTCCATATCCACCGATGCCTTCCCAGTGGATACGCACCACTGGCATCGTAGGGATCAATGAGATAGGCATAGGGGTTGTCGTATGCAGGGCCGCGCTTTGGGGCAAAGTGCTCTCCAACATAGAGGTCGTAATTGCCATACGGTCCCTTGCCATCATTGTAAAGGTCAACGGCATAACCAGCGTGCAGGAGATGCTCCGGCGTGCAATCGTCCGTTGCTTCGATTTGCATGGCGACCTTGTTGGCACAGAGGCGTTGGGTGTCGGGATATAGTGCAGACACCACAGTATCGCCAACATTGATGTCAAACCTCCTCCATCGGACGGTGGGCGCAACCCTGTTGTTTACCTTAATCACCTGTCGAAAGGTCCACACGCCTTCGGAAAGTGGATCGGTAGGGTCATACCGACACCAGTCTACTACGCGCCATGTGCGTACAACTTTAAAACACGCTCCGGGGACGACGGTGATGTACGTATCGTGGTGATTGATGGCCACCATATGACAGCGGCGGTTGATGCCCGGACGAAGACGGGGCCTACCAAGGAGTGGATTATCAGGGCTGATATCGGGATTGCACTCGGTAAGGACAGGTGGCTGCACGCAGTTGTTGGGCCAAATAATGTCATCATTGGGATCGGTGCAAACACTTTCGTTGACATAAAACGGTGCACAATTGACTACGTAGATGCGCTGGCTACCACAGGGCACCCTGCCTTGCGACGTACGAAGATAAAATGTGCGCGTAATCACTCCCCTCCCGCAGTAGAGATCTTCAAATACCTCGATTTCCACAGGTCCACTTTCCGAGACGCCATCCCATCCCCAAACGAGTTTGTGCACGGCATCGGGATGCGCCGGATTGTATAAATCATGATAAAATGCACAAGGTAAGCCATCGCTTATTTGATCGGGATTGTATCCCGTCGTGGGATCAGCCTGGCAATAGGCCAAACACAACCTGTCATAAGTGATGACTTTTCGCCGCATATCCTGACGCGAAACGATCCTGCCAAAGGTGGGATCTGAAGGCTCGTCGATGGTCGATGGATCATACCAAAAATCACATGTAATCACCATATCAGGGGGTGGTACAAACAATCCAGTAGCATGCGCCACCGTCGACCAGCAACAGAGCAATAGGACAAAACTCCAGTGTATACGGTGCATGAGCGTCGTTTTACATATGCTTGACAAATATATGTATTAAAATTGAATGCATTCGTGAGAAGTGATTCAAGGCAATCGCCGCAGTACCGCCAGTAGAGTTCTAGGGGAAACACAGCCTTACAGGGCAGTTGTACGCGTATTTGCTGATTTTAAACACTCCGTGACATCAACGAAATGCGAAAATCTCGGTATAAAATGGTGCAAGCTGCCGATGAGATGGATTACTAACGATGGATATTGCGTACCTTTGTCCCTTGACAGAAGGATCGCCTCGATGCGCTTTTGGCAGTGGACATATCGGCTTTTTCAAAGCAAATGGTCGAATAAGTATGTCTGGGCTGTAGTGTTTTTTGTCGTATGGATCACTTTTTTCGACGCCTATAATTTGCAATTTCAGTACCGCTTACATCGCGAGATAGAAGAGACCGAAGCGCGCATCGAGGAATATCGCCAAAAGATTCGAGCTTTGCGTGTCGAAGAGCTCGAGCTCAAAGTCGATAAGGAAAAGTATGCACGCGAGCGGTACTTTTTACACGATTCCAACGAAGACGTTTTCATAATTAAGTAAAAATGGCAGTATTAGTCGACGCGAATACCAAAGTGATTGTCCAGGGAATTACGGGTAAAGAGGGCAGTTTTCATACCGAGCAAATGCAAGCCTACGGCACCAATGTCGTAGGAGGGGTGACACCTGGTAAGGGAGGCATGACACATTTGGGCGTTCCCGTATTCAATACGGTACGCGAAGCCGTGGAGGCCACCGACGCCAATGCCTCCGTCATCTTCGTGCCGCCGGCTTTTGCCCCCGATGCCATCTGCGAAGCGGCTGACGCCGGTATCGAGCTCATTGTATGTATCACCGAGGGCATACCCGTACAGGATATGGTGCGCGTCAAAGGTTTTATAGCCGACAAAAACTGCCGACTCATCGGCCCCAATTGTCCAGGCGTCATTACACCCGGCATAGCAAAGCTCGGCATCATGCCCGGCTTTATCCACGCACCTGGAGTAGTAGGTATCGTCTCACGCTCAGGTACGCTCACCTATGAGGCCGTGGATCAAGTGACCAAAGTAGGTCTGGGACAGAGCACTTGTATTGGTATCGGAGGAGATCCCGTTCCGGGGACCACAATCAAAGAGGCGGTTCAACTCTTCATGGAAGATGATCAGACCGAAGCCATCATCATCATAGGTGAAATTGGCGGTACGATGGAAGTAGAAGCTGCCGAATATTTGGCCTCCCTGTCCAATCCCAAACCGACCGTGGCGTACATTGCAGGTATCACCGCCCCGAAAGGGCGAACAATGGGACACGCCGGAGCCATCATAGGCGGCAAAGCCGATACAGCACAAGAAAAAATGCGTTTGATGAGCGAGCTCGGCATCACCGTCGTCTCGAACCCCGCCGAAATAGGGATTACAGTCCAACGCGTGCTCAAAAAGCAACCCACCACGTAGTCGTCCTATTACGACCAAACCAACGGCCTTGAAATAGGCCTTAATCGATTGCGTTGTACTATTAAGTCAAGTGTTTGCAAGGAGGATCGATTTTTATGCACAGCCGATACAGACGATATGCACTTTTGCGAATTCTCCTCGTACTCGTGTTGATAGTCCTCAGCATTGGTGGGCTCAGCATTCTCTGGATAAATTCTTCGCCAGGCAAACACTTCATCGAACGCGAGCTCTCAGAGAGATTGCGTGCTCGTGTAGCATTCGACACACTCTATTTGCACCCACTCTGGGGCTTAAAGCTGACCAATCTCACTGTCACAAGAGATGACGACACCCTCGCAACCATCGAGAAAGCTACCCTACATGCCAGACTCCTCTCATGGCTGTGGAAAAGACCGCACATCCGTCACCTCACCCTCTCCAATGTACACCTCCAAATACACCAATCTGCAGACAGCACTCGATCAAGTCTCGAACGAAAGTCCACCTCACCGAGCGACGATAGCGTGAAGCTTTCAAAGCTGTTGCATTTCAATTTTGATCTCGAGCACCTTGCCATTCGTGGTCTCAAAGTGGACATCTGGGGGAAGTATCGATCCTTACGCTCTACCCTATCGGCACGCGCATTAGAAATCCATGCGCTACCTCAAAACACTCGCGGAGACACCTTGTCGATTGGCGAAATCATTCTCCAGGAGCCATCGCTCATCTTTTACGACGTAGAAAGGGAGGATTCGATGCCGGACGATGCATTTTTTGATGATTTCGATGACATTTACTGGCGAGATCTGATGCCGATGTGGGTGCAGCTCGGTCAAATACACATACGTGGTGGCGAGATCGAACGCTATCCGATGTCTTATGATTCGCTGAAGATGCTTACAGGCCCTCTTTACGGGTTGAAGGGCGTACAGCTGTGGGATATCCCTAAGCTCCAAGTCGAAATGTTGATGATTGGGCCTGATGGGTTGTTCCTTGACCAATGTGAAATTGATCTGAGCGAATTGCGGGGTCTCAGCATATCCGATGGATGCATCGTCGGTCTGCAGGTGACGGATTCGACATTGACGTGGTCGGACTTTGAGCTAAACCTCCCGCATGATGGATATTGCAAGATGACGGGAAGAGCACGTTTTTTCAGTCTTTCCGACTGGAAAAACGCAGCGGATTACCTGTGGTGGGATACACTGGATGTCGATCTGGTAATACCCCTTCAAATTTTGGGCCCATATCATTCGGGGATTGCCCGCCATGCACTCTATCGAAGCTGGCAAAAAGAGCAATTGCGGATGCGTGGCCATCTCTACGGGAGCTTTAACTCTTTACGCGGTCGCAACCTGCGGGTGCGCATTGGGCACTATTTGACCTTTGTCGGCGGATTATCAACAAAATCGCTGTTGCGCAAAGAGGAGAAGTTTTTCAATATCCGCGCACGCACACTTCAGACGCATGCAAAGTGGATTACCCTACTGGTACCGAAGCTCCCCAATGAAATATTGCGCTTAGGCCCGATACGCTTTAAGGGATATTTCGACGGATTCCCACGCGACTTTGTAGCCTTTGGGACGATCCACAGCGCTATAGGCTTGATTCAAACCGACATGCGCCTCAATCTTCGCCCCGGCATTGCCGCTGCTGAATATTCGGGATCTATTACCCTCGATGACTTCGATTTGGGCACATATCTGGGGAATACCCAATGGGGAAAGGTCCACGTCGAAGCATCGGTTCATCAAGGGCGAGGGCTTACCTTTCAATCAGCCTCAGCCAGGTTACAAATGCACATCCACTCGGCAGAATTTCATCGCTACAAATATCAAAACATCGTCTTTTCAGGTACTTTGGACAAATCACACATGGATGGCAAACTCATCTCCGGCGACCCCAATATCCGCATGATCTTCGACGGCCAAATTCGCCATCTCGACTCCATTCCAGAGTACGATTTTACCGCCCAAATTACGCGCATACGCTTACAGCCTCTCAACTGGAGCAACGCTAACGTAGAGTTAGAAGGTGTCGTAGAAGTGCACATGCGCGCATCCGATATTGACGATGCAAGTGGACAAATACAGTGTACCAACCTTCGCATACGACGAGACACTCAACAAGTAGAAGTACCCTATCTCACCATCAATCAACAGGTCTACCGTGCGGGAATCAAAGATGCCTATTTTGACGCACCTCAGTTTAATGCGAAAATCACCGGCCACTTTCGATGGGCCGATCTTCAACGACACATGCTCGACATGTTGCGCGCCAATCACTCCCATTTGTTTGCAGTATTCGGCTATAGGGATTCCACTACAGCAATAGACACATCTACCCATGCCCATTTCTACAACTTCTACTTCAACGCCAAGCAGATGGGACCCATCATCGCGCTATTGAGTGAGGATAAAATCGTACTCGACACCCTCTATGCAAGTGCCTTTTATCGCGAAAAAGACCGGAGCTTCGGGCTCAATATCATGAGCCCGCGCGTAGAAATTTTACACTGGAAAATCACCCAACCCAACATACACATCGAAGATGCCCCCGACAGGGGCATTTTTCAACTCAGCATTGGACAGACCCAAGGGAAAAGGCTACAACAAATCATATCAAACACGCATTGCTCCATCCAATTGATCGGCAACTCCATCGAAGCATCCGTGTATGCATCCAACATACGATCCGTACTCGACACCTTTCACCTACGCGCTGCAGGCCTTCTTCACGGAGATTCGCTGGTGCTGCACGTGCTACCAGGATGGATAGGACGCAAGGACTCCGTCAACTGGCGTTGTAGTGACGACAATGCCATTGTTTTAAAGCCCCGATATCTCAAAGCCAACGATCTGAAATTTATCTCCTCCTCCAACAACTATATACTCGTAGGCTCCGAACGCGCCAACCAACTGACGGCCTCGTTTTACCAATTTCATGCGGACATACTCGATACCCTTCTTCGATGGAAAACCACCGACTTTGAAGGAACAATGAATTTTTCCCTTTCCATCGGCGATATCCTAAAGTGGAAAGGTTGGAGTCTGATCGCCTATTCCGATGACTTACACATGCTGCCCGTCAATCTGGGCACTGTGTACTTCGAAGCGCATACCCGTAGCCTCAATGACACCGCCTACGTCACTTTATTAGCCAACAATCTGCCCATGAAGACCAAGGTGCAAGGCATTGTGCACTCTCTGCTGACCAAACCATACTTTGATATACAGCTCGATGGCCAGCACATCCCCGCCAACTTTGCAAAAATCATCATCCCGTCGGGAATTTCCGACCTCAGGGGAAGTGCAAATACATCCTTGCATCTATACGGTACACCGAAGGAATACCAGATAGAGGGCCATGTACACATCTTACACGGCGGCGCTAAGGTCGATTATACGGGTGTGTATTACATGGTTAGAGATCAATCGATTTGGTTTTATCCCGATTCGATCGACTTTACGGGGATCACCCTGTTGGATCGCGATTCAAATGTCGCAACTGTCTATGGAGGTATTGCGCACAATGCTTTTCGATCGTTTGAGCTCAATACGCGCATCCACTCGCCACACATACTGGCCCTTGCGACCACAGAAGACGACAATCCCTACTACTACGGCACCGCTATCGGACAGGTCGACGCGCAATTTACAGGACCATTTCAACAGCTACATATCAAGATTGCAGGCCACCCACGCCAAGGATCGAAAATATATATTCCCACAGAGCACGAGCTCGACGATACGGAGATCACCTCGACAGATTTTATCTACTTCGCTTCACCGAAAGGGGAACGCATCACACCCGGCAATGCAGCTACCTACACCCTTTCGCTCGACTTAGACCTCACGGTCGACGAGGCCTCCGAAGTATACATCATCTTCGACCGCGCTGCCGGCGACCATGTCTACGGAAGAGGCATTGGCGAAATACACTTGCACATGCCACCTGACGGCAACATCCAAATGACTGGGGATTACAAAGTGCGCGATGGATATTACTCCTTCACGTTCTACAATCTCTTCAACCGCAAATTCGATGTACTCGACGGAAGCGCCATCCTTTGGCACGGCGATCCCATCAACGCACAGCTCGACTTGATTGCCGTCTACGATGATATCCGTGCCCCTGTGAGCCCTCTCATCCGCGATATCTTGCAAAATGCTCCCCAAGAGCTCCAGGCAGAAGCCGCCAAGCCACACCCCGTCATCCTGAAGATGTACATCACCGGCACCCTATACCAACCCGAAATACGCTTCGATATCGAAATCCCTGACCTCACAGGCCTGCTCAACAATTACGTCCAACTTCGACTGGATGAAATACGGGCAAACACCACCATGCTCAACCAACAGGTCTTTTCCCTCATCAGCTTCAACAGCTTCCTTCCTCCCTCGGGAATTAGCGAGCTGTCTACAGGTGTCGATTATGCCTCCAGCTTAAGCGATGTCTTCACCCACCAAATATCCGTCGTATTGACCCGCCTGGTCAACCGCATCGTCCAAAGAGTGGGTTTTATCTCCGACATACAAATCCAGGTCGACCAACTCACCGCTCAAGATCTCATAGGCCTTCCCGTAACGCCACAATACTTCCTCCAAAGTGCGTACGGACTCGATGTCGATGTCGAACTCTTCGAAGGCAAGGCTCGCCTACACTACCGCACCCTGTACTCTCCCAACACAATCGCCAACGACCAATTGCGCGATCACGAAGTCTATCTCGATATCCTCAATATGCGCTCCAAAGGTCTGACATTTAACGTCTTCCTAAAAAACAACCCCATCATCGGCAACGAAGTGCGCAACCGCATCGGTACTGGTCTAAAATTTTATACCCAATTCGACTCTCTCTCCTATCGTCAACTTTTTCGGTGATTTTTGTGGTATAAAATCGTGCTCCTTTTCCAAAAAGGCGCTATCTTTGCAGCCGTTTTCGAAAAAACAAATGCTGCTCTATGCCTAATACGAAGTCTGCAAAAAAGCGCATGCGTCAAAACCTCAAGCGACGCCTCCACAACCGCTTTTATAAAAAGCGCACCAAATCCTTCGTCAAACGCCTGCTAAACATGGAAAGCTATGAAGATGCCCGCAAGTTTTTACCCTACGTGATCAGCGAAATCGACAAGCTGGCCAAACGCCACATCTGGCATAAAAATAAGGCCAACCGCTTTAAGAGCCGCGTAGCGCGATATGTCCATAGCCTCTACGTCAAACAACAGGCCACTACTGAATAATGTCGTAGCACGCGTCGCTCGCACTTCTCAATCAAGGGCCTTATGCATACAGCCACGGCGAAGAGAGCGGTCATAGTAGGACTTGCCCTCGCCCTGTTGTCGAGTTGCGCCCCCAAATACGTATATAAGTTTGACCCCAAGGTCTTCCCCCAACCCGTCGATACGCGTTCAAGGCCCATCCTATACCAGGAAAAACGCCAATACATCTCTTCGCTCGGCATCGCATTCGACAACCAATTCGACGGAGCAAGACTCAACCAATGGCAGGAAGTCGACAGTACGACTTTTTCGATAGGTATTGAGCCCGAAAACACCCCCATCAACCACTCCCCATGGTACTCCTTTCGCATCATCAGTCCCATCGACACGCTAATACTCGTGCAACTCCACTACCCTGAGGGGTTTCGCCATCGCTATGTGCCCAAACTGCGATACAGTCGGGGGCGATGGTATCCTATAGACTCGAGTCATTACCATCTCAACGCGGATACCACCGCAGCATTTTTATACCTACGCCTACGCGCAAGGGATACCCTATGGGTCTCGGCACAAGAGCTCCTCACAACAAGCCATATACGTGCCTGGCTCGACAGTATCAAAAGTCACCCTTGGGTGCAAAGCGTTGAAGAAATAGGGCGCAGCAAATTAGGACGTCCCCTTTGGTTTGTCAACATCGGTACTCCTGATGATGCACACAAGGATGTCGTTGTCGTCATGGGGCGCCAACATCCGCCCGAAGTACCCGGACATATGGCCATGATGTCCTTTGTCGAAGCGCTCTTGGATACCACAAGGCGCAATGCAGACTTTTTCAAACATCACCAAGTGTGGCTCTACCCTCTGATGAATCCCGACGGTGTCGACTTGGGACACTGGCGACACAACGCAGGAGGCATTGACCTCAATCGCGATTGGGCATATTTTCGACAGCCAGAGACTCGACACGTGGCTCAACACGTGATCCAACGCGCCAAAAAACACAAGGCCAACATCATACTGGGACTGGATTTCCACTCCACCCAATACGACGTATACTACACTTTTCCCGATTCGGTCGACCGCAAGCTGCGGTATTTCGACCGCTATTGGACCGAAGGCATCGCCGAGACTCTACCCCCGCACCCATGGGCTCGCGAAGCCTACGACATCAATGCTCCTATCAGTAAGGCCTGGTTTTTACTCCAATTTCACGCCGAATCCATCACTTTTGAAATCGGAGACGAGACGCCCCGCGACTTGGTAAAAATGAAAGGACAAGCAGCAGCGCGGGAGATGATCAAATTACTCATCATGCGCTGTGGCAAAAGGAAATAATCCGACCCTGCAGCACTGTACAAATCAATGGGTATTATGATTTTCTAATTTATTGCCATGCACGCTCTAATTACGCACACCAACCCTATAATCCATATATAACCGCTCTCTTCCCAACATAAGTTCTATGAGCATAACCATCCACTAAGTGATGCGCCCATCAATCACATAATACAATAATTCCCACCTTGGGCCTTCGGCAGTACCAAGAGAGCTTCCTGTCTGAGACAATGCTTCCACATCTATTAAGCAGAAAATTTCATCCAGTCTACCCATCACGTGAAAGATAGGCCTGCTACCACACTTCATTGTCAACTTCTCCTCAAGCGCGACGATCACAGGTGTTTTGTAACCATACCAGAGTGTGGAGTCTTCTCATCCAATGCGGAGAATCTCTTTCAACATATCTCTTTGCAGTGATCCCCATTGTGAATACGAGGACAGCAAACAACCTCCTTTTCGACGAGTAGCGAGCTTTTGTCGACCAACGGTCCCCATCGCACTTGGATATCACAGCGAGCCTGCATACCTTTGTCATGACCAAATCTCCGTACCCATGAAATGCAAAGTGACTACAGTAAGCCTCGTCCTTACTTTACTCGTCTTCCCCTCATTACAAAACACGGCGCAGATTCCACTCATATTGGATGAGAAAAGCGAGGTGCATAATTTTGCAAAGGCCATCTTTGACGCTCCATTTCATACTACACTAGACCTTCGCGGTTATCAATTCACGGCGCACGATTCCATGTTGTTCGACAGTATCCTTCGGATGGTAGAGCGCGATTCAAACATGTTGTGCTTGGCAGGAGGAATTCGAGACGATAAGGAACGCACGTGGTCGGGAGTAGCCAACGGAGCATCCGTAACACCTTCCTCCCAAGCTACTACCCAGCATTACTTTGGCATTGGCAGCGTGACGAAGAGCATTACCGCTGCTGCCATAATGTTGCTGGTGGAAGACAGTGTGCTCAGCTTGGAAGATTCCCTTTATGAATGGCTGCCGAGCTATCCCAATATCGACTCGACCATCACCATACGCCAATTGCTCAACATGACGAGCGGTATTTACAACTTCACCGAGCATCCCAATTACGTCTCGACAGTACTAAGCGATCTTACGCGCATCTGGAAGCCCGAAGAAATCCTCCAGGCATTCGTCGACACACCGTATTTCGAAAAGGGCAAGGGATGGCATTACTCCAACACCAATTACCTTTTGCTCGGCCTAATCATAGAGGAGGCTTCAGGTATGCCCTATCACGTCTTCGTCCGAAAGCGCATCTTCGAACCTGTTGGACTCGATGCCATGGCCATCTTCCCCTACGACACGCCCCCGGGGTCAATAGCTACCATTTGGTTGGACGTCAATAACGACAACATCCCCGACGACTTGTCGCTATTCAATTATTCGCCCAATGCTATGTTTAGCATGGCTTGGGCTGCAGGTGCATGCATGGCTACCCCTCAATTGCTCACCGATTGGATGTTCAAATTGGTAACTGGACAGGTGGTCAAACCCTCTTCCCTGAATGAAATGATTTCAAACGGCATCCCCATTGGCAAGGGAGTGCGTTATGGACTCGGCTTAGTCATTGTCACCAATCGAAACGGCACCTATATCGGTCACGGCGGAAGCATCTTATACCGCTCGTATATCTATCACTATGTCCCCGCTAACGTCACCGTAAGCACAGTGACCTCCAATGCCCATAAAGGAGATGTCCTGCCCCCTACATATGGAAAACTCCTCGTGCAATACCTCCAATTGCCTCCTGTCACCTCTGTGTATGATCCCTCTGCTTCACCTACTTTGACCTATGACGGCGTAAAATGGACTGTGCCCGCTCTGCCAAATGCCACACATCTACAGCTCTTCCACCTACCCACGGGGCGATATCACGGCATGTACCATTTCAGTAAAACGACCACATTACGCATCAATACGCAGCACTTGCCGAGTGGTATATACCTGTTGCGCTATACCAATGCGCAAGGACAAGTGGTAGAACAAATGCGCTGTATAAAATATTGACACTCCCAGCTTGCCATCATATTGAATTGTATCCTCCACCCTGCCTTGACGACACTTGAAGAGGTAAGGCCACCGCAGCGAAATGCCTATCTTTGCATTTTAAACCATCGGGCGTATGAATTTCGCTGAAATCGAAGAAAAGTGGAATCGATATTGGGAGGAACAGGGTACCTATCAAGCACACAATCAAAGTCATAAGCCCAAATACTACGTCTTAGACATGTTCCCCTACCCTTCGGGGGCAGGCCTCCACGTAGGTCATCCACTCGGCTACATCGCCTCCGACATCTATGCACGTGTCAAGCGCATGGAGGGGTATAATGTATTGCATCCCATGGGCTTTGATGCCTTTGGGCTTCCTGCGGAGCAGTATGCCGTCGAGACAGGAGTGCATCCGGCAGAATCGACCGAGCAAAACATCCAGCGCTTTAAAAGACAGCTCCGCAAGATTGGGCTTTCGTTCGACTGGTCGCGCGAAATACGCACCTGCGATCCACGCTATTACAAGTGGACCCAGTGGATTTTCCTTCGATTGTTCGAACACTATTATGACCTCGATGCCGATAAGGCCCTACCTATCACGCGTCTTGTTGAGATATTCGAAACACGTGGAAGCCGTGGCGTCAATGCTTTCCACACGCCTCATCTTCCCTTTACTGCAGAAGAATGGCGGTCGTTTTCTGCACGACAGAAGAGCGATTTACTCATGCACTATCGCTTAGCCTATCGCAAGAAGAGCTATGTCAACTGGTGTGAGGAGCTCGGCACAGTACTGGCCAATGACGAAGTGCGCGATGGAGTGTCTGAGCGAGGCGGATTCCCCGTGGTGCGTAAGCCCATGGTACAGTGGTTTTTGCGCATCACCGCCTATGCCGAACGCCTGCTCAGCGGCCTTGACAAACTCGATTGGTCGGACAGCCTCAAAGCCCTTCAACGCAATTGGATAGGCAAATCCACCGGTGCGATCATCCACTTTCCCGTAGTCGGCTCCGACTACCAGATCGACATATTCACCACACGCCCCGATACGCTCTTCGGTGCCACCTTTATGGTACTGGCTCCCGAACACGAACTCATCGACAAAATCACACCCACAGAGAAGAAAGCCGAGGTGGAGCGTTACCTCGAGTACGTGCGCACACGCACCGAACTCGAGCGTCGCGCCGAAACGCGCAAAATCACTGGCGTCTTTACGGGAGCCTATGCCGTCCATCCCTTTACAGGCCAACACCTTCCCATTTGGATATCGGAGTACGTGCTTCCCGATTACGGCACCGGCGCCATCATGGCAGTGCCGAGTAGGGACGATCGAGACCACGCCTTCGCCCAACACTTCCAATTACCTATCGTAGAAGTCATCGACCAAAGCGCGTATCCCGAGGCCACACGCGAGGATAAAGTGGGGGTAATGATCAACAGCGACTTCCTCAACGGGTTGGAAGTGCCTCAGGCCATTGAACGCATGATCCAAGAGCTCGAAAGGCGAGGGCTAGGAAGGCGTGCGGTGAGCTACAAGCTCCGCGATGCCAACTTTTCACGACAGCGATACTGGGGTGAGCCGTTCCCCATCGTCTACGACCCCGATGGAGTGCCCCACCCACTCCCCGACTCCGAACTACCACTCGAGTTACCACCACTACGAGATTTCAAACCCACCAAAGACGGCAAATCCCCCCTCTCCAAGCTCACCGAATGGGTCGAACTCCCCAACGGATGGCGACGGGAGACCGATACCATGCCGGGATTTGCCGGATCCTCGTGGTATTTCCTCCGCTTTATGGACCCCCACAACGATCAGGAGCCCTTCTCTCAACAAGCCGTCCAGTATTGGCGCAGTGTCGACCTCTATGTCGGCGGAGCCGAACACGCCGTCGGCCACCTCATGTACGCGCGATTCTGGAACATGTTCCTCTACGACCTCGGCCTCGTACCCGAAGACGAACCATTCAAAAAACTCATCAACCAGGGCATGATACAAGGCATCATCGAACACATCTTCATGCTTAAGACACCCACCTCTGACGGCCGACGTCAATTCGTCAGCTTCGAACTCGTCCAACAAGGACACTACGACGAGGAAGAGCTCGTCAAAATACCCGTCGACATACGCTTTGTCAAAGATTACGGCAACCCCGATTCCTACCTCGATGTCGAAGGTATACGCGCATTTACGGAATGGCGCCCCGAATACGCCAATGCCATCTTCCGTACTCCTCATGGATATTACTGCGAAGGCAAACTACACGACATCGACAATGCCGAAGACTTTCGCCTCTACACTTATTCGGAAGTGGGGAAAATGTCCAAATCCAAATACAACACCATCAACCCCGACGACGTCATCGCCCAATACGGTGCCGATTGCTTCCGCATGTATGAAATGTTTCTCGGCCCCATCGAACAGTCCAAGCCCTGGAACATGCAGGGCATCGACGGAATCAGCAAGTTCTTAAAGCGGTACATCGCACTCTTCATCGACAAAGACGATCGCTTGTGCGTCCAAGATGTCCAGCCCACGATCCAAGAACTGAAAATCCTCCATCGCACGATCAAAAAAGTACGCGAAGACGTCGAGCGTTTTTCCTACAATACCGCAATTAGCTTCCTCATGATGGCCGTCGGCGAATTGCGCAAATTGAACACCACCTCCCGCCAAATCCTCGAACCCCTCAACCGCCTCATGGCCCCCTTCGCCCCCTACATCACCGAAGAAATCCACCACCGTCTGGGACACGACCAATCCGTGCACCTCTCCCCACTCCCCGAATACGACCCCTCCCAAATCGTCGAAGCTACCGTCGAGTACCCGCTGTGCATCAATGGCAAAAAACGAGGTGTCCTCATCCTCGAAGCCGATATGTCGCCCGATGAAATCGAAAAACAAGCACTCGCATCCGAGATCGCTCAAAAATGGACCGCTGGCAAACAAATCAAAAAAGTCATCGTCGTGCCCAAGCGAATGATTAACCTCGTCGTACAATGAATGCCCCACCCACATCCTTCCTGATCCTCCTCAGCAGCCTATGTATACCAACTCCCCTATGGCCCCAAGCACGGATAGCACCTCAGCCCGACATCGATGTGCTCGCCTATTATGTACAAATCGCCTTAGACGACTCCTTACAACACATTCGCGCACGCACGCAAATCACCCTCACACTCCAAAACCCGAAAGACACCCTCATTTTAGACTTCGTCTCGTTTTCTGATACCAATGGGCTTGCCATCGATAGCATTCACGCCACGTACGGCAGTGGATTTTTTCGTATGAAATGGTGGAGCGTATCCCATAAATTGTACATCTTCAACGCTGGCGAACAACCTCTTCAGGACACCGTGCGGCTCGACATTTACTATCACGGCATGCCACAAGATGGTTTGATCTTGAGTAAAAATCGCCATGGCCAACCAACTGCATTTGGCGACAACTGGCCCAACCGCGCTTCACAATGGTTTCCGTGTCACGATCACCCCGTCGATAAAGCACTTTTCACCTTCGATATCGAAGCGCCAAATTGGACCCAGACAATTTCTAACGGTCGATTGATCGCCCGTATTAATACCACACCTACAAGAGTGCGCACCATTTGGAAAGCCTCCTACCCTCTTCCCACCAAAGTGGCCGTCATCGGCGTGGCGCCTTTTGCCGTACGCTGGGATACGAGCATCCATGGCATACCTGTGAGCTATTGGATTTTTACTCCCGATCGTGAAAAGGGGTGGAAAGACTACGCCTATGCTCCTCGCGTGTTGCACTATTTCATACAGCTCATAGGGCCTTATCCCTTTGACAAACTCGCCAATGTGCAGTCGCGTACCCGATACGGGGGCATGGAAAACGCCTCTTGCATCTTTTATGCCGAAAATAGTGTCACAGGTCGAGCGGACCACGAACCCCTCATCGTCCACGAAATTGCGCATCAGTGGTTTGGCAATGCAGTGACCGAAAAGCGATGGAGTGACCTGTGGTTGAGCGAAGGCATGGCGACCTACTTGACCAATCTCTACATCGAAGACCACTACGGCTCCGATGCATTGAAAAAGCGCCTGCGCACCCAGCGCCAAAAGGTGTTGCGCTACCACAGAAGAGACCGCCGCCCCATCGTCGATACTCTTTATGATCGCGTCGAGCGTCTGCTCACCCCTCATGTGTACGAACGCGCCGCGTGGGTGCTACATATGTTGCGCCTCCAAACGGGACGCGACACCTTCATTGACATCTTGCGCGATTTTTATCGGCAATATCGATTTCAAAACGCCGGTACGAAAGAGTTTTTTCAGCTCGTATCCGACCATACTGGGAGGGATTGGGCGGCCTTTGTCGAACAATGGCTGAAACACAAAGAGATTCCCATTCTGCACTATCACTACGACAGACAAACCTCAACCCTCGTGATCCGTCAAGCCCAACAAGGGCCGCCTCTTATCTTTCCGCTTCGCCTTCGAGTCCACTTGGCAGACGGTAGCTTTCAAGACCTCCATGTACAAATCAAAGAGCACCAAACCCTTTTAGCACTTCCTTTCGATGGGATAGAAGCGGTGGTAATAGACCCAGAGGTGGAGCTGCTGGCAGAATATGTCAAAATCTGAACAATGGAAATCATCTACGGCACTCCCGACATAGAGGGCTTCCATCTCGACATACTCGCTTTTGGACCTCATCCCGACGATGTGGAGCTCAGCTGTGGGGGTATTTTGCTCAAACATCGGACCAAGGGTTATCGCATCGGCATAGTGGATTTGACCCGCGGCGAGCTCGGCAGCAGAGGCAGTGCCGACATCCGTCGACAGGAAGCCGCCGAAGCCGCTAAACTCCTACAACTTACACTGCGTATCAACCTCCTTTGGCCCGATGGTAAGTTTGAAGCCAACGAGCACTACCTGCATGAAATCATACGCCTGGTGCGCTTGTGTCGACCGCGCGTCGCCTTACTGCCCAGCCCCTCAGATCGTCATCCCGACCACGGCCGCGCACAACAGATCCTCCAGCGCGCACTCTTCCTCTCAGGCCTCGTCAAGTGGGAAAGTCGATGGAAGGAACAGCCCCAACAACCCTGGCGACCGCATCGCGTCTTTTCCTATATCCAAGATTACTACCATCCTCCCGATATCGTGGTCGATATCACACCGTATTTCAAACTCAAACGCCAGATCATCGCCTGCTACGCCTCACAATTTTATACCCCCCATCAAAAAGACGACCAGCCCACGACGCCTATTTCTACCGAAGACTTCTGGCACTACATCGAAGCCAAAGATCGATTTTTCGGCCGCATGATCCAGGTGCGTTACGGCGAGGGTCTCATAGCAATTACCCCTCCTGCAATTGCCCTTGCAGACATCGTATCGTAGCAGCTATTTTATTAAGCTGGTCCCTTAATGACGCCGTTTTTTGACTGGCGTATAAACGATGCAATGGCCTGAAATTCTTCCGTAGCCCCATAGTGGCGCTCGGCTTCTTCCAATCCCCTGTGGATATTGGAGTGTACGACATAGACGAGGCGATAGATCTCGTGAATGCGTCGTATTTGGTCGTCGCTAAACCCATGGCGACGCAAGCCCACGTGATTGACTCCCATGTACTGCAGGGGTTCACGTGCAGCTTTGACGTAAGGCGGTACATCCTTGCGCACCGAACAATTACCACCGATAAAGGCATGCGCACCGATACGCACAAATTGCTGCACTTGGGTAGCTCCGCCGATATAGACGTGATCGCCGAGTTCGACGTACCCCGCCAAATTGATGTTGTTGACGAGGATGCAGTGTTTCCCCACCCGACAATCATGAGCTACATGGGCATATGCCATCAATAATGTGCCTTCGCCTATAGTGGTGTGCATGCCTTCGCGTGAGCTCCGATGTATAGTGCAATACTCGCGAATGACGACGTTTTTGCCGATGTGCACTCCGCTGTGTTGCCCCTGAAATTGTAGATCCTGTGGCGTAGAGCCGACGACTGCCCCGTGGTAGATCTTTGTGCCCTTATCCAGTCTTGACCCCTGCATCACCGATGCATGGGGGTACACTTCGCAGTCGTCAGCTATATCCACGTCGGCATCGATATAACAATAGGGATAAAGGCGTGCCGTCAGAGCAACACGCGCCTTGGGGTGCACATAACACTGTGAATTCTTACTCATGCCTCCTCACGCTTTCGTATGAGCTGAGCGGCCAGCGTACCCTCACAGGCAATCTTATTGCGCACATAGGCAGTACCGCGCATAAAGGCCAGACCACGCTTAATGGGTTGGAGTAACTCCATCTTGAGTATGAGCGTATCGCCCGGTCGGACCATGTGTTTAAACCGCACATCGTCAATCCGAACAAAATACGTGTCCCATTGCCCCGGACTGCCCAATATGTTCATCGCCAAGATTCCACCAGTCTGGGCAAGGGCCTCGATTTGCAACACGCCGGGAAAAACCGGATTGCCTGGAAAATGCCCCATGACAAAGGGTTGATCATAGGAGATATTCTTAATCCCCACCACATGAGTATCGCTGAGTTCGATGATTTTATCTACCAGTAAAAAGGGATATCGGTGTGGCAAGTACTGCTTGATCTGTTCGGTATCCATGAGGGGGGCTGCTGCAAGGTCGTATTTCGGCATGCCCTTGAGCTTTTTGTACTCAATGGCCTTTCGCTTTAAAGCCCGAACCCACTCTACATTCAACGCATGATGGGGATTGCGCGCGATAATCCTCCCCTTTAGCCGCATCCCCAGCAGGGCGAGATCTCCGAGCATATCCAACGCCTTGTGCCGCGCAGGCTCATTGCTCAACCTCCACGGCATCTCAAGAGCCTCCAAGACCTCCTCTACTCGATGGGACAACTCCATATCCCGTATTAATGTGCGGAGAGCCTCCTCACTATATGAGCTATCGCGCAATACCACCGCCGATTGAATATCTCCGCCTCGGATGAGCCCTTGCTCCCACAGTCGACGGATATCTCCAAAGCGGACAAACGTGCGCGCCGGAGCAATCTCCGAAGCATAATCCATTGCAGAAGTAAAACGAAAATACTGGGAAGATAACTGCGTATCCCCAAAGTCGAGGAGCACATCGAGTGCAAAGTCATCACCGGGCACAAAAAGGATCTCACTGTCGCCTTCCCCACCAACCCGTAATGTCTCGTCGGGCGAAAAATATTCCCTCTTTTTTTGCTGCACAGTACGCCCTACCTTCTCGATCGCATCGACAAAGGGCTTGGCACTGCCATCGAGTATTGGCACTTCCTCCCCTTCGAGCTCAATGCGCGCATTGTCAATGCCACATCCGTAGAGGGCAGACAACAAGTGCTCTACAGTGGATATCTGTACATCGCCTCGGGCTAAAACCGTCGCTCGATGGGTAGATTTGACGTACTGTACATCTGCTGGAATCTCTACGGGCTCGTCGTGATCAATACGGATAAAACGCAGTTTATGACCTGCTTCAGCAGGATGAACGGTCACGCGTGTCATTTCACCGCTGTGCAATCCCACCCCCTCAAAGCGGATGGCGGATTGTAACGTATGCTCAAGCGACTGATCCGTATTCATTGTGTCTTGTTTTGCTCAACTTGGGCAAACATCTTTTGCCACTTCTTGTAGAGGTCAGGCAACTTCGTAAAGATAGCATAGGCGCGCAAAAATTGCTGATAATCAATCGCCGGAGAGCCGTAGAGCTTTGCCTTGGGTTTTGAAGCCGAAATCACCCCGCTCTGTGCCTGTACTTGCACACCGTCGGCTACCTCAATGTGCCCGACAAATCCCACTTGACCACCTATGACACAATCCTTACCAATGACGGTACTCCCTGCTACACCTGTCTGCGCAGCGATAACTGTCCGGGCTCCAATACGCACATTGTGGGCGATCTGTACCAGATTGTCGATCTTTACCCCGTCTTCAATCACAGTCGAGCCTATCTTCGCTCGATCGATGGTCGTACAAGCTCCCACAAACACATCATTGCCCAACACCACATTGCCGAGATGGGGTGTGTGCTCCAATTGTCCGTCGAGCAGTTGAAATCCAAATCCATCAGATCCAATCACCGCATTGGGTTTGATAATACATCGATCCCCAA
>JALWKB010000232.1 GCA_026996805.1 Saprospiraceae bacterium | reverse complement strand
ACATCGACGCCTTCAATGCTGATCCAGAGCCCACCCAGGACTGCACCAACGGCACAGTGCTCTGTGATAAAAGCCCCATCGACATTCAAAATGTCGCTGGATTTGGCCGTGAACAAGAGGATTTAGCCCTGTTTACCAACCCGGCCATCGCTTATGCCGCTTGCGGAGTCACCGAAAACGCCAGCATGTGGTTTCGCTGGACCTGCAAAGAATCCGGTACTTTGACCTTTACCATCACTCCGTACAAACAGTACGACGATATCGACTTTTTGCTGTATGAGCTTCCCGGTGGCATCGACGACTGCTCCAACAAACAACTGCTCCGCAACATGATATCGGGGCAAAACCTCAACGCCCCCTTCAACGACTGGAAGGTCTGTGTAGGCCCTACGGGCTTAAAAGAAGGAGACCCGGACGACGGCGAGAGCTGCGGCTGCCAACCCGGAGACAACAACTTCGCAAGTGCCCTCCAAATGGAGGCGGGAAAGAGCTACGCCCTACTGGTCATGAACTTTTCGCAATCGGGCCTTGGCTTCCGCATCGAATTTGGCGGTTCGGGTACTTTCAAAGGACCTGAGGCCAAGTTTGAAGTCCAACCCGATACGGGATTGCGATGTGATCAATCCTTCGTCATCAAGGACCTCTCAACAGCAGCTTCCAACAACCTCGAATACAATTGGTATTTCGGCAGTGGCGCAAATCCTCAGACGAGCACCGACAGAGGACCTTTTAACATCGAGTACTCCACCTGGGGAGAAAAATACATCGTCTTGACCCTGCGCGAGCCCGAATCGGGATGCGAGGTGACGACCATTAAAAAAATCTTCGCCGAGCCGTGCTGCGAAGATCTGCCTCCTTTGCAAACCACACCGGTCATCGTCAAACAACCCAACTGCCCATGGTCGGGCGATGGCGCAATCGTATTGCAGTCCAGCCAGGGTGCCGGACCTCCTTACCAATACTCCATCGATGGGTCTCCCTTTATTTCCTCGTCGGAAATACCCAATCTGCCCGCCGGCACCTACCAAATTATCACCACCGACCCTAAGGGATGTATGGACACCATCGAAGTGACGGTGACGGCACCCGATTCCGTCTTCGTCGACGCCGGAAGAGACACAACGATCACCTTGGGCGAAAACGTCCGCTTACACGGCTACGTCGACCCCATGGGACATACCGTCCAAATAAAGTGGACACCCACAGAGCCCATCTTAGACTGCACCGAATGCCTCGACCCCGAGGTGTTTGTCAAAAACCAAACCACCTTTACGCTCACCGTCACCGACGAAAATGGCTGCGTCTACGAAGATATCGTCGTAGTGCGTATCGACATCGACTACCCCCTATTTATTCCCAATGCCTTTACTCCCAATGGCGACGGCATCAACGACATCTTTACCGCCTTCAGCAGCAGAGCCGTCGAACGCATCGATGAGCTCATCATCTACGATCGCTGGGGCGGTGTGCTCTTTCACTCCAGTGCAAACAACTCCAACGAGCCCTACCTCGGCTGGGACGGAAGAACCCCTGACGGGCGTTTTGCCATGCCCGGCGTCTATGTCTACTTGATGAAAGTCCGCTTTATCGATGGGTCCGTCCGCACCTATAGCGGTGACATTACCTTGATCCGCTAACACCAGACCTCCCGAAGATCACTCCTCAAGCAGGAGAAAATCACTCCACGCGGTCCAGAATTTCCTGGAACAAACCCAAAACAAAAGGGTCGACAATGAGGTTTTTCGTATCAAAGAAGGGATATTGGTATAAAATATCGTATTTTTGCAATCCCAAAAGCGGTCCCATAGCTCAGCTGGTTAGAGCACCTGACTCATAATCAGGGGGTCCAAGGTTCGAGTCCTTGTGGGACCACCAAGGCGCGAAAGCGCCTTTTTTGTTTCATCCCACCGATAAGCATCAATAGTCGCGGTATGCTACAAAGTCACAGAGCATCCACATTGCATCACGGGCAGGAGAGGGCGGTATACCCGACAAAATCTGTTTGGCCTGGGCGACATATTCTTGTAGCACCTGCGCACTTCTATCGACACCGCTGCGCCGCTCTATCCATTCGACGAGCTGATCGATGACCTTAGCGGA
>JALWKB010000231.1 GCA_026996805.1 Saprospiraceae bacterium | reverse complement strand
ATGTCGCCATCACCGTCGCGTATAGCCAAATAGACCAACACGGAATCTTGATTGAAAGCCCCCTGCACCATCGTATCCTTAGAGATGCCGAGGATTTCTATGGAGGGCACAGGGGAAAATTTCGTACGGCGGCACTGCCACATGGCAATAGTTGCAAGTAAGATCCCCAGGATGGACATCCACCGAAGCATTAAATGACGTTTTACAATCCCTTGCATAGCTCAAGTGATGATACCGAGCTTTTGGCCTATTTTTATAAACGCCGTAATGGCCTTATCGAGGTGTTCTTTTTCGTGTTGGGCAGAGAGCTGTACGCGTATGCGCGCTTGTCCCCTGGGCACGACAGGATAGAAAAAGCCGATAACGTAAATGCCCTCTTTGAGGAGTTCGTCAGCAAAGACTTGCGACACTTGGGCATCGTAAATCATGATGGGCACGATGGGATGCTCTCCCGGTATGATGTCAAAGCCCGCTTTCGTCATGTGCTCGCGAAAATAGCGCGTGTTCCACTCGAGCTTGTCGCGCAGCTCCGTACTCTCGGTCAATAGATCAAGCGCTTTAAGGGTAGCCCCAACCACAGCGGGTGCCAGTGTATTGGAAAACAAATACGGCCGTGAGCGTTGGCGCAATATCTCTACGATTTCCTTCCTTGCAGCCGTAAAGCCCCCGGAAGCTCCACCAAGCGCCTTTCCAAAGGTCGAAGTGATGATATCCACGCGCCCCATGGCATTGCGGTATTCATGCGTACCCCGCCCCTTAGGACCAATAAAGCCCGTGGCATGACTGTCGTCAATCATGACCATGGCCTCGTACTTGTCTGCCAAATCGCAGATTTCATCCACCTTGGCTATGATGCCATCCATAGAAAACACCCCATCCGATGCTATGAGAATCCTTCGAGCCCCATCTTGTCGCGCCTGACGGAGCTTTTCCTCCAGATCCTCCATGTCGTTGTTGGCATACACGTAGCGCTTGGCCTTACAGAGGCGTATGCCATCAATGATGGAGGCGTGGTTGAGGCGGTCGGAGATGACCGCATCCTCAGGGCCGAGCAAGGGTTCGAAAAGACCGCCATTGGCATCAAAGGCCGATGAGTACAGTATGGCATCCTCCATCCCGACAAAATCTGCGATCTTTTGCTCCAAGGCCTTGTGGATCGACTGGGTGCCACAGATAAAGCGCACCGATGACAGGCCAAATCCATACGCATCGATCGTCTCCTTCGCCGCGCGTATCAACTCCGGATGTGAGGACAATCCCAAGTAGTTGTTCGCACAAAAGTTTAATACCTCAGGCATATCAGTCGTTGCGATACACGCTCCTTGGGGCGTTGTGATGATGCGCTCGGCTTTATAGAGGCCAGCCTGTTTGATTTCTTCAATTTCGCGTTGTAATTCCTTCCTGTAGGGTTCGAACATAAGACACGATTTATTGACCTGATATGGAGCTACTCGATGGGTTCGGGTATGCTGCTGTTGAATTTTTTACGTAGGTGCATCAACATGTCTTCCGTCATGCGCCTCAAGTCGTACTCGGGCTTCCAGCCCCAGTCTCTATGCGCTACAGAGTCATCAATGCTGCGCACCCATGTCGATGCAATCTCCTGCCGATAGTCGGGCTGATACTCTACCCGGAAGTCGGGAATGAATTCCCGGATTGCCTCTTCCAGGTCCTTTGGGGCAAAGTTCGTGCCCGAGATGTTATACCCATAGTGCAGGGTGATTTTTTCTGCACTTGCCTCCATGAGTTGCAAGGTCGCCCTTATCGCATCGGGCATGTACATCATTGGCAGGTAAGTATCACGGTCGAGATAACAGCGATAGGTCTTCCCTTCAATAGCTGCATAAAACATCTCTACGGCGTAATCCGTAGTTCCTCCAGAGGGTATCGTCCGCCAGCCAATCACTCCCGGATAGCGAAGGCTGCGCACGTCGAGCCCAAATTTGGTGTACATGTACTGCGACCACATTTCACCACTGACCTTACTCATGCCATAGACCGTCTGTGGCAGCAAAGGTGCATCCTGCGGAGTGTTTTCCTTAGGCGTTGTGGGACCAAACACCGCTATAGTACTCGGATAAAATACCTTCTTGACCTCAAAATCGCGACAGT
>JALWKB010000230.1 GCA_026996805.1 Saprospiraceae bacterium | reverse complement strand
CGGCAGTGTGGGACAGTCGCCCCACTTGGACGGTGCGTCCTCGGGTGTCGATGATGCGGTAGTGGAGCCCTTCGGGTGCATCGCTGGGAAAGTGCAGGAAGAGCTGTTCCGTAGCGGGGTTGGGATAGAGCTGTAGGGAGATGGCTGCAGGATTGGCTGTGCGCGTGCTGCGGGGGAGATTGGGCTGTTGGACGCCTTCCTGGACGTAGAGGATGGCGCTGCGGTAGTGTTGGTAGGCGGGCAGACCGACGGAGTAGGAAGCTGATCCGTCTGGCCCGAGAGCATCGCCGCCGATGGGCAAGACGGCGAATTGGGCGGAGGATGGATGAACGAAGAAAGTTATCCCCGCGAGCCAAAGTGCGTGTTGGAAGTGTCTTAGGAGTCGTGCAATCATAGTGCCAACGATTTTATACAATTGCAAACTTACCCTTTTCAATGGATCGCCACTGCAAAGATTTGAAGGCCGAAGGTTCTATCCAAGGGAGATGTAATGAATGTACATATTTTTTCGACGAATGGTGTAAATTACGACATAAAATGCATGTTTGAGGTATGGGGGTGGGGTGGAGCTATGCTCCACCCCGATCTGGTGTGGTGTGTGGGGACGAATGTGGCTATGGTTGGTTGGGTTGTTGGGCAGTGGTAAAGCTCTTCGGGCGTGATGTGCGTTGTTGGGCGAGTTCGGCTTTGAGTTGCTGGACTTGTTGTTCGAGCTGTTGGAGCCATTGCTGTTGACGCTGACTCAGTTGTTCGAGGGTGTGGAGCTGCTCGAGGGAAGTGTCTATTTCCCTTTGGAGCGCGTGTATTTGTTGGGTTTGGGCTTGGATTTTTTCGTCGTTGGTCAGGAGGAGGGAAGTGAGTCTTTTGTTGTCTGCTTCAAAGGCGTGGATTTTCTCGCTGTGTTGTTGTATTTGTGTGAGTGCTTGCTCTTTTCTTTCGAGTAGAGCGTGGATGAGGTCCTCTTGACGGTCGATAAGTGTCTGTTGTTCTTGGACGGCCTTGACGAGGGGCACGACGAAGGAGGCGTAGGAGAGGGAGTAGAGATCGCTGTCGTGTTTAGGTCGCCTGAGGCCACTGAAGTCGTATCCCACGGCGCGGGCTGCTGCTTCGACTTCTTGGGCGAGGAAGCCGGAGAACTTGATCTTTTCGATGTCGTACTTTTCGGGGTAGTCGGCGTTGTCGATCACGCCCATGAGGGAATCCTGCAGGTCTTTGTCGATGTAGTAGGTGACGGGTCGCAGTCGGAGGATGAAGTCGAGGCCGTGGACGTCGTCGTTGATATTGCGCTTGATGCGCTGGTCGGAATAAATCGACCATGGGACTTGCCCGCCGATCCAGGTGATGGAAGAGTTACCGAAGTGTGCGTAATTAGAGTAGGGCGGTCGTGCGTTGTATCCGATGCTGATGGTGTTATTGCATCCCGAGCAGGAGCTGTAGGCCTCGAAACCGATGGCTGTATTGAAGGAGCCGATGGTATTGGTCGACAATGCTTTATATCCGATGGCCGTATTGGAGTTGCCGGTGGTATTACGGAGCAATGCGGAATATCCAAGAGCGGCGTTCTTCGTGCCCTTGGTATTGTCGTGCATGGCTTGATATCCTACAGCAATATTGTTCTCCCCAAAAGTGTTGTTCTTGAGCGCATTGGAGCCTATTGCGATATTGCCAAATCCTTCGGTGTTGTTTTCTAAAGAACTTTCTCCCACTGCGATATTACCTCCCCCTGTGGAATTTGCGTAGAGGGCGCGGTATCCTATTCCGATATTGGAAGAACCGGTGGTAGTGGAGTACAGCGCATAATGACCGATGGCGAGATTAAATTGACACCAGGTACTATTCGATAGCGCTTCTGTGCCAATGGCAATGTTGTCGCGTCCATCGATGAGATTATGCATTGCGGAAGGGCCGATAGCAATGTTGCGGTACCCGGTAGTGTTGGAATACAGCGCGGAGCTGCCGATGGCGATGTTTGCATACCCCGTGGTATTGGAATAAAGGGCGTTGGATCCAAATGCCACATTTCTACCGCCGATTGTGTTTTTGTATAAGGCGTTGTAGCCCATGGCAGTGTTGTCCACTGCAGAGTCGTTGGCGTGTGCACCGGCATTTAAGCCAACGTAGATGCTTGATCCCGTACGGTTGCTATTTCCATCGATCAGGTCGTCGACTTTTTGTGCACCAATGGGCAGGGTAACGGTATTGCCATCGGAGATGCTGAGCTGGTTGCCGGAGATGGTAAGCGTCTGCAACTCGTTGGTGGAGTCCGTATCGGCGTCGTTGATTTCTTCGACGGTCTGCGCGTAAAACGCGTAGGGCACGCTGAGGAGCTGAGCTGTGTTGCTGAGGATGTAGTTGGTGTCTCCATTGGGATCCCATTTAACTTGGAGAAAGTAACTGCCCGTGCTCCAGTCGATGTCGGACAGACTACCTGAAATCGGTGTACCGTCACCGATCACAATGCTCGCCAAGCCGCTGGCATTGGTTGTCGTCGTGTGGGTTTCGGAATAGACGACGGTATCGATGGAATCTCTTCGGATGATGCTGAGTTGAAGTCCAACCGTTCGGTTGTTGAGGACCCTATCGTAGGGGTCAAACAGTACCGCCTGATAGTACATCTTGGCGGGCACTTGTGCGCGAACGTTTAACGCAACGATCGAGACCAAAGTGGCGATGAAGACTGTCCAGCTCATTCGTGTTTTCATAGCTCAAGAGTTTTAGTTTGTGATTTTGTTTTGTGTGTGTATGGTTTATAGCGATTGTTTTTACTGTTTTTATCCTTATTGAAGTGGATTAGAGATGTAACCGAAAAATAGACCCGAACCGTGGCGCTTCCTCGTACCCTGTGGCTTTTGATTCCAGAAGTCATGTTTTAGATCCGTATGAAATGCACTACGATACAGTATCTGCAGAGTTGGTTGTGCAAATTGCTCATAAAGGATGTGGACTTCGCATACACCCATATGTCGTGTCGTTGTTCCATTGGTTTTGCCGTGCTGAAGCTCGGTGGTCGTTGGATACACATAGTATCGAGGTTCTTCCATGCCCTTCATCCTTGTGAGGGAGGCGTATGAAGAGCCAAGAGCTCGTGACATTTGGCATGAAGTATAATGCCTACTCATTAGCTGTCGCTGGAGGGCTTGTCGTGGTGTCATCACTGATTGCGATTTTGCGTTGTATCGTCGCCTTGCGAATTTTGTGCTGTATAGTGGTTGAGTTCGGCCTGAAGGAGACGGATATGGTGTGTGAGCTGATGTAAGCGCTGCTGTCTGTGTCGCATTAGGTCCTGAAGTGTGGCAATCCTGGAAGAGATGTCTTTTCTCTTGTCTTGTAGGGACTGTATGTGGTCCTTTTGCTTTTGTATTTTCTCCTCTTGCTGTTTGAGCTCTTTGCGCAGTACGGTGTTTTTCCCCTCGAGGGATTGAATCTTCGACGTTTGATTTTGCAAAAGAGTGCTGAGGCGTTCCTCGTCAACGGTAAGCTCTTCGAGGAGATCCCGTTGACGGCTGATGATAGCTTGCTGTTCTTGGACGGCTTTGACGAGTGGTACGACGAAGGAGGCGTAGGAGAGGGAGTAGAGTTCGCGGTCGTTGGCGGGACGCTGGAGGCCGCTAAAATCGTAGCCCACGGCGCGGGCTGCTGCTTCGACTTCTTGGGCGAGGAAGCCCGAAAAGCGGATCTTTTCGATGTCGTGCTTTGCGAGGTAATCGGCATTGTCGGTCACGCCCATGAGGGAGTCTTGGAGGTCTTTGTCGATGTAGTAGGTGACGGGTCGCAGCCGGAGGATGAAGTCGAGGCCGTGGACGTCGTCGCTGATGTTGCGCTTAATGCGCTGATCGGAATAAGTGGACCATGCGACTTGTCCGCCGATCCAAGTGACGGAGGTATTGCCGATGTGGATGCGGTTGGAGGAAATAGGTGTGGTGTTGTAGCCAATACTGGTGGAGTTGTTACACGTATCGTTGGACTTGCCACTCAAGTGGCCAATTGCTGTGTTATAATTCCCATGGATTTTGTTGAGAGTCATTGCATTAGCACCCACTGCTGTGTTGGATTTTCCAAAGGAGTCGTATGCATGTAGCGCATAGCTACCGTAGGCGGTATTGAAGCTACCATGCCTATTACTATCCAATGCATTAACACCTAATGCGGTGTTTCCCGAACCATCCACATTGCTCTGTAATGATCCTATGGCAGTGTTCTTCGATCCTTGAGTGTTTTCCCCTAAGGTAAAATAACCAATGGCGGTGTTGTTTTCGCCCGTAGTGTTATGCGCTAAGGTATTGGGACCTATTGCAGTGTTTCCCTTTCCGGAGGTATTGGAATACAGAGAGGCCTCTCCAATACCGGTGTTATTCGTTCCATCCTTGGTGATTCGAAATAAAGAGATGTTTCCGATTGCTAAGTTATTGGAACTCGTAGTGCGGGCAGTTATTGCTCTGTATCCTATAGCGATATTGTTCGAACCACGTGTGTTTGGATGTAGAGCTTCTATACCAATGGCCGTATTTGAAGTGCCGGTGGAATTCCACTGTAGGGTCGATGCGCCTAAGGCTGTATTGTGCGAGCCCGATGTGTTGTTCGCAAGGGCTTGATATCCCAAGGCGGTGTTGTTATTTTCCGTTCCGTCGTCTTTCTCACCAGCTTTATAACCGATGAAGTTGCTGGATCCGCTCGAGTCGGTCTTTCCATCGAGCAGGTCGTCTACTTTTTGTGCCCCCGTGGGTATCGTGACCGTGTTGCCGCGGGAAATGCTGAGCTGGTTGCCTACGATGGAAAGCGTCTGCAGTTCGTTTGTCGGGTCATTATCGTCATTGTCCGTTATCGCGGCATTGCGGGCGAGGAAAGCGTAGGGTACACTGAGGAGTTGGCCGCTATGGCTGAGCGTGTAGTCGGTGCCGCCGTCGGGATCCCATTCGACCTTGAGGAAGTAGGTACCCGCACTCCAATCGATGGAATCGAAGCTACCCACCACGACAGTGCCGCCACCGATTTCGAGGGTGACGAGACCGTTGGTATTAGTGGTGACAGTGTGGGTCTCGGCATACACTTCCGCTCCCGTGGGCCCATCGCGCAAGATGGCTATGCGCAGTCCCACGGTCTGATTGGAGAGCAGATGGTTGGAGGCGTCGCGCAAGACGGCCTGATAGCTCATCTTGTCGGGCACCTGAGCCGTGAGACTCAAGGTGCAAAGTGCCGTGCAAATCACACATCCGAAGTATGCAGCAAATGTCTTCATAGCTCAGCGTTTTGATTAGTGACTTTGTACGATGAAGCTGTGGGATGAAATCGGAGATGACTGGCCCTTTTGTAGGCTGTAGACCTGCAATTGGTACGGCCCATTGGGCAGTGCGCGCAGGTCGATGGAGGGAGTAGCGGCAGTATGGGACAGTCGCCCCGCTTGGACGGTGCGTCCTCGGGAGTCGATGATGCGGTAGTGGAGCCCTGCGGGTATGTCGTTGGGTAGGAGCAGGAAGAGCCGCTCCGCAGCGGGGTTGGGATAGAGCTGTAGGGAGATGGCTGCGGGAGTGGCCGTGCGCGTGCTGCGGGGGAGATTGGGCTGCTGGACGCCTTCCTGGACGTAGAGGATGGCGCTGCGGTAGTGTTGGTAGGCGGGCAGCCCGACGGAGTAGGAAGCTGATCCGTCTGGCCCGGAAGCATCGCCGCCGATGGGCAAGACGGCGAATTGGGCGGAGGCGTGTTGAGTGAAAATGGTTATTCCCGCGAACCAAAGCGCGTGTTGGAAGTGTTTCAAGAGTCGTGCAATCATAGTGCCAACGATTTTATACCATTGTAAAAGTTATCCTTCATGTTTGCCTCTATGTCGTAGATCTTTTCAGGGTTTTTGTGATTAGTGGTATAGGTGAAAAGAGGGGTGGAAGGGGAGCTGAGCACTCCCCTTCCGAGGTCGGTCTGTGTGGTGTGGCTTGGCATAGGTTGGTACAAAGCTCTATCTTTTGGATGTGCTGATGGCATGAGGCGGACCATTTACGGTTGTTGATTGTACTGCTGTGCTGTTGTCGAGTTGTTTTGCTGCGATGAGCGCTGTTGGGCGAGTTCGGCTTTGAGCTGTTGGACTTGTAGTGCCAGCTGTTGGAGCCACTGCTGTTGTTGTTGGTTTTGCTCCTTGAGAAACTGAACTTCAGCGTCAAGCGCCTCCTTTTTGTGTAAAAGAGTAGCTATTTTATCCTCATGTGCTTTGACCTGTGCGTTTAGGCCTTCATTTTTTTCTTGCAGTGTGGCGATGAGGTCTTGTTGCCGCTGGATGAGTGCTTGTTGTTCCTGGACGGCTTTGACGAGGGGCACGACGAAGGAGGCGTAGGAGAGGGAGTAGAGATCTCTGTCGTGTTTAGGTCTAGTGAGGCCGCTGAAGTCGTATCCCACGGCTTGGGCGGCGGCTTCGACTTCTTGGGCGAGGAAGCCGGAGAACTTGATCTTTTCGATGTCGTACTTTTCGGGGTAGTCGGCGTTGTCAACCACGCCCATGAGGGAGTCTTGGAGGTCTTTGTCGATGTAGTAGGTGACGGGTCGCAGTCGGAGGATGAAGTCGAGGCCGTGGACGTCGTCGCTGATGTTGCGCTTAAATCGCCGATCGGAATAAGTAGACCATGTGACTTCCCCGCCTATCCATGTGATGGCGGTATTGCCGATGTGTATGCGGTTGGAGAGGGTGGGACTGGCATTGTAGCCGATGCCGGTGGAGTTATTGCAGTTGTCGCAGGTAGAATGGGCACTATTGCCAAGTGCGGTGTTAAGTTTTCCAAAGGTGTTGGCATATAATGCCAACATTCCTACAGCAGTGTTGGAATCACCTGAAATGTTGTTAAACATAGCACTTCTGCCTACGGCAGTGTTATCAATTCCAGTTGTGTTGTCATACATGGCGTCTCTACCTATGGCGGTATTATTAGATCCTGTTGTGTTGGAATACAGGGCTCTTCTACCTAAGGCAGTGTTTTGATATCCTGTTGTGTTGAAATACATGGCGTCTCTACCTATGGCGGTATTATTATATCCTGTTGTGTTGGAATACAGGGCTCTTCTACCTAAGGCAGTGTTTTGAGATCCTGTTGTGTTGAAATACATAGCGTCTCTACCTATGGCGGTATTATTATATCCTATTGTGTTGGAATACAGGGCTCTTGTACCTATGGCAGTGTTTTGAGATCCTGTTGTGTTGGAATACAGGGCGTAGCTACCTATGGCGGTATTGTAGTATCCGGTCGTATTTTCCCTGAGAGCATGTGCTCCTACGGCGGTATTTTCTGTTGCTTGATGTGCTAAAATAGCCCCTGTACCGTTGTTGTACAGTGCATTGTAACCTATAGCGACTAATTCGGATCGGTCGGTGTTGAGCCATAGGGCGTAAGGGCCAAGGGCGACATTGAATGAGCCGGTAGTGTTTGATCGAAGGGCGTGTACACCGACAGCGACATTGTCGACACCCGTAGTGTTATTGACCATTGCTCTGTAACCGAAGGAGGTATTTCTATTTCCGGTGGTGTTGGACTGCAATGCATAAGCGCCAAAGGCGGCGTTGAATTCACCGGAGGTGTTGCTCGTCAAGGCATTGAAACCCATGCCGGTGTTGTAGTTGTCGGTTTCGTCGTCGTTGGCGCCGGCGTTTTCGCCGATGAAGACGCTCTCTCCTCCGGGCTCGGAATTGCCGTCGAGCAGGTCGTCTACCTTTTCTGCACCGGTGGGTAGGGTGACAGTGTTGCCGCCGCTAATGGTGAGCATGTTGCCGCTGACGGAAAGCGTCTGTATTTCGTTGTTGGGATCAGCATCGGCATCGTCGACCTCGTCGGTGACACTACCGCCACCGTGTGAGAGCGTGATGGTGTTTCCCACTTTGGAGAGGGTCTGTATTTCGTTGTTTGGGTCGGCATCGGGTAGGGTGACGGTGTTGCCGTCGGAGATGGAGAGCTGGTCACCGCTGACGGAGAGGGTTTGTATTTCGTTGTTGGGATCGGCATCGGGTAGAGTGACGGTATTGCCGTCGGAGATGGAGAGCTGGTCGCCCGAGATGGAGAGCGTCTGCAGCTCGTTGGCGGGATCTGAGTCGTCGTCTTCTATGCTGACAAAACCTCCATCGGGAGAGAGGGTGACGATGTTGCCCGATCGGGAGAGCATTTGTATTTCGTTGAACTCGTCGCCATCGGGCAGGATGACGGTGTTGCCGTCGGAGATGGAGAGCTGGTCGCCCGTAATGGAGAGGGTCTGGATTTCGTTGTTGGGATCGGCATCGGGTAGAGTGACGGTGTTGCCGTTGGAGATGCTGAGCTGGTCACCGCTGATGGAGAGCGTCTGCAGCTCGTTGTTGGGATCGGCGTCGGGCAGGGTGACGGTATTGCCACCGGAGATGCTGAGCTGATCTCCGCTGATGGAGAGTGTCTGCAGCTCGTTGTTGGGGTCGGCATCGGCATCATCGACTGCATCGACGACGCTGCCGCCGCCTTTGGAGAGGGTGATGGTGTTTCCCGTTTTGGAGAGTGTTTGGATTTCGTTTTGCGGATCGGGGTCGGCATCATCGACTTCGTCGACGACGCTGCCGCCGTTGGAGAGGATGATGAGGTTGCCGTTTTTGGTGAGTGTTTGAAACTCATTGGTGGGGTCGGCATCGGCATCGTCGGGTATTTCGACGGTACGGGCATGGAAGGCATAGGGTACACTGAGGAGCTGGGCCGTATGGCTGAGCGTGTAGTCGGTGCCGCCGTCGGGATCCCATTCGACTTTGAGGAAGTAAGCGGCATTGGCCCACGGTATGGCGAGGAGCCTACCGAGGATACGGTTGCCACCGCCGATTTCGATGGTCACCAAGCCGTTGTCGTTGGTGGTGGCGGTGTGGGTTTCGACGAAGACTTCGCGGCCGTTGGGGGCATCCTGTAGGATGGACACACGTATGCCCACCGTCTGGTTGACGAGTAGCCGGTTGGAGGCGTCGCGCAAGACGGCCTGATAGCTCATCTTGTCGGGCACCTGAGCCGTGAGACTCAAGGTGCAAAGCACTGCGCAGAATACACATCCGAAAAGTGTAGTGATTGTTTTCATAGCTGTATGTTTTTATGTTTTTGAGGTCATTGTCCCAGTTGTTTGATGAAGCTGTGGTATGAAATCGCAGATGACCGGCCCTTTTGTAGGCGGTAGACCTGCAATTGGTACAGCCCATTGGGCAGTGTGCGCAGGTCGATGGAGGGAGTAGCGGAAGTATGGGACAGTCGCCCCGCTTGGACGGTGCGTCCTCGGGTGTCGATGATGCGGTAGTGAAGCCCTTCGGGAGCATCGCTGGGAAAGTGCAGGAAGAGCTGTTCCGTAGCGGGGTTGGGATAGAGTTGTAGGGGGATGGCTGCGGGAGTGGCCGTGCGCGTGCTGCGGGGGAGATTGGGCTGTTGAACGCCTTCCTGGACGTAGAGGATGGCGCTGCGGTAGTGTTGGTAGGCGGGCAGTCCGACGGAGTAGGAAGCTGATCCGTCTGGCCCGGAAGCATCTCCGCCGATGGGCAAGACGGCGAATTGGGCGGAGGATGGATGAACGAAGAAAGTTATCCCCGCAAACCAAAGTGCGTGTTGGAAGTGTTTCAAGAGTCGTGCAATCATAGTGCCAACGATTTTATACCATTGTAAAAGTTATCCTTCATGTTTGCCTCTATGTCGTAGATCTTTTCAGGGTTTTTGTGATTAGTGGTATAGGTGAAAAGAGGGGTGGAAGGGGAGCTGAGCACTCCCCTTCCGAGGTCGGTCTGTGTGGTGTGGCTTGGCATAGGTTGGTACAAAGCTCTATCTTTTGGATGTGCTGATGGCATGAGGCGGACCATTTACGGTTGTTGATTGTACTGCTGTGCTGTTGTCGAGTTGTTTTGCTGCGATGAGCGCTGTTGGGCGAGTTCGGCTTTGAGCTGTTGGACTTGTAGTGCCAGCTGTTGGAGCCACTGCTGTTGTTGTTGGTTTTGCTCCTTGAGAAACTGAACTTCAGCGTCAAGCGCCTCCTTTTTGTGTAAAAGAGTAGCTATTTTATCCTCATGTGCTTTGACCTGTGCGTTTAGGCCTTCATTTTTTTCTTGCAGTGTGGCGATGAGGTCTTGTTGCCGCTGGATGAGTGCTTGTTGTTCCTGGACGGCTTTGACGAGGGGCACGACGAAGGAGGCGTAGGAGAGGGAGTAGAGATCTCTGTCGTGTTTAGGTCTAGTGAGGCCGCTGAAGTCGTATCCCACGGCTTGGGCGGCGGCTTCGACTTCTTGGGCGAGGAAGCCGGAGAACTTGATCTTTTCGATGTCGTACTTTTCGGGGTAGTCGGCGTTGTCAACCACGCCCATGAGGGAGTCTTGGAGGTCTTTGTCGATGTAGTAGGTGACGGGTCGCAGTCGGAGGATGAAGTCGAGGCCGTGGACGTCGTCGCTGATGTTGCGCTTAAATCGCCGATCGGAATAAGTAGACCATGTGACTTCCCCGCCTATCCATGTGATGGCGGTATTGCCGATGTGTATGCGGTTGGAGAGGGTGGGACTGGCATTGTAGCCGATGCCGGTGGAGTTATTGCAGTTGTCGCAGGTAGAATGGGCACTATTGCCAAGTGCGGTGTTAAGTTTTCCAAAGGTGTTGGCATATAATGCCAACATTCCTACAGCAGTGTTGGAATCACCTGAAATGTTGTTAAACATAGCACTTCTGCCTACGGCAGTGTTATCAATTCCAGTTGTGTTGTCATACATGGCGTCTCTACCTATGGCGGTATTATTAGATCCTGTTGTGTTGGAATACAGGGCTCTTCTACCTAAGGCAGTGTTTTGATATCCTGTTGTGTTGAAATACATGGCGTCTCTACCTATGGCGGTATTATTATATCCTGTTGTGTTGGAATACAGGGCTCTTCTACCTAAGGCAGTGTTTTGAGATCCTGTTGTGTTGAAATACATAGCGTCTCTACCTATGGCGGTATTATTATATCCTATTGTGTTGGAATACAGGGCTCTTGTACCTATGGCAGTGTTTTGAGATCCTGTTGTGTTGGAATACAGGGCGTAGCTACCTATGGCGGTATTGTAGTATCCGGTCGTATTTTCCCTGAGAGCATGTGCTCCTACGGCGGTATTTTCTGTTGCTTGATGTGCTAAAATAGCCCCTGTACCGTTGTTGTACAGTGCATTGTAACCTATAGCGACTAATTCGGATCGGTCGGTGTTGAGCCATAGGGCGTAAGGGCCAAGGGCGACATTGAATGAGCCGGTAGTGTTTGATCGAAGGGCGTGTACACCGACAGCGACATTGTCGACACCCGTAGTGTTATTGACCATTGCTCTGTAACCGAAGGAGGTATTTCTATTTCCGGTGGTGTTGGACTGCAATGCATAAGCGCCAAAGGCGGCGTTGAATTCACCGGAGGTGTTGCTCGTCAAGGCATTGAAACCCATGCCGGTGTTGTAGTTGTCGGTTTCGTCGTCGTTGGCGCCGGCGTTTTCGCCGATGAAGACGCTCTCTCCTCCGGGCTCGGAATTGCCGTCGAGCAGGTCGTCTACCTTTTCTGCACCGGTGGGTAGGGTGACAGTGTTGCCGCCGCTAATGGTGAGCATGTTGCCGCTGACGGAAAGCGTCTGTATTTCGTTGTTGGGATCAGCATCGGCATCGTCGACCTCGTCGGTGACACTACCGCCACCGTGTGAGAGCGTGATGGTGTTTCCCACTTTGGAGAGGGTCTGTATTTCGTTGTTTGGGTCGGCATCGGGTAGGGTGACGGTGTTGCCGTCGGAGATGGAGAGCTGGTCACCGCTGACGGAGAGGGTTTGTATTTCGTTGTTGGGATCGGCATCGGGTAGAGTGACGGTATTGCCGTCGGAGATGGAGAGCTGGTCGCCCGAGATGGAGAGCGTCTGCAGCTCGTTGGCGGGATCTGAGTCGTCGTCTTCTATGCTGACAAAACCTCCATCGGGAGAGAGGGTGACGATGTTGCCCGATCGGGAGAGCATTTGTATTTCGTTGAACTCGTCGCCATCGGGCAGGATGACGGTGTTGCCGTCGGAGATGGAGAGCTGGTCGCCCGTAATGGAGAGGGTCTGGATTTCGTTGTTGGGATCGGCATCGGGTAGAGTGACGGTGTTGCCGTTGGAGATGCTGAGCTGGTCACCGCTGATGGAGAGCGTCTGCAGCTCGTTGTTGGGATCGGCGTCGGGCAGGGTGACGGTATTGCCACCGGAGATGCTGAGCTGATCTCCGCTGATGGAGAGTGTCTGCAGCTCGTTGTTGGGGTCGGCATCGGCATCATCGACTGCATCGACGACGCTGCCGCCGCCTTTGGAGAGGGTGATGGTGTTTCCCGTTTTGGAGAGTGTTTGGATTTCGTTTTGCGGATCGGGGTCGGCATCATCGACTTCGTCGACGACGCTGCCGCCGTTGGAGAGGATGATGAGGTTGCCGTTTTTGGTGAGTGTTTGAAACTCATTGGTGGGGTCGGCATCGGCATCGTCGGGTATTTCGACGGTACGGGCATGGAAGGCATAGGGTACACTGAGGAGCTGGGCCGTATGGCTGAGCGTGTAGTCGGTGCCGCCGTCGGGATCCCATTCGACTTTGAGGAAGTAAGCGGCATTGGCCCACGGTATGGCGAGGAGCCTACCGAGGATACGGTTGCCACCGCCGATTTCGATGGTCACCAAGCCGTTGTCGTTGGTGGTGGCGGTGTGGGTTTCGACGAAGACTTCGCGGCCGTTGGGGGCATCCTGTAGGATGGACACACGTATGCCCACCGTCTGGTTGACGAGTAGCCGGTTGGAGGCGTCGCGCAAGACGGCCTGATAGCTCATCTTGTCGGGCACCTGAGCCGTGAGATTCAAGGTGCAAAGCACTGCGCAGAATACACATCCGAAAAGTGTAGTGATTGTTTTCATAGCTGTAGGTTTTTATGTTTTTGAGGTCATTGTCCCAGTTGTTTGATGAAGCTGTGGTATGAAATCGCAGATGGCAGCCCCTTTTGTAGGCGGTAGATCTGCAATAGGTACAGCCCATTGGGCAGTGCGCGCAGGTCGATGGAGGGAATAGCGGCAGTGTGGGACAGTCGCCCCACTTGGACGGTGCGTCCTCGGGTGTCGATGATGCGGTAGTGGAGCCCTTCGGGTGCATCGCTGGGAAAGTGCAGGAAGAGCTGTTCCGCAGCGGGGTTGGGATAGAGTTGTAGGGGGATGGCTGCGGGAGTGGCCGTGCGCGTGTTGCGGGGGAGATTGGGCTGTTGAACGCCTTCCTGTACGTAGAGGATGGCGCTGCGGTAGTGTTGGTAGGCGGGCAGTCCGACGGAGTAGGAAGCTGATCCGTCTGGACCAGTAGCATCGCCGCCGATGGGCAAGACGGCGAATTGGGCATTTCCCAATGTGGCATGAAGTAAAAGCCAAGTGGACAAACCCATGAAAATCGTAGATCGCCGGAGTAGAGCAATCATGGTACTACCATTTTATACCCATACTCGCAACATACCTGCAATTATCAAGAGTTCGTCAATGCAAATATTTGGGCGCTGTGCTAAAGATGCAAGGGATATGTCATCAATGCGCATACTTTTTCGACGAGCGGTAGCAAATTTGTCATGAATTGCAAAATAGTTGCAATTGCAACAAATTGATTTTGGGTCCTACTGTGAGCTCCACAGGTATACGGAATCCACTTGTCGGAGGATGGGCAAGTTAGGTGATGTCCACAGGGTTTTTGCTCGAGGTGCAGGAGCTCTTCTCACGAGCGTTGAAGGCAAGAGTACGCGATTTAGGCGTAAGGGCCGTGGGGTGTGTCGGTTGAGCGAAGGGTCAGTTGCAGCAACTTCCTCCGCTGTTTCCGCAGTTGCAGCCGCCTCCGCCGGAGTTGCAATTACATCCGCTACCCCCGTCGCCGCAGTTGCACTGCGGCGAGCTCTGGCACTGGCAAGTGCAGTCGTCGCTGTCGCTGTTAGCGATGAGGATGGCCAGACAACAGATCAGCAATAGCGCGATGCCGACGACCGTCAGGAGCAGGTAGAGCAATACCTTTAGCAGGATTTTCCACCACGGCTTGCGCTTTTTGTGCTCTTCCGTGGCTTCCTTCCACAGGCTATGCCATCCCGCTTTCCACTCGTGCCACCATCGGTGGAGCACGGCCCTGCGCTTCCAGAAGACATAACTCGCGCCGATCGCCCACGGCAGCCAAAGCCACTGCAGGGCGGAGCGGAGCAGTGAGCTCCACGTCGCATTCGACCCAGTCGCGGTAGCTACCCAAGGCGGTAGTCCTGCGTGGATATGCCAGCCGGCAAAAAGCAAAAGTGCAGCACTTGCAGCGGCGGCAAGGGTCCAGGCACGGCGCCGCGTGTGCAGCCGCGATTGCGGATGTAGCTGCTCATGACTACAGGAGTGCTGCGCATTCGCTCCATATCTGCCCACAAAGTCCAGGCGCTCGATAAAGTAGGCTTCGCGTTCGGTTGGGAGCCCTAACTCTTTTATGGCACGGATAAGACCATCTTGAGCGCTCTGAACATAGGGCAGTGCCTCTTCGACCGTGTGTACGTCTTCGATGCTGTGGCTGAAGGCATTGAAGCGTCCTCGGCGCTGGTCGTCTTTCAAATCGCGCAGGGCATCGGCCAAGTACATCCATCGCCCGAGTGCATGTCCGAAGCGCTCGAGGGCTACGGCCCTGTCGGCACAGCCCGCCACATCAGCTCCCCTGCGCAGGAGCAAGGCACAGAGTTGTTCGGTAGGTTGGGCGTAGGCCAATACGTGATGTCTTTCGCCTTCGAGATGCCATTGGTCGCGCAGGTAGTGGTCCCATACCTCGCGCGGGATGCCCTGACATTCGAGATTGTCCAAAGCGCGCTGCATGGCCTGTGTGGCAAGGCCACTGAGGGCCACCGCCAATCGGTGTTCGCCATCCCGCAACGCATCGCGACGACGCACATACATAAAAGCCGCGTGTAAATCGGCCAAATAGCGATGCAAGGGCAAGAACTCGCAGTGCGCGGGGATGTCCAGGCACAAGCCATTGTTGTAACGGCGCGGCGGCTCGATATCGGCTACAGCGGCGAGGAGCTCCCCCAACAGCACGATATCGAAATGCAGGATGCCCCTGCTCCACAAGCCGTAATAGCGGTGCAGCGCCTTACACGTGCCGCAATACCACGGCCGATGGAGCCCCTCCCACAGCACTCCCGCCCCAGCTGACGGCACTTTGCTGATCCCCAACATGGCGCACCATTTTATACCGAAAAACAAATAAAAAAGCCTCCGCCGTGCGCTGCAGTACTACCCTCATTGCTAAAACGCAACAGCAGGTCAAAGATTTTATACAAAAAACAGACAGTAGCACAGCCGTGCCGGGAGGCATTAGAAGTCTGCTAATACCTTTTGTGCGAAGCGGGCAAAGAGGGGGTCTTCTAAATACTCACTGATCACTGCGCGCGCTTCGGGGGTGAGTGCGTGGAGCGGCTTGGCACCGTCGATAAACTTGTGGAAGGAATAGCTGTACGGAAAGAGCTCGAAGAAGAACATGTCGTAGAGCTTGATCCGCACATCGCCCATGCCTCCCATCAGGGTGCTCACGATGGAGCCCGCCAGTGCAAATGGCAATCCCAATACAGCCACCACCTTGCCGAGGGGACCGCCCTTTTCGTACGCCAAGGATGCTAAATAGGTCGGCACGTGGAAGAGCCAGTTTTTCAACAGCAAGGCCACAAGGGCAAAGAGCCCCAGCGTCAATATCGTGGCCAGTGTGAAGAGCAAGGTCGTAAAGGGCGCCACTAAGGCCGACGGAAATCGAAAGAGTACGATGAGCGCCTTGTTGATCGTGTGCATAGCTAAGGGTTTTAGGGTTTAGGGTATGAAATCGCAGATGCGTGATCGTGCCTGAATGATCCTATGGAATATCGATGCCCTCCTCGTCTCGTCGCTTGAGGAGGGCGCCGATGATGTAGCAATACGATTGGATGTCGAGATTGGTGCTGGGGCGATAGGGGCGGAGCTTTTGTCGAAGGGCGTCGAATATTTGCAGTAGCTCGTATAAGTACTGCCATTGGATGTGATGGGAGAGGCGAAGTGAGAGGCCGTAAAATTCCATTACTTTGTCCATGTATCGTGCGCGTATGGGGAAATACCGCTCGATGTCGATGAGGAAGAGCAGGTAGCTCATGAGCGTCCACCTGCGTCGATAGCCGCGATGGGCAAGGAATTCGACAAACCGGTCGAAGCGGGGTCCGAGCGCCTCGGGATCGCTGCTGCCACCGAGGAAGAGCTCGTACAGTTGGTGTGCCAATTCGACTTGGGCGGCCTCCGACTGTGCCTGCGCAAACGGAGCGAGAGGGGAATGCTCCACGCCGTGGCGCAGGATGAACAGGTTGGTGGTGAGTTTGGGATCGCAGGCGCGCTCGGTAGCCCGGAAGATCATCAGTGGATTGTCTTCGATCCACCCGTCCCACTTATGGAGTTGAAGCGCCTTGTGCGCCTGCTGGTAGGCGTTGTACTTGTAGCACAGCTCGGTCATGACGAAGGCGGGATGGGAAAAACTCCGAAAAGGGATGTGCGGCCATCCTTCGTGGTGTTCGTAATAGTCGACAAACATCTGGTGCGCCTCTTGGAAGGGCTTTTCGGGTATGTCAATCGTCGTCATAGGGAATGGCTTTTATTAAAAAACAGTTGGGGGGAGGAGGAAGTTGCGGGGGTTAGGAGTTGGTGTGGAGATTAAATAAAGAAAATAAAGATATTGAAGGCATATGGGATGGAAAGCGAGCATGAGTTTCATTCATGACCCTTAGGTAAAAAACTATGCTACAATACTTTGAGATCCTTTAAAATATTTTCTAAATAATCCTTGATTGGACCCCTTGTCAAGTATGGGTGAACAAATTGGTTTTGGTAGGATCGTAGGCAACCGTAACAACTCTCATTATAACCGCAATTACATCTACCATCCACTCTATTATAAGCCGCATTAAGACATTTAAAGAATATTTCTTGATCTTCAAGATGCTGAACAAGACCAGCTCCTCCAGGTACATTATCGTAGAGTACAATAGGGGGAATTTTGCTCCCTGAAGCATAAGATACCGTGACGGCTAAATCAGTAGACGGCACATCGAGAACATTAGCTGTACCTTCTACAAGGGCATAAGCAAGCGAATAGGCGAAGCCGGGGGCTGATGTGTTAATTTTGTTGGTGGGTAGTGGAAAGTTTATACTGAGGACATCGGTAACAAACTCATGAGCTAAGCAAAGACGTTCCAACTTTCCATCACAAGAATAACCAAAAGGGGTCTTGTGTTCAGGGACATAGGTGGTAAATCCAGCTCCACACTTCTTACAGATAAGAAACCCTCTTCCTTTTCTCCCTTCACAAATAACCACCATTTTTCCTGGCCTTGCACCTGTAAGCTCAAAACCGTTGAATTCAATAATTTGACGTTGTGATTGTCCATCTTCAAAGCCCATAAAATATGGCCTAGTGGAGAACAGTTTATATGGACGGCGTGAAGGGGGGGACGGCTTTTTGTGTGTTGCCGTAATAAATCCAAATTGAGGGATAAGGTATTTCCCTCGTTTTTTGAAATCGTCGCAGCATTTATCTTTGACGCCATTTTTGCCTATGTTGCTAGAAAACAAGAAATTGTGCTTTCGGCATAAATAATACTCTTTAATTGGAGATTCCTTTTGAACGACCTTTTTAATGCCGTAAGACTGCCATTCTTGTTTATTAGCAATGACCTTACTTGTTGGGGCATATTCAGATATAGCAATGGATAGGTCTCTTTGTAGATCTACAGCTTGAGAAACAGAATGGTATGTCTTATGTAAGTCTAATTCAACCACATCTACAGGAAAGCCATATTTGGGTATAATGGCCTTCCTGGAAAGGAAAGAGAGTACATCTTCATTGGCAATAGTATTCAATCTCTTCTTAGCCCAATGTGCTGTTTTGAAGTCATCTCTCTCTATCGCATCTTCTTTTAACCTCTTTACATCCTTATAATCATTCATAATTTCTATTTCACCTTTGGCAAGTTGACTATCTCTAAAAGTGATTTTATCTATCCATTGGCCATTGTGCAATCCCAATTGTCTTTGTAGGTCAGTTGAGATGACCATGAGATTTTCTTTAGTATCCTTAAAATCAAAAAAACTATCCTTAAATACAGAATTGATGGATTTCTGGAGTGTATCTTTCTTCTGCTCAAGGAATGAGTACAAGTCTCTTACTGCTTGAGGCTCTTCTAACTTTACAAAAAAGGATTCTACGTTATGGAATCTCTCAGGATACTCCCTAAAAAAGAAAGACAATGCTACAGCGGTAATATGCCTAGTTATTATTTTTTCGTTATTGTACGATAATCGTGGAGGCATAATATTGCCCTCAATAATTCTTTCTTCAGGGTTTACAAAGTGGTATAAGTCATGTGGGCTACGTTTGCAGTAGGTAATTGAAAAACCCGGATGGCCACTTCTACGGCCAGCTCTTCCAACTCTTTGCATGTAATTAAAGGGTTCGGGAGGTACATTTCTCAAAAACACTGTGTCTAAGTCTCCCAGGTCTACTCCGAGCTCAAAGGTTGTGGAGCAACTCAATGCGTGAATATGACCTTTCTTGAAGTCATTTTGGACTTCTCGTGCCCTTTCTTTACTCAATTGTGCTGTGTGCTCTTCCACTTTCAGCTGCTCTGGTAAGTCCTCTTTATAAAGAATTCGATAATGGTTGGTTGTTAAGTCGTGGGTCTTTATCGGTTGGACTGTACCGGGACAGTTATGACGGATGCATAAATTGTCGATATTGAGATATTGAATGTTGGAGCAAGTCGTGCATTGATAAATAGTTTCGTATTCAGAAATGGGATATACTCTCCACCAAAATGGATTTAACCTCTTACTGGAGTGGATGTTGATTAAAAATTTATCATTGGATTTATAATGCTTGTCATGATCTATCATTGCATTCCAAATACTCTTTAGCAACTCCTGCGCATGCCTCTTAGCTTTGTCTTTACTCATACTGTGTTTGCTCAAGAGATATTTTATAAGAAATCTACCCCTACTTGTTGTTAAACCCTCCCAGTCTGTGACGTTTCTTTTCTTATTAGGCTTTCCTATATATAGACTTGTTTGAGGATAAGGAATGTTTAAATCATCCCAATTTAATGAAATTTCTAAAGGTGTTCGCAATTCCACTGCTCTACCGATGCGGGTGTAGTAGAATAGGATTTTTATCAACTCCATGGCATCCTTCTCTGATAATGACCATGGATCTCTAAAGAGAATATCGGGGATTTTAAAGTGGCCATCTTTCATCAAATCGAAGTCCCAACGAATCAACCCTACACCTTCAAGAGAAAACCTTGTTACTGAAAATAGGAACTCTCTATAAAGAGCCTTCCATATGTTTTTACGTATCGTAAGGTTGTCATCTGTTTTGCTTTCTGTGAAGAAGCTCTTGTAATTCTTATATGCTCTATCTGCTAATGACTTAAGACTTACACCATCACTGGGATAATCCTCGATATTGCTTATAATTTTGTTGATGACATTCCGACTAATTATTTCCCTGTAGGACTTTTCGAGGTACCATGCAAAAAAAGCAGCTTCCTGACGACCATCGGCGAAGATGAGTATTTTCTTACGATCTTTGGGTAATTTTTGATGAAGAGTGGTGGCTATAACCGCATGTGGCCCATCAGAACCGTGTATGACCTCTCGAACTGGGTCGTTACCCCGGTATTCGCAAACCGGGCACTTCGACAATTGATCTGACTTTTCATCTGGCTGCTGCAGGCGTATGATGCGAATATATGATTTATGTCCACAATCAAGTTTGTCGCTATCTATGTTATTAATCCTTCCACATTCTACACATAGTTTTTTGATTTCTGACTTAGTATTAGGTGAAGTATTTACTTGTGATGCTATTATATATTCATCGGTGTCGTATAAATCATTCAACTGTAGAAAGAACTTTGTTCCGAAGTCTGGTTCACCGGGATCACGGATTGCCTCTCTCAAAAAGGAGCTACTAATCCTTCCTACAATGTAATGTTGTCCGCAGTCCCTACAAAGTGCTATTTCAAAGGGTTTCCCCTTTCCAGAATCGCTCACGCGCGTTAGTGAAATGTATTTCTTGGGTAAGTAATTAATGAAGGCACCTTCGAGGGATCTTAAGAAGAGATGATATCGCGCAGTTATGATAGGGGCGTTTTGATAGGGACGTTTCGCGATGGTCAGCAATTCAACTAAGGTGGATAGTGCGGTTAACTTACTTTCTACATCATTCAGATCAGCAAAGATGGGATGTTTGATCAACTGATGAACATCTCTCTTGGAGTATGGACTTTTATTAGAATCATATTTAATGTTGGAGTCCTGGCCTGATATCAGACGGAGCAATTTTAACGCTCGTTGGTCTTGTAATAGAATGTGACCTACTCGTTCATGTTTTGATAAGCCCGGGGGGATTTTAATGTTCTGAAGTTCATTTGAAGGAGTAATAGAACTCTCACCTTCTTTTATAATAATATCATGCAGGTACTTGTAATCCTCCCATGTCAACTCGATAGTAGCATTAGATGCTTCGTCAAATAGTTGCTCTCTCTCCCCAAATATAATGTCATCCTGATCAAACCCCTCACCGAAAAGATTATCAGCAAACCGAGCCACATCCTTTTTGTAGTTATTGCCACTGGCAATTGTGGCGCTTGTAGCAATACAAACGAATTTGCCCTCTTTTCCACCTTCACGAAGTCTTTGCTTTAACCTTCTAATGAGCATGCCCATTTCCATGCCTTTTGTACCTCGGTATTGATGTGCTTCATCAATCACAATAAATTTCCATCGTGAAGCAGAGCCCCTATCGAAAAATGGGCTGTCTTTAGGTCGAATGAGCATGTACTCCAACATTGAATAATTTGTAATGAGAATATGAGGAGGATTATCTCGCATTTGGTCTCTAAAGATCAATTCCCCCTCAAATTTTTGATCCATGTAATCTTGGGCATTTTTCTTATAATCATCGGGATTATTAGGGGTTTCTCCGATATACTGTCCAAACGTAAATTTGAATTTGGCTTCTAAATTTTTTAATCGTTTACAAATCTCTCCGAGACGCTCGCGTTGGTCATTGACCAATGCATTCATAGGGTAAAGGATAAGTGCACGCACACCAGGTTTTTCCAATTCATTAGATAAAAACTCTCTGTAAAGATATAGAATAATAGGGTAGAGAAAAGATTCGGTTTTGCCACTTCCTGTACCTGTAGCTACAAGGATATTGCGATCTTGACCAAAGACTTTACGTATGGCTTTCTCTTGATGGACGTAAAGCTCCCTATCCTTGAACAATGCCTGCTTTAATTTCTCCAACTCACCATCAGGATCCGGTTGAAAAAATTCATCAATGAGCGCTCCTACGGTTAATCCGCGTTTAAAAGGAGGGGATGCTTCTAAAATAGGGCCCTTGCTGAGCGGCATCGACTCAGAATAAAGAGCATCATTAAAGGATTGGCGTAGTTCCGGGTCACGGAAATAGAACATTGTCTGAAGATAACGTCGATATCTATCGACTATTTCTCTGGATAGCCGTATGGGATCACTGTGTTGAGTCATAGAAATAACATTTTGTGAGTTCTTCTGGATGATGCTCAATCATATGCGATATCCTTTGATTGTATAAATCGTATCTCAAATCATCAAGTATGTGGCTAATTTCTTGAACAGGTATAAAGTTGTTATTATAGGTCTTTAAGCCGTATACGTCATCAAACACAAAACAATCACAAAAATGATGGCCACAGAGTGTACATTCATATACTAGAAATGTAATGCATAAAATAAATGCATTATCTTCAAGCTCAGTATTAAACTGAAATATTATATTTATCAAATCAAAAACATCGTTATCTTCAATATACTCTATTAAGTGTTGGACAGAATCAATTACAAGATATTTTTTTACTGCTACTCCATGGATTCTAGGGGCTTCTTCGCACTCTTTTTCAATATGATTATATACTAACTCAATAGGACTAACACCACCTTCATCAAAAACAATGTACTTGCAATATTTACATTTGAATATTTTATGAACAAGTTTTACGTTATTCTGAAAAGCACTCAACACAAGCAAGAATCTTTCCTTAGAATTGCAACTCAAACTTATATTGTGATATATATCTCTTTTGTATACTTTTTCTAAAAATGGTATATAATTCTTTACGCAATTATTAATACTATGAAAAGAGTCATTAATATTGTTTTTTATATGCTCAAGAGCAATTTTTAAATCATTTGTTTTAAAGTTGCAATTATAGCAAATATATTTGTAGTTATACTTGAGCTCAATAATAGGTATAATATTTTCTTGACTAGGAGAGACCTTGAGATGAATCGTCTCACTGTTATTACCCACATAAGGCACTTCGATATCATCTAAGTATTCTTTAAGCCTCCATAATGGTATTATTTGATATACTTTATCTAAGTCTAAATTAATATATTTCCCGCTTTCAAATAGCAACTTTGCCTCATTAAATTGGTGAATATTGTTGATTTGTAATTTTATAAACTTGTTAGAGTTTGATGATATGTCTATGTGCTGTATCTCAACTGGTATTTTCTCATGTTCGACTTCGATATGCTCAGAGCTATCTGTAATAGTTATTCTAATATCTGGTCTTGAAAGAAGTGGTTTTTCTTTTTTCTCGTGCACGTAATAAACATAGACTATAACATCGTCAAAGACTGTGTTTTCCGATTCTGATATTGGCTCACCCAGTTCATCTTTAATTATTTCTTCGTTTCCCTTATGTGTAACTATTAAGTAGTATCCCTTTTTAATAGTGTTAGATTTGATATATCTACCAACATCCCTCCATTTATTACCAATTTTAAATACCAAATAACGACTAGACCTCTCATTGTTTAGTAATCTTATTATTTGTTGTTTACCATTTTGACTTATGATAATATCACCGAGCAGATTTTGTGGTAAATAATAGGTGTTATAAAATCCATCTATTACCTTTAGAGTTTGGTTGTTAGTAGAGATCTGTATAGAGCTCTTAGTGTGAATTGGTGCAATTAAGCCGATGCTCCAGAGGCCATTATTAAACCAGCAATATAAATTAACATCCTTAAGGTTGGGTAGCTCTGGAAGATATGAATAATCATAGTCTTTGCCAATTGTATCCTTATACTGATAAGGTATATCATAATCGTCATCAGGAATATAATCATTTTCAGCTAATGTGTCACCTATTTTATCACTATCAAATTCAAGTTCATCCCAAACATCTTCACTATCATTATTATCAATGTTGCTTTGCTGTGTGTTCTGTGTGTTTTCAGTATCTACTTTTATTCCATCTCCGGTTTCTATATTCTCATCATCTGATGATTGTTTCTCAGATGATGGCTTAACCCGTGGCCTATATACACTGATGTAAAGATAAATTACTAATAGAATTGCAAATAAGGTTAAAGCTAAATTAATAATGGTAAACTCATACATATTATATTAAATTTATGTGTGTAAAATGAAGAATATCAATATAATACGACATAAAACATTAGTTTTTTGTCGAAGATGCCTGTCTTCTGTTATACATTACATCTTGTTGTCAACTCAAATATACATAATGTGACTGTAATTGATTGATAGTATGGAGTGTAAAATGCGAAGATTGGACAACAGAGCAGATGCCCAAAGGCGTATTACCGAGCGTGGAAGCGCACCAAAAACTCCAGCAATACCGTTCGTTGGATACGCCGCGAAAACGACAGCACCTACCTCCTCAACACCGACTTCCGTTACTACGACCTGCGCCGCCACCAGTGGAAGACCGTCAATAGCACCGTGCGATACGTCTTTGCCCCCAACGGCAAAATCGTGGAAGTGTACGGCCTGAACAAGAACTAACGGCACCCCTCGCCCCAAGCAAACGGCCCAAAGCGAAAAATGCGGTGTCCAACTCCGATACCCTGTGAAGAGCGGCATCGCAGTAGGGGGTGTGCACCTCGTCGTGCAAGGAAAGTGTTCATAATTATGAGACAGTAATAATAAAGTGTTCGTCCTCCGATGGAGTACCACGCACCGTATCGACCTATCGGAAGGCGGCCAGACAAGCAGATGCACGATATCCTGCACGATCAAAAATGCAACGATAGGTGTGGACAAAATTTGGCGAAATAGCGACGAAGTATACCAGTCACGAAGACGCCCTGCTGATCCTACGGCGGCTCGGCGGATTGGATGGGGTATGGTTTACCTACCGCGACACCCGCGATGATTATGCCATCTATGTCCATGACGAACGTCGAGACATGCACAGCCGAAAATGTTAGGTACTACGCGTGCGGCTCGAAGGGAAAGCTCGGCACAAAAGAGTAGTCGGCAGGGAGTTGATAGAGCGCTTCGGACCTTGTCATCGAGGAGGGCATTATTGCACCCTATACGGGCACACGGGTCCTCCGGAAGGTGTACGCCCACTGGCGCCGTTGGCCGAAAGCGCTCATGAAAGCGAACGTGCTCAATTAAGGGCTCTTGCCGAGAGGAGTCGGTCGAAATGGCACCGTGGAAAGCATCCTAGCGCTTGAAATTCCCCGCTCATCCTGCACCGTGGGATTCCGACACCGCATGGAAAAACCACTTTGAATTCTGAAAAAACAATTTTAAATCAACATTTTATACATATCAAAAAATCATAATGCATTTGTCTCATCCTACTATCGAAGTGCGTGATGGATGCCGTAGGGAAAGGGATAGGGGTGTGCCCCTTCGCCCTTGCGGGCTTCGGGTCGGGCCCCTTCGGGCTCACTGTTCGTTCGGTCCTTCGCCCTGCGGGCTCGGACCGCCGTCGCCTATCGGCGCGGCGCCCTCCGGGCCCCTCACACGGCGTAGACTTCAGAAGCTCTTCCGGCAGTACGTCAGCTCACTGGGGCAGTTGGTGGGTTGAAAACCACCGCCAGAGTACTTCGGCGGCGTCGATGGCGTGTGGGTTGTTGCGGCCGTTGGCGTACTCGTGGGCAAGGCCGTCGATGAGCAGGAGGGTCGCTTCGCTGGCGTTGGCCGATCGCGCCTCCGCCCACCGTATGCGGTTGAAGGCGGGCAGCCTGGGATGTTCGGTATAGCGGTCGGTGAGACCGAGGCTCGTCGTCATGTACTGTATACGCTCGCGCAGGGCATCGTACTGCAGGAGCGCTTCGAGGGAGTGGTGGGGCAGGCTTTCGTCCAACATCAGTCCCTCCTTAAGGCGTTGGTCGTCGGTACCGACGATTTGAAAATACGGCGGAATGCGCCCGTCGATGGCGGTAGGTGCGTTAAAGCCGATGCCCCAGCCGGCACAGGCCGCAAAGCGGTCGTTCATCTCGGGCAGCAGGCGATTGGCCACGAAGCGGCCGCCGTTGGAAAAGCCGCTCACGTAGATGCGCGTCGTGTCGATGTGCATGCTGCGCACGATGCGCCGTATTAGCTCCCGAAGGAAGGGCACATCGTCGACGATGGGATAGCCCGGCGGCAAATCGTCGGCAAGCTCGGCTTCCGTCCATCGCGTGATGCGTCGCTGTTTGGAGACGATCGGATAGGCCAGGGCCGTAGGAAACACTACCACACAGCCCACGCGGTCGGCTACTGCCGTCCAACCACTGATGCGGTAAAACTTCTCTCCCGTGCCCGAAGAGCCGTGCAACATCAACACCAGCGGGGCTGGGCGGTCGGGGGAATACCTCGCCGGCACGTAGAGGATCCATTGCCGCACAGTATCCCCGATGGCGAGAGTGTAGCTGTTTTTGCCTACCCTCCACTCGAGCTTGTCGTCATCCCCTTGATCAGGGGTGCGATCTTCCTTGTAGCAGCCCGTGAGGAAAAGCACTACAGCGGTCAGGGCAGAGGATAGCAGGATGTAGCGTAAAATTGTAGTCGATCGTCTTCGTTCTGGCTTGTTCATGGCCGAAATTGCATTTGTGGTCCTTCGATGTACGCAAGGCGGGAAATCAATCAACAGTGATGTGGGCCCCTTGTACAACAGCAAAGGTAGACAAAAAACGGGAAGTGCTGCTATTGTTGTAGTACTTAAGAGTAGAAATCTTCGAACGGAAGCGTAGATTGAAGAGAAAAATGTATGTTTGCTCGTAATTGGAAGCGAAAGTATTCAAACCCAATCAAAATCATGCGTATGAGACGGTTGTATGGACTATTGATGGCGTTATTGCTTTCGGCACCTGCCTTTGCAGTGGGTACGGCTGTCGTACCGAAGGAGCAATCCCAGATGGCAAAGGTCGACCCAGCGATCGCTGGCATGTCTGTCGAGGCCTTTCTCCAGCTCACTCCACAGAAATACGAGGAGCTCACCGGGAGGACCATGTCGATCGAGCAAATCCAGACGCTGAAGGCTACACAGCAATCACTTCGCGCCGAAATGAAGGCACAGCCCAAGATCGACAAGGCGGTGTACATCATATTGTCTCTCCTTTTCTTGGGGTGGTTGGCTATAGGCATACTCTCCGACTGGGAAGGCAACGACTGGCTTATCAACCTCTTGCTCACCATGCTGTGTTGGCTTCCGGGAGTGATCCACGCCTTGTTTGTGATGAAAAAGTACTACAAGTAAGGTAGGCAGACCTCCCTACACGATCCGCAAAGAGGCGGAATACACATTTTTTTATATATAGCCCGGAGGGCAGGTGTTCGCTTGCTCCTGCGGTAGGGGGAGTTTCGATATGGAATCCCCTCAGCCTTTTGGGCATTCCACCCGTTGCGGTGATCAGGCCTCAAGCTGCTCCTGGGGGCTTAGGGTGTAGTGTTGTTTTATCGGAGCATCCACGCGTCAAGTGTTCGAGCATTGCAGATCGCGCATTTACGACATGAGTGTACGCAGCGGGCACTCTCGCTGTGCAAATGACTGCGACTAATCACCTGCGAAATGCCCTTTCACACTACTGATACGAGCGGCGTGTAGGTAGTGAATATTTTACCGCATGCCGATTGTTATGGTTAAAAAAACACCCAAGTCATGAAGAAGTGGTATTTCGCAGTAGTCCTCTCGATGGTTCTCCTCGTAGGTTGCAAGGAAAAGAAGACCGACAGGAGCGCTTTTATCAACTATGTGGAGTCGCACACCTCGGGGATCATTTCCAATTCGAATTTCATCACCGTGCACTTGCGTGCCGATGTGCCCCTATCCGCGCGTATCGATCCACAGAGCTTGTTTTCCTTTACTCCGAAGATACGCGGACGAGCGGTGATTAAGGATCGCAGGACTTTTTTATTCATTCCTGATGCGCCATTGCCCTCGGGTCAGCGGTACAAGGGCGTGTTTTATCTCGGTAAACTCATTGATGTGCCGCGCGATCAGGCCGAGTTTGATTTTGAGTTTCAAGTTATACCGCTCAAGGTCGAGCTCAATGTCAGCGGGTTGCATTCGTATAAATACGGAGATGATCGATGGAGTACGCTATCGGGCGACATCGCCTCGTCGGATTACATTCCCGCCGACGAAGTGGAGAGTGGATTGAAGGTCACCCAGGAAGGACGAGAGCTACCCGTGCGGTGGATTCACAACAGGAGTGAGAAAATCCACCATTTCACGATCGACAGCGTCCGTCGGACGGATGTGGCCAGTGAGGTGGTGTTGCGCTTTGAGACCAGTAAAGATCGGGGCGATACCCTCATCGTGCAGCGCATACCCGTACCTGCCATCAACGATTTCAAACTATCGAACCTCCGCATTGTGGATCAGGAATCGCAGACCATGGAGGCGTATTTTACCAAGGCGCTTGATCCCAAGCAAGATCTCAAGGGATTGATCTACCTCGAGTCGGGCGAAGAGCTCAAGATGCTCATCAAGGGCAATGTCGTCAAGATCTATCCCACCACAAGGCTGGTCGGAGATAAAACGGTGATCTTTGATGGGCACATCCGAAGTGCCAAGGGTAAACAGCTGGATAGTGTATACAAGCACTCAGTGTATTTTGAAGTGCTCAAGCCGAGGATACGTGCGCTGACGAAGGGTGTGATCGTGCCCACTACTTCGGGGACTATCTTTCCGTTTGAGGCGGTCAATCTCAAGGCCGTGCGGCTGACCGTCGTGCGGATAGCCGATGCCAATGTGCACCAGTTTTTTCAAGTAAACGATTGGGATGGGTCTACGGAGCTGGCCCGCGTCGGGCGTGTGATACTCGATCGGGATATTGAGCTGACTTCGGAGAGCGATATCGACTACGGCAAGTGGAACAGCTTCGCCATCGACTTGTCCGAGTTGATGGAGGTCCAACCCGGAGCGCTCTACCGCATCTATCTCTCTTTTCTGCCGCGACACACCTTGATCGATTGTCCGGAGGAAGAATCCAAGCCCTCGGTCGATCGCGATTTTATGCCCTTCCTCGAATACAGAGTTCGTGAGCAGTATTTCAGCTACAACGACATTGCGCAGACTTGGCATTACTACAATTATTGGTCGGATCGAAAGAATCCCTGCCACATCGCCTATTACGCCAATCCCGATAACTACATCGTGCGCAACTTGTTTGGCTCGAACTTGGGCATTGTCGTCAAGAAGACCGAAAATCGCGCATTCGACGTCTTTGTCCGCGATCTGCGCACGGCCGAGCCGGCGGGAACCGTGAGGCTGCAGTTTTACAACTACCAAGGCGAAATCATCTATGAAGACGAAACCGATGCCGACGGGTATCTACACGTCCAGCTCGACAAAAATCCCTTCTTCCTCGTGGCGCGTCGCCAAAACGAGTATGGTTATCTGCGCATCGATGATGCCTCGGCGCTCTCCACCTCGGTATTCGATGTCGACGGAGTCAAGACCAAAAAGGGCATCAAGGGCTTTGTGTATGCCGAGAGGGGCGTGTGGCGGCCGGGCGATTCGATCTTCCTACAGTTTATACTACAAGACAAAGACAAGACCCTGCCCTACAACCACCCGGTGATCTTAGAGGTATATACCCCTGAAAACACCTTGTTCTTGAGGCGCGTCAATACCGAATCGTTTCATCGCTTTTACGACTTTCGGTTTGCAGTGCCTGAGGAGGCCAAGACGGGTACGTGGACAGCAAAGATCATCGTAGGGGACAGGCAGTTTTCCAAGGAGTTGAAGATCGAAACCATCAAGCCCAACCGGCTCAAGATTCTCTTTACACCCGAGGATGGCACCCTCTTGGCGATGAAAAATAAGCCCACGATCCAGCTCCACGCCGAGTGGCTGCACGGCGGCATTTCGCCCAATCTAAGTGCTCGCGTCGAGGGCATTATAATGCGTTCTTCTACCCAATTTGCCAATTTACAAGGCTACATCTTCGAAGACCTCCGCAAGGAGTTTTATCAAGATATGGTCTACCTCTACGATGATGCACTCGACGATAAGGGCAATGCCTCCATAACCATTGACGGATTTGACACGGAGGGGGCGCCCGGCCTGCTCAATCTCTATCTCCATACCAAGGTGTTCGAGCCTTCGGGTGATTTCAGCATTGGGCGTGCCCACTATCGCATCTCCCCCTATCGGGAGTACATCGGATTCAAACTCGAAGGTGGAGAGAGCTGGTGGGAGAGCCTCAAGACCGAGGTGCCCGTCAAGGTACCCGTCGTCATTGTCGACGAAACGGGCGAGTTCGTCAAAGGCACTTCTAAGGTGGCCGTGCGGCTATACGAGGTGGACTATCGGTGGTGGTGGGAATACCGAAGCGGCAGCGATCACAACTATTTGAGAGAAGAGTACCTGCAGTTCGTGCAGGGGGATACCATCACCGTCCGAGGGGGAAGGCATGACTACACCCTGCGCTTTCCCGAACGCTTGAACGGCAGAATCTATCTCTGCTTTGAAAATCTCTCATCTGGGCATTCGAGCGGCAAAATCGTGTATGTCAGTAGTTATGGCTATGAAGAAGCGGACACAGACCATGAGGCGGCGGAGATTTTGAACTTTTCGACCGATAAAGAGCGCTATCGCGTAGGGGAGGAGTGCATCATCAATTTGCCGGCTGCCGAGAAGGCGCGCGCATTGATCAGTGTCGAAAATGCATCGCGCGTGCTGCGGCATTTCTGGGTCGACGTCTCAGCTGATCAACATCAAGTGCGACTGCCCATCACGAAGGACATGACGCCCAATGTGTACCTCGTCGTCCATTTCATACAGCCCTATCACCACCCCGACAACGACTTGCCGATCCGACTGTACGGCATACGGCGAATATATGTAGAAGACAAGGAGACCAAGCTCGAGCCTGTGATTGAAGTGCCCGATGAGGTGCGCCCGCTGTCGGAGATGGTCGTGCGCGTCAGCGAGAGCAGTGGCAAGGCCATGGCCTATACCCTTGCTGTCGTCGACGAGGGTCTGCTGGACCTGACCAATTACCAGACACCTTCACCGTGGGAGACCTTTTATCAAACCGAAGCGCTGGGCGTGAAGACCTTCGACATGTACCACTACGTACTGGGCGCTTACGAGGGCAAGTTTATGGGCGTGTATGCCATCGGAGGCGACGATGCCCTCTCGGCCGAGGGCAAGGACAAGCTCTCGCGCTTCAAACCCGTCGTGCGCTTTATTGGCCCCTACTACTTGAAGGAGGGCGGCGAAAACGTGCACCGCATACCGATGCCGAATTACATCGGCTCTGTGCGCGTGATGGTGGTGGCTGCCGACGACGAAACCCTTGCCTACGGCAAAGGCCAGCGAATCGTCAAGGTCAAAAATCCGCTGATGATCCTGCCCACGCTTCCGAGGAGCCTCTCTCCATTCGAAACGGTCAACGTGCCCGTGACGGTGATGGTCAGCGATGCGCACATCAAAGACGTGCGCGTGGAGATGCGGTACGAGACCACGCATTTCAAGGGTTCGGGAAAGCAGACGAAGCGCGTGCGCTTTGACCGCCCCGGCGAAAAGGTCATCCATTTCATACTCGAAACGGGAGATAAAGTCGGATTTACGACGCTGAGCTTTGCAGCTACTTCAGGAGCAGAGCGCTCGACCGATACGACGCATCTGGAGATCAAGCTCCAAAATCCCCCCATAGCGGAATTCAGCGCAGATGAAGTGGCGCCGGGCAGGCAGAAGACCTTTGTATTCAACCCTCTCGGAGCCGAAGGCACCAACGAGCTGAAAGTGACGCTGTCGACTTACGCGAAGTTTGACCTCTCGCGCCGCCTCGATTATCTCATACGCTATCCCTACGGCTGCTTGGAGCAGACTACTTCGTCGGGCTTTCCGCAATTGTTTCTCACAGAAGTGATGCAGCTCAGCGATCAGCAAAGAGACGAAATTGATCGCAACATCCGGGCGACCATAGCACGCATTGCCCTTCGTCAACGCTACGACGGTGCGTTTACCCTCTGGCCTGGGTGCTGTCTGCGTGAATGGACCAATACCTATGCGGGCCACTTCCTCATAGAAGCAAAGAAAAAGGGCTATTACGTGTCCCATGAGATGCTCCGCATATGGCTGAATTATCAAGAAAGACAAGCCAATGAATGGTCTCCAGGGAAGTACTCGTACGATAGAGACAAATACGAAGGAGGAGAGGATTATCAAAAGACACTTCAGGCCTACCGGCTCTTCACCCTGGCTCTTGGCGGCCGGCCGCAATACGGGGCAATGAATCGACTCCGGGCGATGAAAGACCTCCCCCAACTGGCCAAGGTACTCCTTGCTTGTGCCTACAGCGAAACGGGCAAATCCTACATTGCCGAACAGCTCCTCGCTCCCCAACAGCAGATCGTCTTCGCCTCCTATCGCGATAGCTACTTGACCTTTGGATCGGAATACCGCGATCGGGCCATGGCCCTCTATGCCCTCGTGCGGATGAACCGCTGGGGACAAGCTCAAGCGCTCGCCCAACAGGTGGCGGAAGCCCTCTCCTCAAACAGACATCTCACCACCCATGAAATTTCCTTCTCCCTGCTGGCACTGTCCCACGTCGTGCGTGCATCAAAGACGAGCTCGATCGATGTGGAGGTATTCGACGGGTCGAAGACACAGCATATCAAGAGCGCGGATAATAAAATCGTCGAACTCAAATACACCGATTTTCCCCTGCGCTTGACGATCACCAATCTCAACGACGATCCCGTCTACGTCAACTTCTTCAACAAGGGCGTGCCCCTGTACTTCGATCGCAAACAACCCATAGAAAACAATCTCAAGGTGCAGCTCAGGTATCTCGACGTCGAGGGCAAACCTCTCTCACTGGACACCCTCCGCCAGAATACCGATGTAGTCGTCGAGGTCACCGTGCATAATCCAACCCATCAGGGCCTTTACAATATGGCGCTGGATTTCAAGGTGGCTTCGGGCTTTGAAATACGCAACACGCGCATGGATGCCGTCGAGTGGTTTGAATCCTCCAGCTA
>JALWKB010000229.1 GCA_026996805.1 Saprospiraceae bacterium | reverse complement strand
GAGAATAGCAGTACGGGGATGCGTCGAAGGGACGGGTACAGCCAGCGCAGGGGGAGGTATTTTGGCGAGACGACCATAGCCCGGCATTGGGCCCTTTCGACGCAATGGGTGAAGTGCTTGCGTGCGCCGTGGTGGTCGATGATGACTACCGAAGCGCCGATGTAGAGCAGGGCCAACGCGGTGCGGTAAAGGGCTACGCCCGGAGGAAGGAGCAGGAGGACGCGATCGCCCGGGCCAATATCTCTTTTTGAAAAGTACGCTGCTGCTTCTTGGACCTGGCGGAAAAGCTCGCCGTAGCGAATGACTTTACTGCCCTGAATGAAGGCTGTCCGATCGGGATAGCTCCAGGCGGTGTGGACGAAAAGGCTTACTACATTGATGCGTGCATCTTCCATTTCATACGGATACGCTGAGGCCGCTTTGGTGTGGAAGGGGTGTATCCGCTTCATGGCGCAGTAGTTTTTACTATGGTAGGTAGAGGTGGTATGCGGTGCGCATTCAGGCGCAGACCGTAAAGTGCATATCGGGCATAGGTGTGTTGGGCGAAGTGTCGGGAGGCATTGAGGGAGGGGCTATCCGAGCGGATGAGGGCGTGTAGGATGGAGCGATAGCCGTGTGTGCGCGCTGTATAGGTCATCCATCGCGCCAGCCATACGGCAATGCCGCGATAGGGCGTATCGGGCCTCGTGGCAATGGTCTTGATAATGAGGCGCTTGTGGTCGGGGGCTAACACATCGGGTAGAGCAAAGACAAAGGCCTCGAGACGACCTGTAGGGCTCTCTGCCAGCCATATCCACGAAGGATCGAGTAAGGGGAGTAGTGTGCGGTATTTGGCTACAAAGCGCGCGGGATCGAGAGGGGTAAACAAAAAGCTCTGTCGGAATGCTTCGTTGCACAATTGGGCGATGGCGTGGAGTTCTTCTTCGGCTCTATGGAAAGAAATGCAGCGTATGCGTAGTCCCTTTGCGCGATAGCGTTCGTACATGCGCATGAGCTGCGGGCGATCACATCTTGGTTGGGTATCGATGTTGGTTTGGTAGGTCTGCACGACGGAAAATCCGGCGGCTTCCCACTGTGAGGGATAGTTGGCGGGATTGGTCGGCTCAAGGAGAAAGGGAGTTGACGAATCGGTGGTGCGAAATCGGTAAGTCTCCCAGATGTTGCCCTCCATCGGGCCGATGAGCCATTGTGCCTTGAGCAAACGCGCGCGCAGGATGGCATGGGTCAATAAGATCCGATGTACTCTTGGATCGCTTACGGAGTCGTAACATCCCAGCAGGGCGACGCGTTGGCCCTGATGGCGCATATGAGGATTTTCGTAGAGGGCAAATCGCCCCACAGCGCGATGCCCTTGCATCAACACATAGCACTGAGGGTGCATGTACACAGCGGGCATTCTGCCATTAGGCGTGCTGGATGATCGATGTCCATGGAGTTGGTGCGGCAGGTTCAGGAAGAGCTCGTACAATCGGCTGTCGGGCGGTGCTGTCCTGAGTTGATAGCCGAGCTGTACACTTGAGGACATTGCATTGCACCATTTCATACGACAGATCTTTTAAAGTTGAATGTGATCGAAGAGGAAAGCCATGGTGAAGGATCCGAAGAAACCGATGGTAAAATTGTCCAGGCCATCAAAGCCCAAGATTTCAGCCATCGTAGTCACAGCAGCGATGACGAATGCATCGGAGACGGTATCGTATGTGAGCGGACTTCCAAAGGCATAGAGGAGGACCATGCTGATCATCCATGCACTTGTGAAAAAAGCCAACGAGCCGCCAAGGCTTTTGCCCTCAAAGAATTGGAACACATAAAGGGGGTGCCTCCGGCCCGCATAGGTGGCCAGAGGATCGCTAAAGGTGAGCATGCTCATCGGGATGTAAAACATGCGCGAATCGTCGAAGATCCCATACGCACTGTAGCAGAGCATTACGGATAGAGGGAAAGCAATGCTCCCAATGCTGTGGCGATCGACCCCTTCGATGGATCGCAACAAGCCGAGTTTACGGGACAGAAACAGAATTACCGTAAAGGCAAAACACAAGTACAAGACTTCCTCAACGGAGTTAAAGTAGCTGGGGAAGCTCAGGGCCAGCAATCCTGCACCGACATGTACCAGTTTGCGCGTGTGCTCGGCAGCGATACCGAGGCGATGGTACAGCTGTTCGGCAAAGAGGAATAATGCAGAAAAAGCGCTGAAGTATGCAAAAAAGGTCGTCGACATAGCTAAGTGGTTTTGATATCGAGATAGAAGTTGCTGTAAAAGAAGCACCGATCGTGCTGGGTCAGTGCTTTGGAAAGGGAAGTTTGTGTCTCGAAGGACGTATGTGCCATGGATAGTCTTCGCGGTACGAAGAGGTTCCAATAGGCATAGCGTGCACCTTGTCGGCCAGCTTTGGAGAGCAGATGGGCTGCTTTTCGGAAGGCATTGGGACTGAGGTACTCAAACATGTCGGAGCAGTTGAATGCATCAAAGCTGTTCGCATGGTGTTGGCAGTAGTCTTCGAGGCGGCTGTGGACGAGTTGTAGTCGATCGAGGTGACGGCGTATGGAATGGAAATTTTCCCTGCGTGCATAATGCGGCAGACCACAATGGTGTTTGCCCAACAGGATGAAGCTCAGGTAGAAGTTAGATGTACATTGCGTGGAGGAGAGGTGGGCGGCAGTGCGAAGGGCAATGGTATGCCCAGTAGGTGCTTGCACGTAGTAGAGGTATTCGGGCTTTCTACCGAGCCAGCGCATGAGGCGACGGCTGAAGAAGAGGCGCAATAGCAGGCGCCAGCGTCGATTGTCCCATTTGTTGGTATAAAATGTCGCTTGCTCTTGAGCGCTGCGGGTTTGAAAGAGTTCGTGCACCCGCTTTTTGGAGTGGATGAGGGGTAGGAGGTATTTTCGAAAGGTGGCGAAATAGCGCTCGAGTTTTCCCGTGTGGATGATTCCCTTTTGGATGAGATGTCGATGTTGGTCCCAAAAGGAGCTCGCGGGTGGTCGGAGGGCTTTGCACACCGTTTGGTAGAGTTTGAGGCGGTGGGTAGCGGGTCGGAATCCGAGAAAGGAAAGGAAATCGTCGTAATCGAGCGTAGCAAATGCCGCTTTTTTCAGTTCGATGAGGAAGAGCTGAGCGGGGTTGGTATCTACGGCGACAACGCGAGCGGGGCCTTGAGAGAGGAGACTAAAGGTGTTATCGCCTGCAGAGCCTATGCTCAATACGTGGTCATGTGTGTTGAGTGAGAGCGCGTGGAGGAGCAGGTCGGCATCTTCCCAGCAGTTGGTGTACTGTAGTGTATTGCGGGATGTGTACGGCATATGCAGGTATTTAGGCTGATGGATTTGGTGTTGGGCTGGATTGAAGCAGGCGTATTTCGCCGTTGGAGCCGTTCATCCAGATGCGGTCACCAGTACGTAGCTTGTGGAGTACGCCTTGAGCGCCCACAATACAGGGGATACCCATTTCGCGAGCGACGATGGCGGTATGGCTGAGCAGGCTACCGCGCTCGACGATGATTCCAGCAGCTGAGGGAAAGAGTATTACCCAGCCGGGGTCGGTACTGTGGGCTACGAGAATTTCGCCGTTGAGTAGCTGAACCTCATTGGGATGGCGCACTATACGCACGCGACCTGTGACGATGCCTGGACAGCATCCCGTACCTTGGAGTGTTGCCTTTCCGGCTGATGTTGTGCTTTGGACAGGTATAAAATCGTCGGTATCTTCACTGTCGGTGGTCATCAATCGCGGTGGTGGATCGGGCATTTGTCGGTAGGTGGCAAAGCGGCACTTGCGCTCTTCGATGGCGCGCAGGTGTTGGGGATGTGGTACACCGCGCTGTGTGGCAAGGAGTTCTTCGCGTTTGAGGTAAAAGATGTCTTCGGGATGGGAGAGATACCCCTGGCGATGCCATGCGCTTCCGAGGGCGCGAAACATGGTACGCACCATGCCAAAGGCACGCGTGCGCTCCAGTCGGAGGTTTTCGCGCTGTGTGATGTGATAGCGGGCGCGGCGAAGTACGAGCGAAAAGACCCAGCGCAAGAGGGGTTTACTGCGTAAGGCTCTACGGATCTGGGCTTCTGCTGTCCTTCGCAGCTGAAGATCGGTATTTTGACTGAGAAAAGGGCGCAGCTCTGAATTGTGCAATTGCATCTGTAAGTGTTCGATCAGCAGTGTTGGGCGCACGCGGTAGGTAACGCTTTCCAACTTGAGCTCACCAGAGGAGCGGTCGCCATATTTGTCGATGTACTCTTTGAGCATTGTGCGCAGTGATGCGTAGACGGGTGTTTGTATACGCGACCATATTTCCTCAGCGCTGTGGTCGGTGAAGAGGGTGATCAGCTGTGGTTGTGAGCGAATGAATTGAATTATCTCGTGAAATTGCCGAATTGGCTTTGTGGAGGCGATGTCGCGACTACCGGCGAGTAAGGCATTGTGCAAGGAGGGATGGTCAGGAGCGATGCGGCGCACCATTTTATACAACAGTCCATGCCAAATCATGGTAAAGAAATCGTTGACCAGAGGCGCTTTCCACTGCTGGAGTACGGTTGTCTCAAAGTGACGGTAATGCGTGAGGATTTCCTCAGCGCTCATGCGTGCGAAGTCCATGCAGTGGTATCTGTCAAGAGTGGCGTGTAAGAAACGCTGGAAGCGTCGGATGGACCTATGGATAGTGGCCTGGAGGGCAGTCATGCGCAGGATGCTTCGAAGGGTGTGTAGGATGGCGCTTTTGCGGCTAAGTACGTAGCTGTCGTCGATGTCGAAGCGTTCGCCGACGCCCATCATTTGCTCCATGAAGCGCGCATTGAGGGCATATCCCGGCACCATGGCCAGCATTTTATACCAATGGAGGAGGTTGTAGTACACACGGCCGCGGATGAGTCCTAAGGTTTGGGCGAAGACCTGACTGTGTCTTTCGATTTGTGATCGTGGCACGCCGAGGAGCGCAGCCAGTTGACGATAGGCGCCTTCGTACATCTTTTGAATGAAGGAAAAGGTCAGCGGCGTAGTCACGCCGGGATAGGACTCGACGATATTGCTGTTGTCCCAAACGATGGGAGGATGCATGGTAGTCAGCGCGGTGATATTGCGGGATTGGAGGATGTAAATTTGTCCATCGGTAAGGGCAAATTCAACGTCTTGCGGGTGCTGGAAATGTCGATGAAGCTTTTTGATGAGCTGTGCCAACTCAAGACACTGTTGTGTGGTCAGTGTCGGAGTGCGACAGAGCGATTTGGGGAGGGGTTGGCGTTGTACGCCGCCACTGGGTTTTGCTACGTACTTCCACGCCTTTTCGGTGATGTGTGCCTCTACTGTATTTTTCCGTACGATGTACTCATCGGCATTGAGTTGGCCGGAGACCAGTCCTTCGCCGAGGCCATACACGGCATTGATGACGATTTCATCACATCGGCCGTTGCGCGGGTTGCAGCTAAAGGCTACCCCAGAGACAGTGGGGTAGACCATTTCCTGTACGATTACGGCCATAGAGTGGTGAGGAGATATGTCGTGGTGTTTTCGATAGGTGTTGACGTGAGGGTCGTAGGCCGATTGCCACACTTGAGCGATGCACTCAGGCACGCGATGGTAGGGGACGTGCAGAAAGGTCTTGAATTGCCCGGCAAACGATGCCTTACTGCCATCTTCTTCGATGGCGGAAGAACGCACCGCATAGAAAAGCGATTGGCAGGAGGGGCCAAAGGTGGTACGCATGCGTTGGTGAAAGTCGGGCAGCTGGACAATAGGGGATGTTGTAGAGCGGGTATGAAATCGTTGAGCGAGTTCTTGGATAGTCCAAACGGTCCATCGGGGTACGGGCATACTGATGTGGGTCAACTGGGCGAGGCGATAGGCCTTGCCGCCAAGTGATGTTTGTGGTGGCAGTTGGTTTGTAGTGTGGGGTGTTTGCATAGTTCGAGTGTTTTAAATTTGAAGGAGTTGTTCGATCATCGGAGCAGCTCCAAGTATTCCGTACATCAACAGTGTCCACAGGGCGGAGGCGTATTCGATGCGCTTGCTCCACAGTGCATTGGGATGGCGCAAAAACGACCAAGCAGGTATGGAAAAGACCATGCTGAGCAGCCCCAACAGGAGCAGTGTGATGTGGTTATATCTCGCGTGATGAGCGGCTCCGATAGCCAACAGGGCAGTAGATCCGAGGGCTATTATCCAGAAGAAGACAGCACCCCGAGTGCCAAATCGCTTGGTATAGCTGAGCACACCGGGTTCTTCGTCGGCAGGTGCGCGGATCTTTCTGCCCACTTCCAGTACTATGCCGTTGAGGTAGGATACGGCCAAAAACCAAAGAAGGCCATTGTGCCATCCCGTGCCCTCTACGTGCCAGTCCAGTCCACTGGAATACAGATCGATCAATGGGATGATCCACATGTGCGACAGGAGATAGACGATGGGATGTCGACGCAACCATTGGCGGGCAAAAAACTCTCTATTCATCAGCCACAGATAGGCCATGACGATGGCGTAGAGGCCCAGCATCGACGGCTGGAAAGCGAGGAGGGTTGTTATTTGCACGGCGATGATGGCAGTGATGATGCGGCGCAATTCGCTCATACGGATAAGGCCGCGCGGCAGGGGCAAGTATTTGCGGTATTTTACGTCGTCGTCGTAATCTTTTATTTCGTCGTAGAGGCGCATGAGCAAAAAGGTCGTCAAGACGATGAAGGACCCGATGGCGTAGTCGTAGAGGGATATAAAGCCGCTTTTGCCACTGCTGAGGCGGCTATAGGCTACGGCGGAAAAGCTGAAGAGTGCAATGATAACGGTGTATTGCAGGGGTGGAAAGCGTTCGAGGAGAAACTGCCAGAATCGTAGTAACAGAGGGCGTTGTGCAGTGGTGGTGAACATGATTGTAGGCATTTAACTAAGGGTGGTTTAAGCCTTGGTTGACTTTGGTTTGCGGCCGAGTTGTCGGTGGGCTTGGGCGAAGTGGCCTTCGGCGAGGGCGGCGGCGATGGATAGTTCGCCCGCTAAGGCAGTAGCTGTGGCGATTTCTGCAAACTTTGCCGCCTTGCCCGCGCCTTCGCAGTCGATGATTTTCAGGCATTCGTGCTGTGTCGGCAGGGTGGTGCCTCCACCGACGGTGCCAATGACGAGGGAAGGCAGGGTAAGGGCGGCGTAAAGGGCTCCGCGATCGGTCTGTTCGATGCGCAGGATGCCCGCAGCAGATTCAGTCACACATGCCACATCTTGACCACAGGCGAGGAAGAGGGCTGTGAGGGCATTGGCCACGTGGCCTACCGTGCCATAGGTCAACGCCTGCGCTGTGCTCAATGTAGACACTTGCCAATAGCGGGCCATCGCTTTCGGCGAGGATTTGAGTACTTCAGCTACTACTTGTGGGGGAAGCACCACTTCAGCACAGGCCCAGTGCCCTCTGCCGTCAATAAAACTCAGGGCAGAGGCCTTTTTGTCGCCCGAGAGATTGCTCTCCAGATACCATTTAAGGGGTTTTGGTTGGAGATGGTGTATGATGTATTGGCAGATCTCCTCAGCGCAGAAGGTGGCCATGTTTTGACCTGCGGCATCGGCTGTATCGAAAGTCAGCATGAGTCGCACGGCATTGCCTTCGATGCGTGGGGTAGCTGAAAGGAGTTGTGCATGACGGCTCTGTCGGCGCGTCAGTTGCCGAAAGGTGTCAATGGCGCGTTCGACCGTATGGGCAAAGGCTGCCGCATGGTCGAGGTGTTCGAACTGGAAGTACGGGCTTCGCTGCACCTTTGGCCCCCTGCTGATCACGCGGCATCCCCCGCTCAAGCGGATAGCCTTCATGCCTCTGTTGTACGAGGCGACGAGAGCACCTTCTGTAGTAGCTAAGGGGACGTAATAGTTCCCTTGTGCATGGTCTCCGCGGATAGATAGGGGGCCAGCCAGTCCGACAGGTACATGGAGATATCCTACGAAGCGCTCGATATTGCCGCGGAGTGGTGCAGGCGTTTGGGGGAATTGACCGGATTGAAGGTATCGCTGTACTTCTTGGGCAGAGATGGGCTGGAAGGGAGTTGCTAAAGGTTCCATCAATGCCTTGCGGGGTTCACGAGTGGTGTGGTTTGGCATCTGCGCGTGCATGAATTCTGACATAGTGGTGTGTTTTTGTCTACGACAAAGGTGGGGGCTTTGGGCGGCGAGGGGTTGTCGATTATTGACAATGGAGGACTTTTCTTTGTCGATTTTTGATAATAACCGATAAGTGACGGTGGATTATCGGTGTATTGCAGACGGGGAGTGTTTGAGGCAGAGGTGTTTTTAACGGAGGTGGCGCTTGCGCCATTTGCGGAGGGTGGGCGAGCTGAGATACCACAGTACAAAGCCCGTTAGGACGAACAACAGCGTGGAGATTGCGGTGAGGCGCAGGAGGGGGTTGTTGAAGTTGTCGCGGGTGCGGTAATCCATGGTGTGGAGCATCCACAGGAAGTCGAAGATGCGCCATGGGCGCGTGCGTATGACTTCAAGGGCGTGGGTGTGGGTGTTGATGTACAAGGCGGGATGTTCGGGGTGGTCAAATTGGATGCGCCAGGCGGGGAGTGGCCTTTCGCGATACTCGGGGTACCGGTGCACGTTGGAAGAGTCGATGTATTGTACGTGGTGTACTTTGGCCTTAGGTAGGAAGTAGGTTTTGGCTATTTGGATGGCGGTGCTGCTATCGAGGGGTGGAAGAGGTTTGGAGGTTTGTGCATCGAAGAGGAGGGGTGTTCCCGTCGATTGTTGGACGAGGTAGCACCAGCCATAGGGGCAGGGTTGCAGGATGGCGCGAGCAATTTGAGTGGAAGGTGGGAGGCGTTTGATGACCGAGTCGAGTGGGACAATCGCCTTTGGTAAGGGTTGGTGGAACGGTTGGGGTTGGATGAGGTGTTCGCCGCGGATTTGTGGGAGCTGGGTCCAGCTGAAGTAGACTCCTCCGGCGGTCCACAGGAAGAGCTGGATGCCGAGGAAGAGGCCGGCGTATCGGTGGATTTTGCGTATGAAATGGTGCAGCTTATGGCGTTTCATGATCGTCTTGGAGGAGTTTGCGCAGTTCGACGAGTTTGAGCATGCACTCGATGGGGGTCATGGTGTTGGGGTCGAGTTCGCGGAGGGCGTTTTTGAGTTTTTCGCCGATGGGGTCGGCGGCTTGGAAGAGCTGGAGTTGGATGTCGCGTTGCATATAATTGCGTATGGACCCGGAGGGGGTGTTTTGATCAGTGTGGGAGGGGTGTGGCAGGTGTGCGCTTTCGAGTTGTTGGAGGATTTCGCGTGCGCGCAGGACGATTTCGGGGGGCATGCCGGCCAGTTTGGCGACGTGTATACCGAAGCTGTGGTTGCTGCCGCCGGGTTTGAGTTTGCGCAGAAAGATGATTTTTCCGTTGCTCTCTTTGACGGCTACGTTGAAGTTTTTGATGCGCGGGTGTTGGTCGGCGAGGGC
>JALWKB010000228.1 GCA_026996805.1 Saprospiraceae bacterium | reverse complement strand
AATTGTTGTCGACAGGCAAGGTTGACGACCAGTCGTTGCGGCCTGTGAGGTTGAGGTAGACGCGATCGGCCCAGCTCAAGCGCGCATCGGCAAAGAGTCCGACCAATCGGCGACGCGTCAAGTATTGCGCTACCCGCACCTCCTCTAAGTTGTTGACATTGTCGAGCTCAGGATTGCGGTAGCGGCGGGCATCGATGGAGGTCAACCGGGCGTTTTCGTCGCGCACATCGCTACCTGCTAAAAGCGTCACATCCCACTGCGAGTCCCACGACTTGTGCCATTCGACGATCAGCTGACCGTAGTTTTTTTGGACAAATCGCTCGCGTTCGAAGATCTTACCGCGGTAATTTTCCAGGCTGCCGGCACTTTCGGGACGCACCAGCTTTTTGTAATGTTGTTGGATGAAATCGGAGCCGATTTTTGTGCGCAGCGACAGCGATTTTATTGGGGACCAAGAAAGGCCCACATAGCCGATTAGGCGATTGACGCGATCGAGGGCGGGATTGTTCTGAGCTTGCCAGAAGGGATTTTCGGGGTTGATGTAGATGCGTTCGGGAGGACGCTGGACAAACCAGCGCTTTTGGCCATTGGGCAAGAGGTACTGGCTCATGTCGTCGTTGATGGGCCAGTTGTAGACGTGAAACATGCGTCCGATGCCCACGCGTCGGTTGAAGGAATGCACGTAGTTAGCCGAACCGGAGATGCGTAGATGGTGATGGAGGTCTGTTTCTGCTTTGACCAGCACGCCGGTGCGCCGGTAGTATTCGCCGGGGATGATGCCGCTCTGACGAAGGTGATTGGCCGACAAGTAGGTCGAGCTCCGTTGGTTGCCCGCCGAAAAGGAAAGGGCGTGTTTTTGCTTGATCCCAGCCTTGAAAAAGGCAGCAATGTTGTCGTACACGGTGTCGCCAATTACGACAGGAGGTCCCCACGATGAGTACGACTCTGGGTCGAACACGCCGAGATAGCCCTGCTTGTAGATGCGCTGACGCTTTGGGAGTCGCCCATGGGTCTCATAGGAAAGGGAAGATTGATAGCTGATGAGCGAACGCCCCTTTTTACCCGATCGCGTGGTGATCAACACCACGCCGTTGGCGGCTTCTAAGCCGTACAGTGCTGCTGCCGAAGGCCCCTTGAGGACGGTGATCGATTCGATATCGTCGGGATTGATGTCCATGATGCGATTGCCACCGTTGAAGGCCGCGGAGTTGTCGACCGGTATACCGTCGATGACGAAGAGCGGCTGATTGCCGATCGACTCGTCGACGGAGTTGGCTCCTCTCAATAAAATGGAGCTACTCGCCCCGGGCGTACCGCTCGAAGAGACGACAAACACACCAGCAACCTGGCCAGCTAAGGCATTGACGACATTGTCCTGTCGCGTCGATTGGATGTCCTCGCTCTTGATTTGCTGTACGGCATAGTTGATCGTCTTTTGCTCCTTGGGTATGCCCAGTGCCGTCACCACCACTTCGTTTAATTGCATCACCTGAGGCAAGAGCGCTACGCGGATGTGCTCGCCCGGGTAGACCACGTATCGCTTCGGCACGTAACCGAGGTACGACACCATAATGGTGGCCGAATCCCCTTCGAAACGAAGCTCAAACTTGCCCTCTCCATCCGTGACCGTGCCAATTGCACTCCCTACTACTGCCACACTTGCACCGACGAGGGGCTCATCGGTTGACGCGTCGACCACTACTCCACTGACCTGAGAAAAGAGTTTTGTCCCCCAAAAGGCAAAAAGCACTACCCACAGCACTCTTCGTCGCCAGGCGCCGTAGGCATCCTTATATTCCGACATGCTCGCACCTTTTACTACACCGCCCAAGGGAACATCCCTTTGGCCCTCCAAAATTAGAAAATTTTTCCAAGAAGGAAAAGTTTTAATACATGAAAACTTTTTGATACTTTTTAGATGGGGAAGGTATCACTTGAGATGGGCCTTGTCTTTGATAATGCGGACGCTGGCGTTGAGCTCATAGCCAATGAGCAAGACCATGGCTTGCAGCTGTAGCCAAACCATGAAAATGATGATGGCGCTGATGGCTCCGTAGAGCTGATTGTATCGGGCATAATGCTGGACAAACCACGTAAACAACACCGTAGTACAGAGACTCAAGACTCGACACCATTGCCCCTGTTG
>JALWKB010000227.1 GCA_026996805.1 Saprospiraceae bacterium | reverse complement strand
GCGACACAACGGTGTGCTCATCGCATACGGGATTGGGCGGCACATCGTCGTAGACGTAGACATCGTATCGCGCAGTGACGTAGTTATTGCATTGATCCCTGAAATGGTAGATGATCCAGCTGTAGCCCGGTGGCAGATTTTCGACATACCACTTCCCTTTGACACTGTCGTAGTGCGACAGATCAAAGCGCTCGGGATACGTCTCACCAATACAAGACTCGGGATCGCGCGCCACTTTCACCCCTACCTTAAACAGCTCGACTTCACTACAAGCCTGTACGGTAAACCTCGGATCCGTAAAGGGATCGGGGATGTAATATTTCTTGCTCAAACAGTTCCAATAATTCATGCCGATCAAATCCGTATAGCGCTCCACACAGTCGAGATCACCGCGGCAGGTATCGCCAAACGGCTCAGGACAAGTACCCGGTGCCGATACCGCCAATCCCACATCGATCACCTTGATGATCTGAAGATGCTCCAACGGATTGTCGGGTCCCGTAGGCGTACAATCGTCGATACACTTCCAGTGCCTCAATATCTTAAATGATCCGGGACATATATCGACCGTATCATCGGTATAGTCCATCCACAGCTCACAGGCATAATACTGCGGCTTGGGCGTTTGCGTGGGGAGAGGCGTACCGTTCAACATGGGCATACCAGCATTGCGCGGATCGGTCAAAGTGGGATTGAGGCGATAATCCACGCACGAAAATATCGTATCCGGCGGAAACGTGATGTCCGCGCATGTCGCCCGACGCAAGTACACCTCCATCATACAAGTATCCGATACATTGCCCGAAGCGTCTGTCCAGTACACCCATCGACGCCACACACCGCTAATGCCCGCCGAATCACAGGGATAATCCACCCATTCGGTGTTGACGACGTGCATCGTCACTGGACCACAAGCATCTGCGGCCGCACCTCGAGTAGGCCAACGATACCTGTCGGGGCCCGGAAACTGATGACACCACACGGTGTCAGGCGGCGGACATTGTACCACAGGGGGAAATTTATCCTCGATCTTGAGATGTCCCCAGCACGAGTTGCCGTCTATATACACGGCATATTGCAGGGTCTGACCCACGTACTCGGCCGTGATGGTGTCTCCAGGGATAGTGTCTCCATTGCTGTCGTACACGCGTACTTCATAGGGACACCCGATACCTGGATCTTCCAACACCATGTCCGGCGTAATGACCGCAATACAATTGGTGTCCAACGATACATGCACCAAATCGTTACAAGCCAATGGACAAATTGCTTGCGCTTGCACTTGCCCGTGGCTTAGGAGTAGTCCCAACCAGACGGCCATGATCCGCCATGCCAGGTGAAGCACTCCTCTCCAAGTGCTCTTCGAGTTCATCGGTTTTTGGTAAGCCTCTCTTCTCATTTTTCGAAATTTTAATTGTCAACCTTAGTTTATGCAACTACTGTGCCGAAGTGTCAATTGAAGAAATTTTTTAATGTTTTTTAGCTGTTCAACAGCACGCGATTGTCCCTGAAATACTGCACCAAATCCCCTACAGAGTGCATGCCCAACTTCTTCAGTATCCTGTTTTTATGCGCCTTGGCCGTGTTCTTGCTTATGTACAAGCGATGGGCGATCTCCTCAGTCGAAAATCCCTCAATCAACAGCTTTAATACCTCCATCTCCCTCTTGGTCAACAACATCAACACATCGCATTGATGTAGGGCATCTCTCTTCTTCTCCTCCCTTCCGTGTCTTTCCCTCAAAGGCGGCGATAGGCGCAGCCCCGAACTCAGGTACTTCTTGCCCCTCAATACCGTGTCCAATGCCGAGAGAAATTCCTCCTCACCCTCCCGCTTCGAGTAAAATCCGTGCACCCCACATCGAAAGGCATATTTGACATAGCGATACTCCTCTTCATCCGACAGCACCAACACATAAAATGGCGGGCGCCCCTTATAGCGATCCTTAAGCTTCGCCAACACCGCTCCTCCATCCAGACGCGGCAGTATCAAATCAATGACGAGTAGCTCAAGCTCCCGCTTTACCACCTGCTCCATCACACATATGCCGTCATAACACACCGCCACTACCTCAAACTGCGCTTCCCCACCCGCATGCTTCATCAACTCCTCCAAACGCCGCGCGTACGCTCGATCTCCACAGGCAATCACTGTCCGTATTTTCCCCATCTTTGTATCGATTCTCGGGTGTTCAACTCTCAAATAAAATGCCAATTTTTGCCTTCCATATTCGCATGCTCTATTTTACAATGTATAAAATCTTGCGATGCAATATTTTATACGACTGCACCATCGATTGAACTACATGGCCTACCTCGCCGTCGTGCGGAGTATAGGCCTCTTAGGAGCGCGCAGATACTACCGCCTCTCAGCTCTACTGTATTTTTTGCTGTATAAAATCTTGCGCTACCGACGCAAGGTGGTGCGCAAAAACCTCAGCTATGTCTTCCCTCACTACGACAAAGCGCAGTTGCGCGCCATCGAGCGAGCTTATTACCGGCATTTAGCCCACAGCCTGATCGACATTGTATTACCCATGCACCTATCGCCAGAGGAGCTCCTCGAGCGCTACACCATCGACAATCCAGAGGTATTAGACGAATTCTACCGCCAAGGAAAGAGTGTGATCCTCGCGGCCTCCCACTACGCCAATTGGGAGTGGGCTGCCTATGCCCTCCCGCTGTTGACCCCTTTTGAGGGCAAGACGATCTACCAACCCCTGTCTAATCCCTACATCGACCGCCATGTGAAGAAGATGCGCGCCCGCTTCGGATTCCAACTCATCAGTGTGCGATACGCCGGCTTGCTCTTCCGACGCCTTACCAGACCCACCATACTGGGATTTATCTGCGACCAAAGCCCTTGGGATCTCCAACGCGCCGTAGAGGTGCAGTTTTTTGGCAAACCCCTGTACAGCCTATCAGGGCCTGAGCGATATGCCCGCCGCTTCAATTTGCCCGTGCTCTACATCGAAGTGCAAAAGCTCGGTGCTGGGCGCTACACCGCTCACCTACACGTCATAGCGCGATATCCCCGCAATATCCCTCAAGGGCAAATCATGCAAGAAATCTACAGGATCTTAGAGCGCCAGATTCGCAAAGACCCACCGTATTGGCTGTGGTCCCATCGCCGATGGAAGCATCAAATGCGTTATGATTAAATCACTTCAACAGACGCACCATTTTATAGGCGTCATTGGTCTCGACGATAAAGAGGTAGAGGCCTGGTGGTAGAGAGCGATCGAAGTGGAGGCGGAACTTGTTTTCGCCCTTAGTCAAAAACATCGTGCGCGTCCATTTCGTCGAGCCATCAGCAGCGACCAGCTTGAGTTGCACCTCCTTGTCGTCGACTGCGTAGATATTGACCAAATGCTCATCGGTGATGATACGAGGCAAGATGTTGACATCTAAGTCGTTGGCCACCACGACGGGCCAGCAGCGCATTTGCGACTGCTCCTGATAGATGAATACGCTGTCTTGAATGCAATCGATGTCGGTATTGCGCAGGATGATATCGCTCAGGCGCGTACGGCGTATTTCTTCCTTTTCTTCTTCGCTGAGTCTTGGGTCGTTTTCGTAATAAAATCGATCGCCGTCTCTGAGCCGCAAAAACTGCTCGGTGAGGATGCGATTGAGCAGCGTACCCACCATCTTATCGGACATATCCTTTTCAGCCAAAAGCCCTACCCAGGAGTCGATGCTATCCACGTGACTGAAGGCCGATTGGATTTCCTGAAGCAATTTAGGATCATCGGTCAGCTCTTCGAAAGACTTCAACCGCGGCAGACCGAAATCCTCTCGCAGATCATTGTAGCAAGGGATGCCCATATCGCGCCCGCGCTGCATGTTGATAGCGGCCAAATCAAATCCCACGACAAAGTTGGAGTGCGGATCTTCAAAGACAAAATTGCGCAAGCCGTTAATCATCTCGTCGTCGAGCTCTTGCATCATGTGGCCTGCCATGCCCTTGAAGAAGGGATCTATGCCGAAGCGCAGGATATGTATGGGCTGGAAAAACGCATCGTTAAAGTCCAGAGCTCCCTGTGGCATCGGATTGCCGTTGTGGTCAAGGCGTAAAAACTTCTGACCGATGAGCGAATGCCCCATGCGGAAAGCCGAGGCTGCAAAGCTCAAAATGATGTTGGGGTTGACTTCTGGATTATATCCCTGATACTCAGGAAGATGGACACCTATAGCCGGCAGCCATTCGTCAAAGGTGATGTGTTGGAGCAGGGCCGACACCCATCGACGTCCCCTTTGGAAGAGCTCTTCGTCGCTCAGCGAGGGATCTTTTCGCGCAAGCTCTTCACAGTAGCGATTGTGCTCGCGCACAAAGAGGGTATGCATGGCCGTGAGCAACACGTTTTCGTTGGCGCGCACATCGCCGGCGATGAAGTACTTCTTAGCATTGCCGAAATCGATGGCCATCTCCGGTGCATTGGGGTCGACCGGCGAATTGAACTCCCCATCGACGGTATTCCACGGCATGAGGTTGCCCTCTGAGACGCGCAATTTGCCGCCTTCGTAACTGCGCAACCACACGTCGCGATCGCCTACGCCATAGACATTGCTGGCATCGATAAAGGCCGTAATCCTGTTGCGGTATTGCCGCGGATTGTCCTCACTAGTCCCCGTTCCCTCTATCGGACGTGCCCGCAAAAAGGGTATGAAGCGCACCTTCGACATGAGCGTGTCATCGTCGGGCACGGGAATGGGGAAAAACTCATCTCCCACCTCCATCAAGACGATATCGTGATCGATAAATTGTCCCCACACCCAGAAGAGATCACTGACCTTTCGCGCGTTGTACTTCACCTCCGACTGATGGCATACGATATTACTCACCAGACGTGGATTGACCGACGCTCCCCCTGGTACACCAATTTTATCGCGGAAGGCCGCACGGGCTACCCGCACCATCGGCGCTCCTGCCGCTCCCCATTCAGGGTGGTTCGGATTATTGCCCCGGCCATCCATCCTCGGTATCTCTTGCCCTATACCGACCCCAACCAATGCACCTACACACACCATTATGCTTAGCCCCCTTACATAGCGCGATACCTTCATGGGTTTATGTATTTATCCATTCAATCAGCAAATATAGGGCACTGTAAAATTTTGACTCACAAGAATCATGCACTTTTTTTGTTTGCCCTTCGCAGCTGATCCCATTCGCCTATCCCTAAAAATTCACTTACATATATCCCATTAGCTCAATATATGATCAACCGTAATACGTATACTCATGAAGTCAAACATTTTATACCAGCCCAATGACACAATACCCATGGCTTTTGACCCACAGTTTGACATCCCATTTCTTTCCCCATTTTGCTTATACATGGGAGATTTTTTTTCACATCTCCAGCGCAGATTCACATATCCGACGTATGCAAAGCCGCCAAGCACGACCAAATCAGCGTCGTTCTGGCGTATGCTTTTGGATGTCTTAGGCGGTATGAAATCGTACCTCCGCGTCGACGAACACTGCACTGGGGAGATTTTACACTTCCCTCATAGAGCCCACCGCACAGTCTGATTAAAGGGGGCTTCCGTCTGCAATTTTATACTACTCCCTTATCGCCTTGCAAGGCGATAGGCACACGATTCGGTGGGGTATTCGATGTTTCCACTGATCTCTTGGCCGTTCCAAAAAAATACACCTTCGATTTTTCCGTTGACTGCCGCAACATTTTGCTCTTTGACATCTATGGACGCGCAATCGTAGGAGAGCTTTCCAATAAATTCGATACCCGTACCGACAAAGGTACACCGCACTTCATCTTCCTTGGATGTCTTCTCAATGGTGAGCGTGACGGTGTTCAGGCTCTGCGGACACGACTCTTCCCCCACATAGGTGCCGACCAGTTCGCCCAAGCACTTCTCATCCATCACACAACCCACCAAACCCATAAGGACAACACTATAAAGCGCCCCTTTCACTACAGATCTACTTAGATACTTTTCAATCATAAGCGCAAGAGGATTTAACTGCATAAAAATTAAGGGGAGGCATCGCATCTCCGGGGGAGAGGAAATACATCCCTTATTAAGGTCCTAACCATCCCAAGGGCCATTTTATTATTGAGGGGGTATAAAATTGTAGATGACAAAGGAAAGGACATTTTATAAATACTTGTCTGCATCGCCATGGCGTGACAGACTGGTTCACCCAAACTCTCCGAAAGCTACACTGGAAGGGTGGGTTGGCTATACCCTATTGGTTAAACAACCAATTTCGATCGCACTCACTACTCACACCGACTGTCATACCGAAAGAAGCGATGCGTCGGCGGGGATTAAAACTTGTAGCGCTTACGCTTCTTGCGTGGTCGTGTATCGGGCGTGGTCTGATTTGCTGGGGGACGTGGTGCATCAAAGTGCCAGAAGAAGCGATTTTGTTGCCAGCCGTAATCCTGTCGTCGCGGAGGTATTGTCTTGTTGTCGGGATTGGGCAAGACGCATATCTCTACGGGGTCGGTTTCGAGTACACTGCCATCCTGTAAGTAAAATCGCGCGGGAGGGATGAGGTAATCGCCCGGTTGTTCTGCCCGCAACACATAGGTAAAGCTCTGCACTCTTCGAGCTCCCTCACCCGTACTAAAGACAAAGCTACTCCTCATGGATTGCGAAAGCACTTCGAGCCCTTCGATTTCGGGTAGCTCGAACTTCCCTTCTTCGCCCTTGACGGTATAGCTCAAGTAAAACACATTGCCTGCCAAGATGCTGTCGGGATCGAGCTCCACTTCGAGAATCGTCTCACCCGTCTGGGCGGGAAGGGTTTGCATACTTGCCAATAGTGCAATAAACACCAATGTGTAAAGCCTCATCCATTGTTTTCGCACGGTGGCCAGCTTTTTCATTCTTCTTTTCATTTTTGAGGCGATGTTCTTCATCAGATAGTGTTGTATTCCGCCTTTTACAACGCAACATCACGTGAGTTAGTACCCCGATTTAGCGGCTTGTCATCGCTTCCATCCTGCGATGAGCGTGTACTATTTCATACCTTAAGCCATTATTCCCCTTGATCAGGTTGCGATGCGATTGAGAGGTTTCCAACAGCGGATGGGATGTCGTCTGGAGCCCAATGGTACGATGCGTTAGGAGTACTTATTTGCTGCCGTGGTCTAAGACCAGTTCGTCTTCGGTGAGCGGGACGACGATGAGGGTGGAGGTGCCTTCGTCGGGTGCTGTCTGGACGTTGATTTCGGCATGGAGGTAATTGACGCGGAAGCGGATATTTTCGGTGCCCATGCCGCGATGAGCGGTAGTGGGGTCGTAGCCGGTACCGTCGTCTTCTACCAGAATCTGGAGATAGCCGTCTTGTTCGGTGAGTTGCACTAAGATATGGCGGGCATTGGCGTGTTTGATGCTGTTGTGGAGGAGTTCCTGAATGATGTGGTAGATGTGGATGATTTTGGATTGGGGTACAGGGGTTTGGAGATTGTAGCACTGTAGATTGATCTCTGCTTTGGAGCCCTTTTGGTATTTGCGGATTAACTCTCTGACGGCCTCTTCGAGACCCAGGCCATCGAGAGAGTTGGGCATGAGATTGCGCGCGATGATGCGTACTTCCTGACAGGCGAGGTGGATGAGTTCTTTGATTTTTTGGATTTCGCCGGTCTTATGGGTTGCCTTACTGGAGCCGTGGATGAGCTCGTCAAATCGCAGTCTAATGGTCGACAGCAAGCCGCCAAGGCTATCGTGGAGGTCGCGAGCGACGCGCGCTCTTTCGAGCTGTTGGCCCTTGAGCATGCTTTCCATGGTGGCCAGTTCTTTTTCGCGCTGGAGCTCTTTGATGCGTTGTTCGTTGATTTTTTTCTGCTGTTCGATGATGATTTGATTGGATTTCAACCGATTGTAATAGTACACTCCCATGACAAAGACGATGATGAGAAGGGCGGTAATGGTGACGGCAATGGCATAGAAGCCCACTTGTTTGAGGCGCACTTGGAGTTCTCTACGGCGCCGCTCGTCTTCGAGCAGCTGAATTTCACGTTGCTTCTGTTCGGTCTCGTACTTGACGATGAGGCGATTGATGATGGATTGGCGTTCGCGGTTGAGCAGGCTGTCGTTAAGCTGGATGTAGGCGTTGAGGTAGAGGTTTGCTTCTTCAAACTTGCCGAGTTGTTGGAGGTTGTCTGCCAGTTTTCGGAAGCACTGGCGTCGGAAGAAGGCGTTTTTGCGGCCTTCGTCGGTTTGCAGTGCTTGGAGGAGCGCTTTGACGGCTTCTTCGGTGGAATCGATGTGTTGGTAGATGTTTGCCTTGTAGAGGAGGCTTTTGGCTGTGTAGACTTCTTTGCCGAGTGTATGGCTGAGGTGTATGGCACTGTCGAGGGCTTCTAATGCCTCCGGGTAATTGTCGGGCTCGGTAGCGGCGAGCCACATACCCCTGGCAAAGTACCAGCGCATACGCACCTCGGGATGCTGTAGTTGGCGGCTGAGTTTTTCCAATTCCAGCAGGTGATTTTCAGCAAGGGGTATATCTCCGCTATGCAGATGTACAGGGACAGAGAGGGACAGGGCGTACGCTTCTTGCTCTTTGTGATGAGGTCGGTCGCGAAAATAGCGCAATGCCTTTGTCAATAGCCGCGCAGCTTCTGGATAATATCCCATCTGAGAGTAAATGTCGGCTAAGTACAGGGAGGTCTTGTAATGCGCTAAGGTGTCTCGATTGCGCAGCTGGAGCTTCATCAAGCGAGTGAAGTACTCCACTGCCTGGAGGAAATCTCGCTGCGTTCGGGCTTTGTGCGCCTGATAGAAGAGCTTGTCGAGCAATGCGGTGTCGGCGGGCTTTTTGACGACCGAATCCCAAAACACATACCAATCGACACTGGGAAACGGTATATCACGCGGTTTTTGGCTCTCGGCACTCTGTGGCAGTAAGAGGATCCCTACTGCGACTAAGACAGCTAACCATATGATGGAGATTACACGCATCGCAAAGCGAAATTATTGGTCTATATCGACAAGGCCTCTTTCGAGTGCTTTGCGCACCAGGCCAGCGATGTTGCGCACGTTGAGCTTGGTCATCAGGTTGCGGCGATGGGTTTCGACGGTTTTGAGTGTGATAGACAGCTTGTCGGCTATTTCCTGGGTGGTGTGTTCTTTGACGATGAGCTCGAGGACCTGGCGTTCGCGTCTGGAAATCCACGGGTTGTCTTTGCTGCGTTTGAGGCGCATGCGGTCGCGCCTGTGTTCGTGTATGATGCGCGACACTTCGGGGCTGATGTACTGGCCGCCTTCATAGACGGTACGAATAGCAGTGAGAAGTTCGCGCTTTCCGCTGTCTTTCAGGATATAGCTGTGCACTCCCAACTGCAGGGCCTGAAGGATGTAGCTCGGCTCGTTGTGCATCGTCAGTGCGATAATGCGCACTCCTTCGAGCGAATGCAAAACTCTCCGCGCCACTTCCAGACCCGGGCAATC
>JALWKB010000226.1 GCA_026996805.1 Saprospiraceae bacterium | reverse complement strand
GAAGGACTCGCCGTAGCGACCAATGCCTTGCACGTAGTCGACTCCTCTCGTGGCGAATACATTGCACCGTATCTGATCGACACGCCCAGATTGGAAAAACAATTTACGCAATACGAATCGACGAAGATGATGCGCTCCCAGCTCGCCTTTGGCATGAATTACGACAATCGGCTCTATATCGGTGTGAGCATCCAAGCGGGGAATGCCCAATATCGTAGAAATTATCATTACCGCGAACAACTCGCTCAGGGGGAGTCCTCTGAATTTTTCAAGAGACTCGAATATCTCGACACGTTGAATTCGAACGCGACGAGCCTATCGGCTTCGGTGGGAATCATCTACCGATGGAACTATCACTGGGCGGTGAGTCTCTATCTCCAATCGAGGGAATACTGGATGATTGAAGATGATTACTCGAGCACGCTCTATTATGAAGATGCAGACAACGCCGCTGAAGCTTCCTCCCCTTTGGGCTACTTCGACTACAATCTCTACACACCTATCAAAATCGGCGGTGGAGTGAGTTACATCTTCAAAAATCGCGGGCGCGTACACTTTCGCATGGACTACACTGATCACCGCAAAAACACCTTCGAATTTCAGTCGATCGAATTTTATTCCGACCAGACGCAACTCAACAACGACGTGTCCACTGCATTGGCTCCTTCCCTCAGTGTTGCACTCGGCGGTGAGGTCTTGCCCTTGACCTTTTTGCGATTGCGCGGAGGCATTCGCCTGACACAGTACCCCTATGCCAACAATCGATCTTTTTACCCCGCCGTAGGAGTGGGATTTGGATTGAATCTAAAGCACTTCTATCTCGATGTCGGCTACAGTCGCTACCGCTATAAAGAAGGGCACATAGCGTATCAATACCCCGTGCAAAGTTCCTTCCCCGTGCCTTCGGCCACCTTGACCACCGATTACAGCATCTTATCCATCAATGCGGCATTGCGATTATAACCAGTTTTATCGGCAGGCCCCTGCCGATCGAACGACTCATCATGACGAAGGCGGAGAAAGGATCTTCTCCTTTGGATTTGCGGTAACCTCCAAATCACCTATCTTTGAGCTACTCAAGCCATGTCATCTATGTTCCAGATGCGATATTTTCTGGTCGCTTTGGTGTGCTACAGCGTGCTGTCGATTCCTAATAGTGGATCGGCCCAGACCTTCCGTGGTGGAATGTTGGTGGGCATCAACTTTTCGCAAATCGACGGCGACAACATCTATGGATACCGAAAGATCGGATTGCTCGGGGGGGTCACTGTGCGTACGTCCCTCCACCCCCGATGGGACATTGCCCTTGAAATGCTCTACGACCAACAGGGCAGCAGCGTCTTTACGGCCTTTACCAACCCCAAAGACCCGGGGCAAATCATCTTAGACTACGTGAGCTTTCCGCTGATTTTTAAATACAAGGATTGGATGGTCGAACGGAGAGAGGGCGCTGCAGATTTCTATCGCTTTGAGTTTGATATGGGTCTTCAGTATGGTCGGGCCTTTCGCATCTTAGGTGGAGGATTTCCCATCACGGATTTTCTCAGCAAGCATTTCTTTGGGGTCCTACTTGGAGGGCAGTACTTTTTCACACCCTATTTGGCCGGTCAGGTGCGCTATACGCAGGCCTTCTGGCCTATTCATCGCTACGAGGATGGCGATCTCATTCGCAATGTGATTCCGTATAAGATTCACTTTGCGCTGGTCTACATGCCGTAGTCCATAGTCCATTGCCCCATACGAACAATTCGACTTCGCAGCTGTATTTTAAGTAAATGACTTTCACACCACCAATGACAGGTCCATGATTGATGCCAACAAGATTTTGCCGGCGCTGCGCAAGGTCATTGACCCTGTAAGCGGCAAGCATCTCTTAGAAGCCAAGATGGTGCGCGATCTCAAGGTGGAAGGCAATCACGTCTCTTTTACCCTTCTCCTGCCGGATCCCAATGCCCCTTACAAAGATGAACTCATTTTTTCGTGTATTGGTGAGATCCAGACGATTTATCCCGAGGCAGAAGTAGATATCCACGTGGCGGTGCGCAGTGCGGAAGAGGGCAGCGAAAACCCCTTACCTCAAGTGCAAAATTACATCGCCGTTGCATCGGGTAAGGGAGGGGTAGGCAAGTCCACTGTTGCCGTCAATTTGGCCGTAGCCCTACACCAAGCGGGATATCGCACCGGTATCCTAGATACGGATCTTTATGGCCCAAGTATACCGACGATGCTCGGCATGCAAGGGGTGCGCCCCGAAGTACACACCATCTACGGCGTACCCATGATGATACCGCCGGTGTACAACGGCATGCCGATCATGTCGATCGGATTTGTCATTCGCCCTGAGCAGGCTGTCGTCATGCGCGGCCCACGGCTGTCGAGCATCGTACAGCAGTTTGTACGTCAATGTCGATGGCCGGATTTGGACTATTTGATCATCGATCTGCCTCCTGGGACAGGAGATATTCAGCTGACACTTGTCCAAACCCTGCCTTTGACGGGGGCGTTGATCGTCACCACTCCACAAGAGGTGGCCATCGCCGATGCACTCAAAGCAGCCAACATGTTTCGCCTCGAGAATATCGGTGTACCCATCCTCGGCATTGTGGAAAACATGGCATGGTTTACCCCAGCGGAGCTGCCCGATCACAAGTATTACATCTTCGGTCAGGGCGGTGCAGATAAGCTGGCTAAAATGATTGAAGCGCCCGTATTGGCACGTATTCCCCTTGTGATGTCTATCCGCGAAGGCGGTGATCAGGGTGTGCCTGCCGCACTCCGCAAAGACAAACCCGAAGGGGCCGTGTGGTACGAACTCGTCGATCGATTTGTCCATGCTGTCGAAGAGCGCAATCGCAAGCTCGAACCGACCAAAATCGTCAAAATCACCACGCGATAATGGGGAAGAGCTCTACGGCACGAGAAGATATGCTCAAGCGCATCGATCGCGTACTCGATCGCATCCGGCCATTTCTCAAGCGCGACGAGGGCAACATTGAAGTGGTCGAACTGACTCCAAACAACGAACTCATCGTCCGCTGGAAGGGCAACTGCTCCCATTGTGAAATCTCCGAATACACCACCCGACTGGCTATCGAACAGCTCATCCGAGAACACTTTCCACAAGTGAAGTCCGTCATAGGCCTCAAAGCATGACCCTTCGGGAATTAACACAGCGCATCGTCGACGATAAAAATTTTCTCTGTGTAGGCCTCGATCCCCTCATCGAGCGGATACCACCTCCGCATGCTCACAATCCTATTGAGACCATTGAGTACTTTCTCCATCGCGTCATCGACCGCACCCGATCCCATTGTGTGGCGTACAAGATCAATTGGGCCTTTTTCGAACGGTACGGCAGCAAGGGCATCGCCCTCATCGAGCGCATTATCCAATACATCGGACCTTCCCATTTCCTCATTGCCGATGCCAAGCGCGGCGATATTGGACATTCGTCGGAGCAGTACGCACGCGCATTTTTCGAACACTTCGGGGTCGATGCTGTGACAGTATCCCCTTACATGGGGTTGGACAGCATCCGCCCTTTTACCGAATACGAAGGCAAATGTGCCATTGTGCTGGCTTTGACCTCCAATCCGGGAAGTGCAGATTTTCAACTTCATCCATGTGCGGATGATACGCGGCTGTATGAAATCGTAGTACGACAATTGTCCGAGGCCTTTTCGCCGGAGCAACTGATGTTTGTCGCCGGTGCTACACGGGGGGGCATGCTTCGACGTCTACGCGCCATCGCACCAGACCACTTCCTGCTCGTTCCTGGTGTAGGTACGCAAGGGGGGCAGCTCGAGGAAGTGTGGAAATACGCAAGGCGCCGCGATGGCAGCGGACTCTTGGTCAATGTTTCGCGCGGTATACTCTACGCCCGTGGCAACGGATCGTGGGAAGAAGCTGTCGAGCAAGCCGCTCGCTCCTATCGCGCACAAATGCAGACCCTCTACCCATCAGCGCTATAGCGGCAATTACACGCCTTCATAGACTGTCTTCTAAGCTAAATAGGAGCTACACAGGTACTGTACGGCGCTCACTTTTACAGCGAATGCGGTGGATCATTCGGTACCGGCTACCACCGTGCCGATGGGCTCTCCTTTGACGAGGTTGACTAAGTTCGTGCGGTTGTTGATGTCGAAGACGACGATGGGAATATTGTTTTCGCGGCAGAGCGTGAAGGCTGTCAAGTCCATGACGCGTATACCGAGGCGGAGGGCTTCGTCGAAGGATAGTCGCTGAAATTTTTGCGCATCTTTGTGGATTTCGGGGTCTTTGTCGTAGATGCCGTCGACGCGGGTACCTTTGAGTATGACGTCGGCGTTGATTTCGCTGGCGCGAAGGGCAGCTGCGGTATCGGTAGTGAAGTAGGGATTGCCTGTACCGGCGACAAAGATGACTACACGACCCTTTTCGAGATGGCGTATCGCACGACGGCGGATATAGGGCTCGGCGATGGCTTTCATCTCTATGGCGGAGACCAGACGCGTGAAGACGCCGTGTTGTTCGAGTGCACTTTGTAGAGCAAGGCCGTTGATGCAGGTGGCGAGCATACCCATATAATCACCTTGCACGCGCTCGATGCCACATGCTTCAGCATCGAGCCCTCGAAAGATATTGCCGCCGCCGATGACGATGGCTATCTGTACGCCCATGTCGACGAGGCTGCGGATTTGCTCGGCGTAGTGGCCCAGCATGCGCGCATCGATGCCGAAGCCCTTTTCGCCCATGAGCGATTCTCCACTGAGCTTGAGGAGTATCCTTCGGTACTTCAGCATGTATATCGCGTATCGACGCCTTTATCCCAGCATCAAGTGCTCAAAGGCCGTGACGGTCAGTTCTGGATCGATCGACTGCAAGTATTGCCGTACAGTCATCTTACCGTCACGGACATATACTTGGTTGAGCAGGGTATTTTCTTTGAGGAACTTTTTGACCTTGCCCTTGGCGATGTTTTCCAGCAGGTGTTCGGGTTTGCCTTCGCGGCGGGCCTGTTCCATGCCGATTTCCATTTCCTTGTCGATGATGGCTTGATCCACATCGCCTTCGTCGACGGCGATGGGTTTCATAGCAGCCACCTGCATGGCGACGTTACGACCTGCCTCGTAGGCTCCTTCGACGGCTTTGTTGAGGCCGACGATGACGCCCGCTTTGTTGCCCATGTGGATGTAGTCGGAGACGACCGGTGCTTCGATGAAGCGGTAATCCACCAGCTCGATTTTTTCACCGATGACGCCAACTTGCTCGGTAATCTTTTCGCCGACGGAGAGCTTATCGTCGTAGGGAAGGTTGAGCAGCTCTTCTTTCGATTGGGGGAAATTGTCCAGGGCTATTTGAGCGATATTGCGCGCCATTTGGACGAAGTCTTCGTTTTTGGCTACGAAGTCGGTTTCGCAGCTCAGGCGGATGACGACGCCGCGCGTCTTTTCGGGGTTGACGATGGCGATGACGGCGCCTTCTTTGGCTTGGCGAGCGGCGCGCTTAGCGGATATTTTTTGCCCTTTTTTGCGGAGATTTTCGATGGCTTTTTCGATATCGCCTTCGGCTTCGATGAGGGCTTTTTTACAGTCCATCATTCCAGCTCCCGTCAATTCGCGGAGCTGCTTGACATCGCTTGCACTAACTGTATAGCTCATTGGTGTACTGTTTTATACTTGTTAGAATTGATTTTTTTTCAGGTTAGAAATCGTCTTCCATGTCCATGCTATCTTCTTGGGCGGCTTCTTGCCCCAATCGAATGGCGTTGGCAATTGTCTGCGTAATAATTTTTATCGAATAGGCGGAATCGTCGTTGGCTGGGATAGGAAAGTCCACCAGTGTCGGATCGGTGTTGGTGTCGACCATGGCTACGGTGGGGATGCCGAGGCGCAGGGCTTCTTTGACGGCGAGATGTTCGTAGTGGATGTCGACGATGTAGAGGGCTGTGGGCAGGCGTGTCAGGTCAAGCACACCGCCCAAGACCTTTTGCAATTTGGCCTTTTCGCGTTGCAGCAGCAGGCGCTCTTTTTTGGTGAGGGTGGTAACGGACTCGTCTTTGAGGATGCGCTCGATGTTTTCCATCTTTCGCACAGAGCGGCGAATGGTGGCAAAGTTGGTGAGCATGCCGCCGAGCCAGCGTTCGGTGACGTAGGGCATGTTGACCGATTCAGCCGCCTGACGCACGATGCTACTGGCTTGGCTCTTAGTGGCCACGAAGAGGATTTTTTTCTTTTGTTTGGCCACGTTATAGACGTATTGGGTGGCTTTTTGAAGCAAATCGCGCGTCTTATTGAGGTCGATGATGTGAATGCCCTTGTGTTCGGCAAAGATATAGGGGCGCATTTTGGGGTTCCACTTGCGGCGCAGATGCCCGATGTGGACTCCGCTTTTTAGGAGTTCGTCAAAGCTCGGAATGGGTATTTGTACTTCGCTCTTTGTTTCTACCTGGCTCATAGACATAGATTTATAGCTGCATCGATACGATTAGCGTTTGCTGAACTGGAAGCTCTTTCGTGCCTTGGGCTTGCCGTATTTCTTTCGCTCGACGATGCGCGCATCGCGTGTGAGCAGGCCTTTTTGCTTTAACAGCGGACGGTAATCCGCATTGACTTTGAGTAAGGCGCGAGCGATGCCCAGACGTATGGCCTCTGCTTGTCCCTTGATGCCTCCACCTCTGACGATGACTTTGATGTCGAATTGCCCCTGTGTATCGGTGACGACGAGGGGTTCCATCAAGGATTTGCGCAGGTAAGCCATTGGGAAATAGTCTTCGAGCTCGCGCTTGTTGATGCGTATTGTGCCTGAGCCCTTTTGGAGGAACACCAGGGCCGACGAGGCTTTTCTCCTTCCGACAGCATTGATCATTTCCATACGAGTGGTTCGGGTTTTTGTGCTTTATGTATGTGATCAGGACCGACAAAGACGTGCAATTTGTGAAACTGACGGCGTCCCAGACGGGTCTTTGGCAGCATACGCTTGACGGCAAGCTCGATGAGACGCCGAGGATCCCGCTGGAAGATCTCGCGGGCGGTCATGACTTTCTGTCCTCCGGGGTAGCCACTATAGCGCTGATATTCTTTTTGCTCCCATTTTTTGCCCGTCAGGCGAATCTTTTCGGCATTGATGACGATGACGTGATCGCCGAGGTCCTCGTGGGGCGTAAATTGTGGCTTGTGCTTGCCGCGCAGGATGGGCACAATGCGGGAAGCCAGTCGACCGAGGACCATGCCTTCCGCATCGACGATGTACCACTTGGTGGGTACCTGTCTCTTGTTGAAGAACCGTGTTTTATAGCAGCGCTGTTTCACTTTTCCGATGATTTAAGACTTCACGCTTCTGGAGCCTATACAAAAATGGTGTGCAAAGGTACAACGTCTTTTGGTTACGGACAATACCTGTAACGAGATTTTTTTACATCTCACCCTTTCAAACGCTTGTAAATCAGAGGTAAAATCGCCCAAAATTTACAGAGGGCTGAGCATGGCATCCATATTGACGTTTTCGCGAATCAGCTCAATAGCGCGTTTGACCTTCCAGGGGGTGCTGCGGTTGATCTTCACCTCGATGTTCGAAATGCGGATGACACTGCCAAAGGTGTCGAGATTGGTCTGGACCAAGGGGATTTTGTACTTTCGGATGAAGTCCATGGACTTGTCGTCGATTTCGCCTTGGCCACAGATGACCATGCCGGCAAGAGGGGCACGCTTGAGTTCGAGGCCTTCGGTGTTTTTGATGATCTTTTCGACCGACTCTTTAAAACGCGTAGCGGGTGTCACCAGCAAGAGGGCGCGTTCCTTGGTCCAGTCCTGTTGGTCGAGCAAGGAGCCGGCAACTAAGTCTTCGATTTTATTGTCGAGGTATTCGGAGTTTTCTAAGACAACGCCCTTAACGGCTCTAGCTATGGTGCGCATGACGGGGAAGGCCAGGCTTTTGTCGTAGGGTATGACGCCGAGCAGCGGAAGCCCAATTTTGTCGAGGTATTTCTGGACGTATTTTCGCACTTTTTCGATCTTTTCGACGTGCACTTTATTGAGTATGACGCCGATGACGGGTACGTGGTGGCTTTTGAAAAAGGTCAGGCACAGGTTGAGCATATCGATGGTCTTGCCGATGCCGCCCTCTAAGACGATGACGACGTGGGCATCGAGCATTTGCGCGGCCCGTGCATTGGATATGCCCACGATACTACCCACGCCGGGATGGCCCGTACCTTCGTAGATGATCAAATCGTGCCGCTGTTCGAGTTGTTCCCTCGCGTATTTTATGCGCTCCTCAAACGGAAAGGCCTCGGGGTGATCGAGATACTCGACGGTCGTGCCGCTTCCGAGGATGACGGGTGAGTGTATTTCGGGTTGGATTTCGAAGCGGAGCAGGTCCATGAACAAAAGCGTGTCTTTGTCGACGCGAAACTGGCCAAAGTCGAGGTACTTTTGCCCTACGGGCTTGCAATACCCTACATTGAGCCCGCGCGAGGCAAAGTTGGAGACCAACCCTAAGGTAGTAGTCGTCTTGCCGACGTGCTGAGAGGAGGCAGCGATGTATATACTCCTGTACTTCACCAGCGCGTTTTGATGCGGGTAAAATTACACATTTACCCTAACTTTGGCTGGCTATTGCTTCAAGGCTATTAAATCGTCATTGTATGAAATGTGCAATCAAAAAGAGGTTTAGCGGGTATGTACTGTCCATGCTCGCTTTGTTGTCGCTGCTCCCACTGAAATCCCACGAGCTCCGCGGACAACAATTTCATACCTATCCTCCCTATCAACAACACATCAAAAGCCCGGAGGACTTTTTGGGATACACCACGGGCAAGTACCACACGCGTCATGACCGCATCACCGATTATTTTGCCTATTTGGAGGATGTATCCCCTCGCATACAGGTCGACACGTATGGCTACACGTATGAAGAGCGGCCTCTCATCGTGGCGTATATTTCCAATGCTTTGAGTCTGGGACATCTCGACCAGATACGTACCCGTCATGTCGAGGCGATTTTTGGCAAGGGGGAAAGTGAGGCGGATACGACGGTCATTCTCTACATGGGGTACAACATACACGGTAACGAGCCATCGAGTGCAGAGGCTGCGATGTGGCTTGCCTATACGCTTGTTGCTTCCGAACACCCCGAAATCCAACAATATCGCAAGCATGCAGTGGTCATCCTCGATCCCGTCATCAATCCCGACGGCCGCGACCGGCATTCCCAGTGGGTCAATTCGCGCAAGAGCAAACACCCCATAGCGGATCCCTATGACGAAGAACACCGAGAGGCATGGCCTCGCGGCCGCACCAATCACTACTGGTTTGACCTCAATCGGGACTTGCTGCTGGCTGTTCATCCGGAGAGTCGAGGGCGTTTGAAAATCTTTCACCGTTGGTATCCGCATGTGTATACCGACTTTCACGAGATGGGCACGGATAGGACGTACTTCTTCGAGCCCAAACGACCGACAGCGCGCAAAACTCCTCTCA
>JALWKB010000225.1 GCA_026996805.1 Saprospiraceae bacterium | reverse complement strand
ATTGTCTATCGCTTGCATGGATGCCAAGGGATCTACTGCGGAGATCTCGATGGTGCCCGGCGTTTTTTCTTGGACGATGACGTTGCAGGGCAGCATCACGCCGATTTTGTCTTCGGCCTGTAGTGCTTTATGCGCAAAGGGTGGATTGCACGCACCGAGGATTTTGTAGTTGTAGTAATCGACATCGAGCTTTTTCTTCAGTGTGGCTTTGACGTCGATTTCGGTCAACACTCCGAAGCCTTCTTCTTTTAGCGCTTGCGTTGCTTTTTCGATGGCTTCGTCGAAGCTCCATTTGTCCTTGATGGTCGTCGTGATGTAGTAGCTCATATTCCGATGTTTTTTTGTGTCAACGATTTCATACACAATAACGCCTGTGGTCGATGATGGGTTGTCATGGACAGTACGGACGGTGATGGAGGTCACAGACGTGATCCTCAGAAGGGGTCTTCTGCCCATGGGAAATTGGGCATATCGAGTACGGCGTGATAGAGGAGTTGCATGGTGTGTAGGATATCATCTTTGTGGGCTGTTTCGATGACCTGGTGGAGGTGGCGAGTGGGGATGGACAATGCTCCTGAGATGGCGCCGGAGCGACCGGCACGCTGTAAGGGGCCGGTGTCTGTTCCGCCCTTGGGGAGGAGTTCGTCCTGGTGGGGGATTTGGTGTTTTTCGGCGGTTTGTCTAAGATAGCGCACCATCCGCGGGTCGCTGACGACAGTGGCGTCCATGATTTTGATGGCCACGCCGTGGCCAAGGCGCGTGCCGTATTCGTGTGGTTGGGCCCCGGGCACATCAAAGGCAATCGTCACATCGAGGTTGATGACGAAGTCGGGATTGATGCTGTGTGCGGCGGTGTAGGCCCCGCGTAGGCCAAGTTCTTCTTGGACGGTAAACGTTCCGTAGATATCATACGGAGGTGTGGTCTTGGCCAGCTCTTTCAATACTTCAGTGAGGATATAGACCGAAAGGCGGTTGTCGAGGCTTTTGGCATTGATGCAGTCTCCCATTTCGACCAGGTCGCGCTCGCGTGTGATGGGGTCGCCTACGGCAATGTATTGGAGAAGTGCATCGCGTTTTAGTCCCGTGTCGATAAAGTAGTCTTCGATTTTGGGCAATTGTTTGCGTTCTTCTTCGCGCATGAGGTGTATGGGCTTGGTGCCCATGACGCCGAGGATATCTTTTCGTCCGTGGATGATGACGCGCTGTGCGGTGAGTGTCTTGGGATCAAAGCCTCCCAAGGGATAGAAGCGCACAAAGCCCTCTTCGTCGATGTGGTGGACGATAAAGCCGATTTCGTCCATATGGGCAGCTAAGGCTACGCGTTTCGACGAGTCTCGACCGCGTATGCGGGTGATGAGATTGCCCACGTTGTCGGTATAGAGCTCGTCGACATGAGGCTCGAGCCACTGGGCGATGAGCTTACGTATGCGATGTTCGAAGCCGGGCGGGCCGGGGGTAGTACAACACTGCCGGAGTTTGGGAACGTCGAGCTTAAACATGTTCGTTGCTTTTTTGGCAGTACATGATAAAAGCCGGTGGCAGATTGAGCAGTACGAATTTCATTTCGACATTGCCGAAGATGTAGCCGTAGAAGTTTTTGAGCGCGGGGCTATAGTGTATTTGGCTAAAGGTGCCCCCTGGTCGCAGCGATTCACGACAGGCTTCGACGATGGCAGTGCGCTCATCAGACGGAATGACCAGCAAGGGCAAGGAAGAGATAATAGCATCGGCATGGGGGAAGTGATGTTCATTTAAGTAATGAGGGAGCTTTTGGGCCTGGTCGGAGATGACGATGAGACGGGGGTCGTCAATTTTATGCAATGCGCGGATGAAATCGGGATTGATCTCAAAGGTCATCAACTTTGCGTCGGGATGCATGGCGCGCAAGATGTATCGGGTCATGACACCGTCGCCTCCGCCGAGCTCGACGAAGTAACGCCCCTTGTCAAAGTCTACATTGCGGATCATCATCTTGCAGGTCGTACGCGAGCTCCGCGTGATTGTGCCCGTAGTGCGAATGTGCCGTATGCTGTTTTTAAGAAACTGGTAGTAATTCATCACCTTGCTCTTAAGTGGCGTGTAAAGTACACATTTAATTCTGGGAATTGCTCTTTGAGGAGCACGATTTCATGCTGTGTCAAACGCCTTCCCTTAAAGTAAGGGAA
>JALWKB010000224.1 GCA_026996805.1 Saprospiraceae bacterium | reverse complement strand
CCCCTCACCCCTCCAACGATTTTATGCCCCCACACTCATCAAAGCATAGAGAGCACTTCCCTGAGTATCCTTGCAAAGCGGTAGACCTCCTCAAAGGTGTTGTACAGCGGTACAGGAGCAACGCGGAGGACGTCGGGCTCGCGCCAGTCGACCACTACCCCGGCAGCACTGAGCTGTCGGTACACCTCCCTACCCACTCCTTCAATCGACAGGGAGAGCTGACAGCCGCGCTCGTCGGCACGTGCAGGAGTGAGGAGCCGCAGGCGGCCGTCGTCGATCTCCCGCAATAAAAAGAGCAGATAATCGGTGAGCTCGAGGGACTTTTGGCGCAAGGCGGGCATGCCCACTTCGTCAAACAAGTCGAGGGCAGCCCGATGGAGCGCCAGCGCCGCTATGGGCGGATTGCTCAGCTGCCATGCCTCCGCCGTAGGCAAGGGATCAAACTCCAACGGCATCGCAAAGCGAGTGTCCTTGTTGTGCCCCCACCAGCCCTCAAAGCGCGGCAGCTCGCGCTGCCCCAAATGGCGCTGATGCACAAAGATGCCGGCAGGTCCTCCCGGGCCACTGTTGAGGTATTTGTAGCTACACCACACCCCAAAGTCGACACCGTCGTCGTGTAGCTCGAGCGGCAGGTTGCCTACACCGTGGGCCAAGTCGACGCCTACCATACAGCCATGCCGATGGGCCAGCTCTACAATAGCCCGCAAGTCAAAGGCCTGGCCGCTGTAGTAATTGACCTGACCGATGAGCACCAGCGCAATGGCATCGCCGTGCTCGTCGAGCATCTGCTCCCATGCCTCAAGCGGCACATAGCCGCGGCCGTCGTCGGGCACAAAGAGCAGACCCCTGCTCGGATCATAGCCGTGATAGCGCATCTGCGAGGCCACGGCGTAGGCATCCGACGGAAAGGGCTTGGGCTCCATCAACACCTTGTACTTCGACGGCGTCGGCCGATAAAAACTCACCAGCATCAGGTGGAGGTTGACGGTTAGGGAATTCATCACAGTCACTTCTTCAGGCCTAGCGCCCACCAGCCGAGCCAAGCTGTCGATACACATCTCGTGGTAGCTGTACCACGGATGGCGGCTCTTAAAATGACCTTCGACGCCCATGCGCGCCCAGTCTTCGAGGAGCACGTCGATGTAGTGCCGTGCACGGCGGGGTTGTAGCCCCAGCGAATTGCCACAGAAGTAAATGCATGCACGGCCGTCGCACATGGGGATGTAAAACTCCTCGCGGTAGCGATGGAGTGGGTCTTCGCGGTCGAGCTGTTGGGCAAAGGCCAGACTGTCTTCGAAGCTCAGCTTCGCTCTCATGACGCCGTCGATTGTGTCGTCGGTATGCGCTCGCGCAAGGGACGGGGCACGCGCTCGGTGCCGCCGTAAAGCCAGCGCAGCGCATTCGTGCCGAGGAGCTTGCGCTTGACGCGATCGGATAGCGTCGCATCCTGTCGGATCAACCTGCCGGGCTCAAGCTCTCCGAGTGGAAACGGATAATCCGACCCGAGACAAACGGCATCTTCGCCGAGTAGTAATATCAAAAAGTGGAGCACATCGGGATTGTGGACGATGCTGTCGACCCAGAAATGACCGAGATAGGCCGAGGGCGGCTCGTCGTTGTCCACGGCGCACAGGTCCGGACGCACGTCAAAACCGTGCTGGATGCGGCCAAAGGTCATGGGAAACGATCCACCGCCGTGGGCAAAGGCAAAGCGCAACCGCGGATAGCGCCGAAAGACCCCGCCAAAGATGAGCGAACATATCGCTGCGCTCGTCTCCGCCGGCATGCTCACCAACCAGGGGAGCCAGTACTTCTCAAGGCGGTCGCGAGCCATGACATCCCACGGATGGACAAAGATGGCCATGTCGAGCGCCTGCGCCGTGTCAAAAAACTCGTCGAAGCGCCGATCGGAGAGATTGACGCCGTTGACGTGCGTGCCGATCTCAACCCCTGCAAGCCCGAGCTCGCGCTTGGCGCGCTCCATTTCCTTGCAGGCCAGATGGACGTCTTGCATGGGCAGCGTCGCCAATCCAACAAACCTGCCGGGATGCGCAGCAACCACTTCGGCAATGTAATCGTTGAAGTACTGCGCCGTCTGCAGTGCATCGTTCGGCTTGGCCCAGTAGTAAAACAACACGGGTATGATCGACAAGACCTGCACATCGACCCCATGGCGATCGCAGTCTTCGATGCGCGCTTCCGCCTCCCAAGTGTTCTTCCCCACGCGGCGAAAAAACCGCTCGCCGACGTACATACAGGCCGTACAGGCATCTTCACGCTCGACGTGGACAAAGCCCTCATAGCCGAAGCGCTCAGCCCACCGCGGCATGGTCGGCGGCATGATATGCGTATGTATATCGATCGTCATAAGCGCTAATCTTCCACATCATCGCCGTTAAAATAGTGAAATCCCAACTTGCGCTTGACCGCATTGGGCAAGGGCGGCACCTGCGAACGCGGAATGAGCATGGTGGCCAAATTGTGAAAATCGGCAAACACCTGATTGTGCTGCACGGTCTGCACCAGATAGTCGTACCCCGAAGAGCCGCCCGTACCGACTTTTCGCCCAATCATGCGCAACACCATCTGAGCGTGCCGATAGCGCCAAAGGGTGAGCAACTCGTCGATGTCCATCAGCCGTGAGAGCAACCGATAGGGCAATTGTAGGAGAGGTTCTTCGCGGTAGAGATGTATGAACAGTGCAGCTATGACGGCTTTATAGCTGAGGCGCATGATCTTTTTCTGCCGCAGCTGCTCGTAGTGGTGCGGATCAAGCACCTGTTCGATATAGGTGCGCGTCGTCTCCAACATGCCGATGCGCTGTTGTTTTTGCTCGGGGCTCAGTGTTTCGCAGCTTCGGATGTTGGCGATCTCTTCGTCAAACATCGCATTGGCCGCCTTGCGGTAGTGCTCGACAAAGCTAAACGATTCGGTCTGCAAGAATGGCGTGCGCTCCAGCCAGCGCTCGATGGCATCGAAGAGCGTGTGCCCCTCGCTCTCGAGCTTTTCGAGATGGGCCTGTTGTTCGGGATTAAACTCCGACAAATAGCGCGTATCCGACTTGTACGTCAACCGATCGCCTTCGCGCAGGCCGAGGAGCACTTCAAACTCGCGGAATTGAAAACTCTGAAATCCCGAAGCGGGCAAGAGAAGATTGCGAAACTCAAGGAAATCCAAAGGTGTCATCGTCTCGAGCAGGTGTATCTGCTGCACCGCCAGCTTGAGAATCTCGATGATGCGCTCCTGGCGCTGGACGATGTGCAACAGCTTTTCCTCGGGCACAAAGGGCACGTTGAGATCGTCGATGATGGAGTACAGCTCGTAATTGATCTGCTTAAACCACAGTTCGTACACCTGGTGGACGATAATGAAGAGCATTTCGTCGTGGGCAGGCTTGCCGATCTCGACGCTTCGAAGGTGCTGGGCCGAGAGGATCTTATCCAGCTGCAGGTACTTGCTGTAATGCACGCTGACGTACTTCTTATCGATCGTCTTCATCGTGTAAGGGTTTATACGCAATGACTTTCATCTCGATGAGTAGATGCGGATGCGGCAGCTGATGAACGGCCACCGTGGTACGCGTCGGGCCGCTTTCGTCAAAGTACTCGCCGTACACCTCGTTGTACCCGCCGAAGTCGTTCATATGCACCAAAAATGTTGTCACATCGACCACATCGTCGAGCCCAGCGCCTTCGGTAGCGAGTATGTCGCGTATGTTTTCGATCACCGCGCGCGTCTGCTGGCGGATATCCAGTCGCGTCGTGCCCATCTCGTCGACTTCTGCCCCCGCAATGGTGTTGTCACGACGGCGTGCACTGGTGCCACTGACAAAGAGCCAATCTCCCACCCGTTTGATATGGGGATAGGCGCCCCGCGGCCTGGCCTTTTCGCTCAACACCTTCGCCCGCTTCATCGTCCGACGCACGATTTCATCCTTGCGAATATACGCATTTTGGCGATATAGTCAAGGGGCCACCACCCACAAGCCCTATCAAGGTTTCATCCCACAGCGAAGCGTTGTCTTTTTATAGGGTATAAAATCGTACTTGCCCGATCGCGACATCTAGCCCCACAGGGCTATGGTTGCGATGGCGTTCTGGGACAATAGCGAATGCGGATTTTAAAGAATGCGAAGAGGAGCGTCATCAGCGGGCTGAGCAGGTTGAAAAACGCAAAGGGAAGGTATTGAACGGTGTCGACGGAGAGCACACGGGAGTTGTAGGCACCTCCCGTGTTCCATGGGAAGAGCACGGAAGTGACGGTGCCGGAGTCTTCGAGGGTGCGGCTGAGGTTTTCGGGCGCAAGCCTACGGTCGTCGAAGGTCTTCTTATACATCTTGCCCGGCACGACAATGGCGAGGTACTGGTCGGACACCGTCCCGTTGAAAAAGATGCAAGTGGTGGCCGTACTGAAAAAGGCTCCGAAATCTCCGCGAGCGGCGCGCAGCAGGGCCTGACTGATGGCATCCAGAGCCCCGATGGCCTCCATCACACCGCCAAACGTCATCGCCCCAATGATGAGCCAAATGGTGCCCAACATTCCCGACATACCCGACGAGCTGAAGAGCTCCCGCAACACCGCGTTGTCGGTCTCAATGGCCGTCTCCACCGTGATGGCATCAAACACGATTTTATACGCCGTGCGAAAGTCGAGGGATACCCCGCCCGCCAAAGCTTCCAACACGTGCGGCTGAAAGATCACCGCAAAGACCCCACCCAAGACCGTGCCGAGCATCAAGGCAATCAGCGGCTGGGTACGCCGCACAATCAAATAGATCACCAACGCCGGCACGAGCAAGAGCACAGGGTGAATGTAAAACGTCGACTCAATAGCCCGAAGCATGTCGTCCACCTCCACACTCTGTTGCGGGTCGATATGACGAAAAAATCCCAGTACAACAAAGAGGACCAAGGTGATCGTAATCGAGGGTACCGTCGTGTAGAGCATATACCGTATGTGCGTAAAGAGATCCACCTCTGCCACGGCTGCTGCGAGATTGGTCGTGTCCGACAGCGGAGATATCTTGTCGCCAAAATAGGCGCCTGAGAGGATCGCTCCTGCTATCATCCCTTCGGGTATCTGCAGGGCCTTGCCGATGCCGATGAGTGCAATGCCCACCGTAGCCGTCGTACTCCAGCTGCTACCCGTGGCAAGGCTCACGATGCAGCAGATGACCACCGTAGCAGCTAAAAAGATCGTAGGGTTGAGTATCTTGAGTCCGTAGTATATCATCGAAGGCACGATGCCACTGATGAGCCACGTACCCGCCAGCCCCCCGACAAAGAGCAAGATGAGTATCGCCCCACTCGTCGATGAGATGTTTTTGGCCACGCGATCCATCATGTAGCTAAACGGCACCTTGTGCCGAAATCCAATGAGCGCTGCCACGGCCGCTCCAAAAAACAGGGCCAGCTGATTGGAGCCACTCAATGCCTCATCGCCAAAGACAGCTTGCACGTTGTACGCCAACAATGCCACCAAAAACACCACCGGCGCTAAGGCCTCCAACACGTGGATCTTCGGCTTCTTGTTCATGCGAAAAATTTCCCCCAATGATAGAAAAAATATTATATTTTGCGCCGCACAATCTCCAAGCCATCGCAACAATGCATTGCCTATGGGATCCAAACACGTCGAATTGACCAAACCAGAGCGAGGCGCCTTCGGCCGCGTTGAAATCGCCATCTACGGGGCGAGCTGTGCGGATATCGAACAGCTCGCCCAGCGCATAGCTGCACGCCTCCCCGACAAAAAAATCGCCTACGTCGACGGCATCCATCGCAGTGCCGACGTACACGACGAATCCAAGAGTCCCTTCTTTAGCCTCCTCCACCTCGGCGAGGAGTCGTACACCTATCGTCGCCAAAAGAGCCTCTTTGAGGTGGAATGGCGTCGCTCCTTAGACGAGGCAGACCTCGTACTCGTCAACGGCAACCACTTTGCCGCCAAGACACAAATCATCGTAGCCGATGCCCGCAAGTGGGAATCCCTCCGCAAGCGTAAGGAGCAGCTCACGCGCGTCTTGTGCGTCCTCCAAAAAGACGATGATTACCCCATGGACGAGCTCTTTTCGGATCTTCTCCAAGGGCGGAGCGATATACCCGTCTATCCCTATGATGATGTCGACACGTGGATCCATTGTGTAGAGCAGTTCCTGCACCTGCACACCCCTATGATCAACGGCCTCGTCTTAGTCGGGGGAAAGAGTCGGCGCATGGGATTCGACAAATCGACCATCCAGAAGTCGGGCCTTCCCATCCGCGAATACCTCTATACCCAATTGTACGCCCACGTCGAGGAAGTGTACTTTTCCATACGGCCGGATCAGGTGTCGGCCTTCGACGGCAAGGAGGTGTTGGTCGATCGCTTTGTGGGACTGGGGCCAATGGGTGGCATTTTGACGGCCTTCATGCACAATCCCAATCGCGCGTGGCTCGTGGTAGCTACCGATTTGCTCGGTTTGGATCGCGAGGCCCTCGAGTATTTGATGGCCCACCGCAACCCCTCTGCCGTGGCCACTGCTTTTGTCAACCCTGCCACGCAAATGCCCGACCCGCTCTGCACCATCTGGGAGCCGCGCGCCTACGGATACTTGCTCGAATTCCTGCGCCAGGGACACAGCTGCCCACGCAAAGTTCTCCTCAACACCGATGTGCAGCTCGTTCAACCACAGAGCGAAGGATGGCTCTTCAACGCCAACACGCCAGGCGACCTCCAACTGTTTTATAGCCACTCCTTCGATTAAGACATACTATCCCCATACCTCGCCGTCGATGCTCAGAGCTTGCCCACCGTCTGGGCGAGGATGACCAGCGAGAGGATGCTCGTAATCTGCTTGAGCGTGTTGTCGACGATTTTATCCCAATCGACTTTTTCCTTTTGAGCACCTTCCGGCGTGGGAGGCCGCGACCCTACGTAGATGGTCGAACCGGGCATGACGGGTGGATACTTGCGAAACAACCAGTAGTTTTTCGTCTTGGCCACACGCCCGTTGGGATAGATGACGGTGATCTTGTCGAGGTCGCCATAGTCGGATATGCCGCCGGCGAATTCGTTGACGTAGTAGATGGCGCTCTTGCCGGGGATGTATGGGAAGGAAATCTTTTGTTCGACGAGGCTGTCTTCGGGGGTGAGCACGGAGGTGTAGTTGGTCGCTCCCTGTACGGTGACGAGGTTGCTGCGTCGCGGGATGTAGATTTCATCGCCTTCACGGAGGTAGACGTTGTAGGCACTCTCGGGATGCCGCATGGCCTTCGACAGGTGAAGCGCAACTTTTCCCACGTTGTTGTGCCGGCGAAACAAGCTTGCTCCCTCGATAAAGGCATCTTCGGTGAGCCCGCCAGCATCGCCGATGAGGTCGAGCAAGCGGTAGTTTTGTCGCGTAATGGCATAGGCTCCCGGGAAACGCACTTCGCCGCGTATCTCCACCAGCTCTATGGGCCGATAAGCGGGATTGCGCCGAAACACGACCCTATCGCCGGGCTGTAGGACAAAATCGCCTCCGTCGACGTGCAAGGCCGTATCGACGCTTAGCGCATAGCGCTCCATGACCGATCTACCATTGCGCCACGTGGTCCGAAACAACTCGATGCGCGACGAATCCGTAGAGGGAAGCAGTCCCCCCGCCATGAGTATGAGATCCTTCAGCCCCATACCCTCGTAGTAGCGGAAAGTATCGGGATTTTTGACCTCGCCAATGGCATAGACAAAGATTTCATACCGAAAACTCGAATCATGGAGTACCTCGACGATGTCGCCCGGCTCGAGTAGGGGATCCATCTCGGTATGGGGATGTTGAAGGGCCTTGAGAAAATGCACCCGCAGAATATGTCGGCTGTGCAGCTGAAGGGAGTCGCGACGCAGAATAAATCCCTCCGGGTAAGCGCGGTCTTGGAGGCCATCGGCTATGAGCAGGGCGTCGGAGAGATGGAAGTTGCGCTGAATGTCGTACGGTATTTTCTTCGGATTGCGCACTGCACCGCGCACCTCTACATGGCGGCGCACCACACTGTGGCGTTGGTCGGGTATGAAGATGCGATCATAGCGGTGTAGAGCCAAGTCGTCCGGCCCGTGGGGACGTTGAAGTACCTCCCTTGGTATGAAATGGAGAACCTCGATCCTGCCGTCGCCCCCCTGACGCATGATGTACGCGCGTTGTTTCGAAGCACTGGGCAGCAGCTGGGCACGCTCGAGCACATCGGAGATGCGCACCTGTGGCCGCCATGCGTAATTGCCCGGATACTGCACGGCCCCCTCAATGACAATGGCGTTTTCGATGCTGTCGCTCATGCTGTAGACGTAAAGGCTGTCGCCCGGCAATAAGGGAAAGTCCTTGCCCTGCTCGCGCAACTGCAGCCATGGAATATCGGTCTGTACGCGCTTGCCCCCCTGATAGCGCACCAACACAATCCAATCGCGATACGCGCGCGGCGAAAATCCCCCAGCATACTCCAATAAGTCTGCCAAACCCTCTCCACTGCGCAACTCATACCGCATCGGCCGCACCACGGCCCCTCGAATGTCGACGATGTGTTCCGACGCCGGCACGTAGATGACATCGTGATCCCGTAAATAGAGCTCGGCCGCATAAGCCGGATCGCGTATCCAACGGTAGATATCGATGTCAATCTTTTTACCCTCCCGATGGAGACGGATGTTGCGGACACTTCCCAGACTGTCGATACCGCCAGCAGCTGCCAGCGCATTGAGTGCCGTATTAACCGCCGAAAGCCGATAAGCACCCGGCGCGGGCACCTCCCCGTAGATGTGCACGGTGAGCATGCGCGGCTGTACGACCTGCACCTCAAAATGCGCCGCATCGACTTTAAAAAACCTCCCAAACGCCCGCAAGAGGATTTGCCTCGCTTTCTCCAAAGTCTTGCCCTGCAGGTATATCCGCCCTACACGCGGAACTTCGATATAGCCGTCCGTGCGAATTTCATACTGCCCGTCGTGTTGGGACACCCCCCACACTCCGATGTGTAACACATCGCCGGGGCCGAGCACGTAATAGCCCGGCACATTACCCACCTCGCGAGCACTGATGGGATGGACAGCTTTGGCAAAATACGTACGCCCAAAGACGGCATCCTCGCGCTGCATGCGGCGGAGGGTATCCGCATCGGTGCGGACTTCGTCCACTTTCGAATGCCTGGGCGAAATGGTATCTGAGAGCTGCACATGCCTTTGAGGTGGCGCGGTGTGCTCCTCATTTGGCGACATCGGTCGCTGCAGCTCTTCGAGTATTTCTTCCAATTGCGGCCGGTAGCGCTGCAGCTCCTGCGGACTGAGTTGGGCAAGCTGTTCCGGGTCCAATCCGCGTTGGCGGAGCTTTTGCACAAACTGGGCCTCGTCAATGCCCCTCTTGGTGAGCTCTTCCTGCAGGTCGGCCCAAAGGTACGGCTGCTGGCCCATCGCCAAAAGCCCCCATGCCAGCACCCACACCATGGCAATCCAACGGAGCCTACCGATGTGCATAATGCCTTTCATAGTACTC
>JALWKB010000223.1 GCA_026996805.1 Saprospiraceae bacterium | reverse complement strand
ATGGGTTTGGAGTCGACGGGATGGGTTTGACCGTCGTAGACGCGCACTTTCATGCTTTCGAGAGCGTAACCAGCCAGCACGCCCGTGTCCATCATTGCTTCAAAGCCCTTGATGACAGAAGGGATGAGCTCTTTGGGTATGGCACCGCCGAAGATGTCGTTGACGAACTGGAGGCGCTGTTTGCCGCTCTTAAACTCCTCGCTCTGGAGGAACTCCTCATCAGCGGGTCCTATTTCGAAAGAGATTTGGGCGAAGAGTCCGGCACCGCCGGTTTGCTTTTTCAATCGCTGCGTGTGGTCGACCGTTTTGGTCAGGCGCTCTTTGTAGTTGACTTGCGGCTGTCCCTGATTGCATTCGACTTTAAACTCGCGGCGCAGGCGGTCGACGATGATTTCGAGGTGCAGCTCTCCCATGCCGCTGATGATGGTCTGGTTGGTCTCTTCGTCGAAGCGCACGCGGAAGGTGGGATCTTCTTCGGCGAGCTTCGAGAGCGCCATGCCGAGCTTGTCCATGTCTTTTTGGGACTTGGGTTCGATGGCGACACCGATGACGGGCTCGGGGAAGGACATGCTCTCCAACTCGATGGGGTGATCGACATCGCAGAGCGTATCGCCTGTGCGGATGTTTTTAAATCCTACCGCAGCCGCAATGTCGCCGACTTCTACTTTTTTAATGGGATTTTGCTTGTTGGCGTGCATTTGATAGAGTCGCGACATGCGCTCTTTTTTCATCGTACGCGTATTGAGTACGTAGCTGCCCTCTTCGAGTTGGCCTGAGTACACGCGGATAAAGGCGAGACGTCCCACATAGGGATCCGTGGTGATTTTAAAGCACAGCGAAGTGAAGGGATCATCGAGTGTTGGGCGTCGCACTTCGGTTTGGTCGGTTTGGGGATTGCGCCCCTGCACAGGCCCTTTGTCCAGTGGTGAGGGCAGGAAGGCACAACAGGCATCGAGCAAGGCTTGCACGCCCTTGTTTTTAAAGGCCGAGCCACAGAGTACTGGCGTCATGCTCATGTCGATGACGGCCTTGCGGATAGCAGCTCGTATTTCATCTGGCGTGATCGAAGAGGGGTCATCGAAATACTTTTCCATCAGGCTCTCGTCGTACTCTGCGACGGCTTCGAGGAGCTTTTCCTTGTACTCCCGCACCGTGTCGACGAGGTCTTCTGGGATGGGCACCACTTCATACGTCATGCCGAGATCCTCTTCGTTCCAGATCTTGGCCTCATCGGTGATGAGGTCGACCACGCCGCGGAAGGTATCTTCGACGCCAATGGGCACCTGTAGCGGAATGGCATTGGCTCCGAGCTTGTTGCGTATGTCTTCGACGACGTGGAAGAAGTCCGCCCCCGAGCGGTCCATCTTATTGACAAAGGCGATACGCGGCACTTTGTACTTGTCTGCCTGTCGCCAGACGGTTTCAGACTGCGGCTCTACCCCTGACACGGCACAAAAGAGCGCCACGGCACCGTCGAGTACGCGCAGTGATCGCTCCACCTCGACAGTAAAGTCGACGTGGCCAGGCGTGTCGATGATGTTGATTTCGTACGTATTGCCGAGCCAGTTCCAGTGAACCTTCGTTGCCGCAGCGGTGATTGTGATGCCGCGTTCTTTTTCCTGTTCCATGTGGTCCATAGTGGCGGCACCCTCGTGCACTTCACCGATTTTATGCGTCAGACCAGTATAGTACAGGATGCGCTCCGTCGTGGTCGTCTTGCCGGCATCGATATGGGCGGCAATTCCGATATTTCTCAGAAATCTCAAATCCTTAGCCATAACTCATCAAACATTTTAACTCTCAACAGCTCACACTCTAAAGTGCGCAAAAGCGCGGTTGGCTTCGGCCATTCGATGCATTTCGTTTTTGCGCTTGACAGCACCGCCTTCGTTGTTGGATGCGGCGATGATTTCGGCGGCGAGCTTTTCGGACATCCCCTTGCCGTGACGCTGCTTGGCGTACTGTATCAACCATTTCATACCAATGGAAATACGGCGATTTTCGGGGATTTCAGTCGGTATCTGAAAGGTCGCTCCACCAATACGCCGCGAACGCACCTCTAAGTATGGCGTGGCGTTTTCAAGGGCCTTCTTCCAAATTTCGTAGGGATTTTCGTCCGTGCGCTTTTTGATGATGTCCATAGCATCGTAGAAGATGCGCATGGCGAGGGCCTT
>JALWKB010000222.1 GCA_026996805.1 Saprospiraceae bacterium | reverse complement strand
ACAATGAGCTATTTATTGCCACCCCAGCTGGCAGCGCAAAAAATCGTCTCATCGGGAAAAATAACCTATAAAATCGCTGATATCAACGTACACAACGAAGACGGTCTCTCCGATATGCAGGCCGAGATGATGAAAAACATGAAGTGGACCATGTACTTCACCCCCAAAAAGGTTCGGGTCGATATCGGCGGTATGATGGGAGGCCTGATATCCACCTCCATGATTTACGGCCAAGATGATTCGACGATCGTCATCTTAATGAGCATGATGGGGCAAAAGATGAAAATGACTATGCCCGTAGAAAAAGCCCAGGAGCAAGGCATGCTCTCCCAATCCATCAACCCCGATGAATACGAAATTATCCCCCATTACGATAAGACCAAACAAATACTCGGATACAACACCTACTTGGTAGAACTCATAAAAAGGGATAGCCAAGGCAATGACGAGATGAAGAGCTATATCTACGTGACAAGAGATATCGCCCCGTCCACAGCATTTCACCCCGAATTCCGAAAGCTCCAACTAAAGGGATTCCCCCTTGAGTATCGCATCTTTAGCCCAGGCCAGGGAGTCGTCACTTTTATCGCTGAGGAATTGAGTACAGAGCCCGTTGAGGAGGAGGTATTCGCCATTCCCGACGATTACGTCGAAATCGATCCAGACGACTTCCTTCAATCGATGCCCAATCAGCAGCGATAGCTACAGAGCAATGCGATGAGTGCATGGGCCTAGCATCTCCTGTTGACCACCGAAACGATGCGGATTTTTTCGATCGAGCCCTAGCACTCTTTCATCACCAAGTCCGCCACAATCCGATTTACAAACAATACGTCGAATTAATTGGCGCGTCTGCAGTGATACCAAAATCACTGCAGGAAATACCCTTTTTGCCCATTGATCTCTTTCGCCATCACAGCGTGGTCACCGGTGAGTGGACCCCCGAAATCGTATTCGTCAGTAGTGGGACGAGCACCGATATTCGATCGAGGCATTACATGCGCTCCTTGGATGAGTACCTCTCTAACACCAAGCGCGGTTTTGAAGAACATTACGGCCCGCTCAGCAACTATCGGATATTGGCCCTCCTGCCATCTTACTTCGACGTACCAGCGTCTTCGCTCATCGCTATGGTGCACTATTTTATACGCCAAACCGATGATCCACTCTCGGGATTTTACCACCAAAAAATACCCGAACTCATCGAGCTCCTCCGTCGACCGCAGGAAAAGCCGTGCATCCTCTGGTCTGTGAGCTACGCACTCCTCGATTTGATCGATGCGCTGAAAGGTCAGTTCATCGATCCTGAGATCATCGTTATGGAAACAGGTGGCATGAAGGGTAGGAGAGAGGAAATCCCCAAAGAAGCCTTGCATGAAATATTGCGCCGACAACTCGGCGTGCGCCATGTGCATTCGGAATACGGCATGACAGAGCTCTCTTCCCAAGCGTATGCCATAGATGATGGGATCTTTCGACCTGCCTCTACCCTTCGTGTATTGGCAGGTGATATCAACGACCCCTTTTTGATCAGAAAAAGTGGCAAGGGCATTTTCCATTGCGTTGACCTTGCCAATGCGCACAGTTGCGCCTTTATCCGAACGGCCGATATTGGAGAGGTCTTTGAAGATGGCAGCTTTCGAGTTGTGGGGCGGGTCGACAATGCAATTTGGCGCGGGTGCAACCTCATGTACAGCCGCAACTGGTTTGGTTGATAAAATCAAATAAAATATTGCGGTAAAAACGAAACAAAGCGGCCTGAAAGGTTGTTTTTTTAAATGCAAATTACCGCGGGGTGGAGCAGATGGTAGCTCGTCGGGCTCATAACCCGAAGGTCGCAGGTTCAAGTCCTGCCCCCGCAACAGAAGAGCCGAATCGCTTCGATTCGGCTTTTTTTATACCCCCACAGGTGTAGAGTGGTACACCTCTCGGCGATAGGCTTTCCAAGTGTTGTAGAGCAGTCCCGTCACCGTCATGGGGCCCACCCCGCCCGGTACAGGAGTGATCCAAGAGCATTTGTCTTTGACAGCTGCGTAGTCGACGTCACCCACGATGCGGTAGCCCTTAGGAGCATCGGGATCAGGAATTTTGTTGATGCCCACATCGATGACGACGGCGCCCTCCTTGACCATGTCGGCACGGACAAAGTGCGGCTTGCCTATCGCTGCAACGAGGATATCGGCCTCCCGACAATGGCGCTCAACGTTACGGCTGCGGCTGTGGAGGACAGTCACCGTGGCATTTCCGTAAGGGGCATTTTGTGAAAGCAAAATACTCAAAGGCCTACCTACGATATTGCTCCTGCCGAGGATGACGCATTGCTTTCCCTCGGTAGGTATGTTATAGTGAAGGAGCATTTGAGTGATGCCCCACGGTGTGGCTGGTACGTACGAGGGTAGACCGAGCGTCATGCGCCCGATATTGAGCGGGTGAAATCCATCGACATCTTTTTCGGGAGCAATGTGCAAGAGCACCTTGTCACTGTCAATGTGTGAGGGTAGAGGGAGTTGCACAATAAATCCGTCGACAGATGCATCGGCGTTGAGCGCCCTTATGTGCTCTAACAGCTCCTCTTCGGCAGTTTCGTTGGGCAAAGCGAGTATTTGAGAAGTCATGCCCACGCGTTTACAGGCAAGCATCTTATTGCGCACGTAGGTCCGACTGGCGGGGTTTTCACCTACGAGTACAGCTACCAGATGCGGAGGACGCTTGCCTGCAGCAACTGCAGATTGTACTTCCTGAGCCAGTTGTTCCTGCATTTGCAGGGCCAGCGACTTGCCATCGATGTCAGCCATTGCAAAGCGACTTTGCGTCAAAAGTAGCGATTATTTCACGGTCATGCAGCGGTTATTTGCGCCTTACAAGCGAAAGCTCACCTCCATAATCTTCATGGTTGTCAGGGACAAATGCAAAATGCATTGTGGAGATTTCATATCTTTGCGCGTCAATTGGCATCATAAATTCCTCATCGCATGACCGAAAAACCCAAGCAGCTGATGCGTATCCCCACACGACCTGTGAGCACAGGTGGGGATTTAGAAACCTTTATCGAAAAAAATCAAAACCTCATCTCGGGTATCATTTTGGCCATATTTCTCCTGGTCGGCGGATGGTATGTGTATAAAAACTACTACAAAGAACCCTTAGAAAAAGAGGCTGCCGAACAGATGTGGCAAGCACAATTTCAATTCGAACAGGATTCCTTTAATCTGGCGCTCAACAATCCCGGTGGGGGGTATGATGGATTTTTAGGCATCATCGAAAACTATCCCGGCACGCGTGCAGCCAATCTATCGAAGTATTATGCCGGAGTGTCCTACCTTCGTCTCGGCAACTATGACAAAGCACTCGAATACCTCGAAGACTACGACCCCCACACGCCGGTGATGAAGACCATGAAATACGGCGTCATGGGCGATGTGCTCTCCGAGCAAGATCAGCTCGAACAAGCGAGCAAGTATTACAAAAAGGCCTATGAGGCAGCGTGGGATCATTCGGATTTCCTGACGGCCTACTACCTCCTCAAATATGGAGAATTACAAGAGGAGCTCGGCAACAAGGAAGAAGCACACAGAGCCTATACCGACATCAAAAAGTACTTTCCTAAAACGCCCGATGCGCGTCAGATTGACCTCTTTATCGGAAGGGTCGAATAATGGCAAGGTTGCGGGATAAAGCTGGGCCTGTATCTCTCCGGAGTGTCCGGGAGCTCCTTGCCCCATTGCAGAAACAAAATTGGAAGATCGGCCTCGTTCGTTCCCTCTGGAATGGCGATATCACCCAAGCACTCTACGCGGCAGCTGTCGAGGTATTGCAACAACTCGACATATCTGAGCAGCAATGCATCACAGCGGAAGTGCCGGGCAGCTTCGAAATTCCGCTGGCGTGCAATTGGCTTATCCAATATCACGGATGTGATGCCGTCATTGCACTGGGGTGTGTGATCAAGGGACAAACGCGTCACGACGAATACATTGCCCATAGCGTGTCGCAAGGGCTCATGCAGCTCAACATCCAGTACAGTGTGCCCGTTATCTTTGGTGTATTGACTGTTGATGATGTAGAACAGGCCTGGGCAAGGGCGGGGGGAAGCCATGGCAACAAAGGTGCCGAGGCTGCGCTGGCCGCACTCCACATGTTAGCACTTAGAGAAAAGGTACGAGCATGCAAATAAAACTCCACACCATACAGGCAGGATGGTTTAAACTGGACGGCGGTGCCATGTTTGGCGTGGTGCCAAAGACATTGTGGCAGCGCCTCAATCCCCCCGACGAAAACAATCTCTGTACCTGGGCCTTGCGATGCCTACTCATCGAAACTCCCCAACGACGCATCCTCGTCGATACGGGCATTGGCACCAAACAAGACGACAAATTTCGATCCTTTTTCCATCCGCACGGCACGATCGATATCGAGCAGGCACTGCAAACTGAGGGCTTTTCTGCAGACGACATTACGGATGTGTGGATCACACACCTGCACTTTGATCACGTAGGTGGCGCCGTCAAGAGAGTGGGAGAGGAGCTTGTCCCCACTTTTCCAAACGCGCGATATTGGGTCGACGAAGAGCACTGGAAATGGGCTGTCGAACCCAACGAACGCGAACGAGCATCTTTTTTGAGAGAAAACTTCATGCCTTTACAAGAGCACGGCGTACTCCATTTTATGCCGAGAAGCCTCAGTGGATGGACACCTCTGGACGATCAAATACGCGTCGTTCGCTGCTACGGGCATACCCATGGCATGATGTTGCCCTATATCGTAACCGATAGCTATCGACTCCTCTTTGGAGCAGATTTGCTCCCATCACAGTTTCACGTCCGCATGCCCTATGTGATGAGCTACGATGTGCGCCCCTTAACGACATTAAAGGAGAAAGCAGCGCTATTCCACGAGGCAATCGAAAAAGACGTCATTATTTTCCTCGAACACGATCCCAAAGATGCCTGCATTCGCATCCATCGCGACGAGCGAGGACGATTTGCCGTCAAAGAAGCCGGAACGCTCAACGATTTTATACCCTAAAACCGTCGAAAAACTCCAATGTCCGTCGATAGGGATGACACATATTCGCGGTTTGATGAATGGTTGGGCATCGTATTGACCGTCCTGACGGCAAGCTTCTTTTTGTGGTACATCGGAATTTTTACGCTTTTACTATTGCACAACGACCAAATCGTGCAGTTCCTCAAAGAACGCACGCCCATCGTGGTCGAGCTCGATAGCCTTTCGCCAACACAGAGGGAGCAGCTGGAACAGGTCATTGCTGCCATGCCGCAAGTGCAGGAGCACTCCATGCGATATGTGTCGCGCGAAGAAGGAATGGACATCATGCGCCAGTCACTGGGAGGCGATTGGATAGACAGTGCAATCGACAATCCCCTCCGCGATATTTTAATCTTTAATTTGCATTCGGGCTATATGCACAGCGATAGTCTATCTGCATTCATTGACGAGTTGAGGACGCTCCATGGCATTCACGAGGTCTTTGTAGAGAGCGGCTATGTCGACGAGTACCGCCAGTGGAGGGGCCGAATCCAGTGGTTGCTCTTATTGATGGGAGGACTGATTAGCTTACTCGCTTTCGGGATGATATTCAACACCTTGATGTGGATGTTGCGTACCAAACAACACCCGATACGGATCATGCGCCTTATGGGGGCATCGAGGGAGTATTTTGCCGTGCCCTTTTACAGGCGCGCACTCAAATATGCACTCGTCTCGGCGCTGTTGGGAATTGGCCTGATACTCATCACCGTTTTTATTTTGATAGTATCTTTGCCTCAGCTCGGGTCGCATGTGTATTGGTCGCGAGTGCTCGAAAGTGCTCTATTCGTTACCATCATCAGCGTGGTGTTGTATATCGGAGCCATGCACATCGCCTTGCGCATGCAGACTCCGAGAGGTATAAAACTGTAAAGCGTATGACGCAGCCAAAAAAGAAAAAAGTGCGCGTATTAAAAGTGGATGCCCAAACGTCGATGTCGAAGGGTGCATCGGAGGAACGTCTTATCTTCGGCAAGAAAAACTACCAGTTGCTCATCGTGGCCTTTGTGTTAGTGGCCATTGGTCTATTGCTCATGGCTGGTGGGCGCATGCCCTCGCCCGATGTGTGGGACGAAAGTCGAATTTACTCCTTTCGGAGGATTACACTCGCGCCTATAGTCATACTATCGGGATTTGTGGTGGGACTCTGGGCGATTTTTAAGCGATAAAATCGTACGTGCGCAGTGCGTGAAATACTCGAGGCCATCCTATTGGGCATTATTCAGGGATTGACGGAGTTTCTACCCGTAAGCAGCTCAGGGCATTTAGAAATTGCTCAATACCTCTTGGGCATCGACAATCCCGCCAAAGACCGTCTCCTCTTGATCGTCGTGCTTCATTTCGGTACGGTGGTGGCGACGATTGCTGTATTTCGAAGGGAAATCGCCCATATTCTCCGTCAATTTTTTTCAGCTCATCCCGAATACCTTCGATATGTCAGCTATATCGCATTGTCGATGATTCCGGCGGGCTTCGTAGGGGTATTTTTCGATGAAGAGATTGAAGCGCTCTTTAGTGGCAACATCACACTCGTAGCAGCAATGCTTATGGTGACGGGCATCGTGCTCTGGTGGTCAGATTATGTCCAAAATGCATCAAAGCCGCTATCGGTATCGGCCGTTGTGATGATGGGTTTGGCTCAAGCTCTTGCCATTATTCCTGGCATCTCGCGTTCGGGTGCTACCATTGGCACGGCGGTTTTGTGTGGGGTAGAGCGCACGCAAGCGGCGCAGTTTTCCTTCCTGATGGTCGTACCGCTTATCATAGGTAAGATGATGCTCGATGTAGGGGAAGGAGCTTTTCGGCATACGGAGCTATCACTCGGTGTATTAGCTGCAGGTTTTTTAGCTTCCTTTGTGTCTGGATACCTGGCCTGTCGATGGATGATCCAGCTGGTGCGCACTGCCCGATTGCGGTACTTTGCGTGGTATTGTATCGGTCTGGGCATAATCGTTTGGATATGGATGCTTTACCACAGCTGACAGATCTGCGTTCGCTGTCATCACTCGACAGCGTACTTGACAGGGGAGCACTTCTCGCCATCGACAAGCCTTTGCACTGGACCAGCTTTGACGTGGTCCACAAAATTCGTAATCTGTTCAAAAAAGCGCTGGGCCATCGCCTCAAAGTTGGACACGCAGGTACCCTCGATCCACTCGCCACTGGGCTTTTACTCATCGGAGTGGGCAAGATGACAAAACGTCTCCATCAGTTGCAGCAGTTGTCGAAGACCTATATCGGGACGATGATCCTCGGGGCTACCACTCCGACCTACGATGCCGAAATGCCTCCAGATGCAAAGTATCCCATCGATCACATCGACGAAAGCCTCCTACGACAGGTGGCGAAAACATTTGTCGGTGAGATTTCACAGATTCCACCGCCATATTCGGCAGTAAAAGTGGGAGGGAAGGCAGCCTATGCCTATGCGCGTAGCGGAGAAAAAGTCCATTTATCGCCGCGAAAGGTGATCATCTACGATTTCATACTGACGCGAATCGCCCTGCCGGAAGTAGATTTTTCAGTGCATTGTGGTAAAGGAGTGTATATACGTAGCCTCGTGCACGACTTCGGAAAGCAGTGCCAATCGGGGGCCTATCTCCGTCGCCTCGTGCGCACCTCTATCGGACCATATGTGCTCGAACATGCACTTTCCATGGAAGATGCGATAGCAATTTTATCCAAAATGCATCAGCAGAAGGACGGCCAATAGGAGCGCAAGCTGACCACGTCAGATGAGAAATTTTATACATTTGTTCCATCAACAGTACAAACCATTCACCAATATGAAGCGCGTGGGCCGAAAGCTGTACCGACTGGTCTTACTCCTCTTAATAGGAGGCACGATGAGTTTAAAACATGGCTGCGTGCCCATAGCGCAAAAAGGTCCCGAAGCAGTCGCAGTCGATTGGAGCGATCCCATCATACGTAAGTTATACGAATTTGAATTGCAGCGCAACTCGGATAGCCTGCAGTACTATTTGACGCACCCCGTGGCGACCTATCGATTTTTCGCTGCTAAATCGCTCATCTCTGTGGGCGACTCCTCAATGGCCAAACACCTGATACCCCTGCTGAAGGATGAAGTAGAAGAAGTGCGTCAGGCCGCCATTGAAGCCCTCGGCCAAATTGGAGATTCTACCCTTAGTGCGGAGTTAGTAGCAGCCTTTCGTAGGGACGATAGCTTGCGTCAATACAGTGCCACCAATGCGCTGATCTTGGAGACCATCGGACGCATTGGTAGCAGGGACTACCTGCGCTATTTGGCCACTGTCGAAAGCTATCGACCCGAAGATACTGCCTTACTCTTAGGCCTTGCGAAGGGTATCTACCGATACGGCCAGCGCAATGTCGTACACCCCGACGGCACACGCAAGATGGTCGAATTTCTCAAGACCAATATCTATCCCGATGAGCTATCGCTCTATGCTTCCCTTTACCTGTCCCGGAGGAGCTCGGACGAACTCAAGCCCTATGTGTCTGGCCTAATCCGGGCATTAAAAGTATTGCCCTCCCCTGAAGCACGAGCCTATTTAGCCATCGCCCTTGGTAAAACCCTCTCGAACAGTGCCCGTACTGTATTGATGAACACTGCATCGGATACAGCAGAAGACTATCGCGTACGCATAGCGGCCATACGTGCCCTTGGCAATTTTGCCACAAGTATCAACCTCTCTCGATTTGCTGCGTTGCGGTACGACAGCGATACACGAGTGGCACAGGCTGCAGCGGAGTACTTTATCGACTTCGGCAATGCCGACGATGCGCTCGACTACAAAGAGTGGGCGAAGGATGCCACACTGGATCCCGTGGTGCGCGCGCGACTCATGGGAGCAGCCCTGCGGCATTTACCCGCTTATTACGTCTTGACGCGTAGCGGACTACGCTATCGGTTGTACCAATGGTATCACAAGGAAAATATGCCCTTTGTGCGGCGTGAAATCGTGCGTGCAATGGCCTATGCCCCTCAGCTCTATACCGCACTTGCAGAAATCGCCCTCAAAGACGACCATCCCGCCGTGCGAACCCAAAGCATGCAGTCCCTTCGCGAGGTCTTCGAAGGTGATTTGATTGATGCCACCTATGGCGCTGCAGCCTACAAAATCCGCCGCCACCTATGGCGTCAGCTCCAGCGCATCTTTCGCACCGAAGACCCCGGCTTGCTCGCCGAAGGGATACCGATATTACAGTCGAAAAAATTTGACTTTGCCTCCATTAAAGACCAACTCCTCTTCCTTGACTCGCTTCAAAAGCGGCTGCCGCTGCCCGCAGCCATCGAGACCTACAACATCATGGAAGAAGTACTGTCCCAGCTCTTCGAGCGCCGACCGCATTTCATCAAACCCCATCCCAAAACAGCAATCGACTGGCCTGCCTTCGACACTTTAGCGGATACCATCGCTGTCGAAGTGCGCACCCAAAAGGGCGTGTTTGGCCTCCAGTTGTTTAAAAAACAGGCACCCTATACCGTCTTACACTTTCTATCCTTGATTGAGGACAAATTTTTCGACGGCAAGGTCTTTCATCGCGTCGTCGA
>JALWKB010000221.1 GCA_026996805.1 Saprospiraceae bacterium | reverse complement strand
AGGTGGGATTTTTGCCGGAGGGATTGAACAATTTCTTGGCGTTTTTGGGATGGAATCCCGGTGACGAGCGAGAAATTTTTACCATCGAAGAGCTTGCGGAGGCGTTTTCGCTGGAGCGCGTGCAGGTGTCGGGGGCGCGTTTTGATTACCACAAGGCACTGTGGTTTAATCAGCAACACATCGCGCGTAGTCCTATCGACCGGCTGGTCAAACTGGTCAAGCCATTTGTGGAAGATCGCCATGGGCCTGTTGAGGAGGAGTGGCTTGCGCGTGTGTTAGATCTCATGCGTGAGCGCATGCAGACGTTGAGGGATTTGGCTGATCAAGCGCCGTACTTTTTTATAGAGGATTATCCCATCGACGATGTCGAATTGCGCAAGCGCTGGAGTGCGGAGGCACGTGATTGGATCGAGCACATCATCCGCATTGTCGAGCGCGTGGAGCCTTTTGAGGCGGAGACGCTGGCTACGGAGGTCAAATCGTGGATGCGCAGTGTTGGGATAAAAGCTGGGAAGGTATTGCCTTTGCTGCGGCTTGCATGGACGGGTACGTTGAAGGGGCCGGATTTGTGGGCGACGGCGGAACTGTTGGGAAAGGAGCGGTGTTTGAAGCGTTTGCACCGCTTTTTGCTCTATACGGTTGAAGGGCAAACAGCCTCTGCGGACTGATAAAATTCCGTAGTGATTATGTACAAGGCCATTGGTCGACGATTACAGGTTTCCCGCGAGGTCGACCATGCGTTACGGCAGGGTATGCCTATAGTGGCATTGGAGACGACGGTGTTGAGTCATGGTTTGCCGACGAGTACTGCCCTTGAGGTAGCGGAGCGGATGATCAAGGCGGTGCGTCAGGCGGGAGCTGTGCCTGCTTTTATTGGCCTCATCGACGGAAAGGTCATTGTGGGGATTGAGCCCAGTCATTTGCCTCTTTGGATTCATCGTTCGCGCGAGGTGGTCAAATGTGGTGTCAGGGACGTAGCAGTGGTACTTCAATCTCGGGGAATTGGAGCCACTACGGTGGCGACAACGGTGCTATTTGCCGCGCAGGCGGGAATTGCTGTCGTGGCGACGGGGGGCATCGGTGGGGTACATCGACAAGTCGAGCATTCGTGGGATATTTCGTCTGATCTGGTAGAGCTGGCACGCAATCGCGTCGCGGTGGTCTGTTCGGGGCCGAAGGTGATTTTAGACCTTCCGAAGACGCGTGAGTATCTGGAAACCATGGGTGTAGCCGTGTACGGATGGCGGACGGAAGCGTTTCCGGGGTTTTATGTGCGCGATACGGGCTTGGAGGTGGACGCGCGATTTGACGATTTTGAATCGCTGTCGAGAGCAATTGGCTTGCACTTTGAAGTGGTACACCGCTCGGCGGTATTAGTGGTCAATCCCGTCCCACGGAGCCATGCCTTAGACGCGCGCATCGTCAACCAGTGGGTGGAAGAAGCCGAGCGACATGCATCGCTAAAGGGGATACAGGGGAAGGACCTCACGCCTTTTATTTTAGAGTACATCCACCGGCGGTCGGAGGGGAAAACGGTAGCTTCCAATATTGCCTTGTTGTTGGACAATGCTACCTTAGCTGCACGTCTTGCCGTAGCCTATCGAAAGGTGCAGCTGATGTCAGGGGGTAGTCGATAGTCCATCCTCCGTTTTATATTTTGCATTGGTGTGCTCTTCGGAAAGAGCATCATCGGTACCCAACCACTTTCGCAGCTGGTATTGCAGGGCTTTTAAGTCGGCAGGTAGGGGGGAGGTAAATTCCATGTGCTCTTTATTTGCTGGGTGGGTGAAGCAAAGGCGATGTGAGTGCAGAGTTAGGCGGCTGAGGAGGGGCTTTTCCTCTTCGCCTCTGGGGAGTTTGTACTTTTTACCCTTCCATTGTGAGACGTAGACAGCTTCATTAAATCCGTAGAGCGGATCGATCAGCAGGGGATGGCCGATGGCTTTGAGATGGGCGCGTATTTGGTGGGTGCGTCCGGTGAGAATTTCCGCCTCGATCAGTGCAGCTTGACGGTAAGACTCCAACACGCGGTAACGCGTCTTGGCGGGTTTGCCCTTGCGTGTGGGAATCATCAGCGGGGAGTCGTCTTTGGCCTTGCGCAGTGGTATATCGATGATATCTCGAAGGGGCATGGGCACCCCTTCGACAAAGGCGAGGTAGGTCTTCGACACTCTTCGGTGCTGAAAGTCCAAACTCAATTGGCGGTGGGC
>JALWKB010000220.1 GCA_026996805.1 Saprospiraceae bacterium | reverse complement strand
GCGTTGTCCGATACCCTTCCGGGGTATTTGCATCTTCCCATTAGCGATGTGCGCATTTCACGTATCCGTGAGCGCAACAACAAATTGTATGCAGACGTCTTGCTGAACACTGGGCCGTTGTCTTGGACAGAAGAGCAATATGTGGATAGCGCTTCGATACCTGTGTTATTTTACGGAGTGCAGGAGCCCAAAGGTGGGCTTGTCAAGTGGAACCAGCCGATACGGCTGCGCGAAGGCGTGGTGTGGCAGTATGTAGAGGCCTTGCTCACGTCGAGAAGTGATGGGGAAAAAATCGTCCGAATTTTGGGTGTGCCCTACACCATAGAGCAGCTGCGCGTACGCTTTACAGATGGTAGAATACGCTTGATGGTAATGCTTAGAGGGGTGCGAAACAAAGACCTTGCTCGTCTACATTACTCCTTTCGGCCCAAATGGGATAGTAAAACGCAGTTATGGAGCTTCCAGTCTCCTAAACTACAATTTTATACCACCAATCTCTTGATCAAATTTGTCTGGTGGTGGTCGAAGTGGTGGTTTCGTCGTGTGTGGAATGCCTACATAGAACTTCGTTGGAATACGTATTGGAAGGAAGCGTTGCAATCCGCCATCGATTGGGAAAGGGACGATGCACTTCGCCTCCGATTACCGCTTAGTGTGCGCTCTATTAGCGTCAAACGAGTGGATGATGGTGTACTCGAATTGCGCGTGCGTGCGCAGGGAGTGGGTACGCTTCAATCCGAACATTGGGAGCTTCAGATGGGCAGCGATACCCAACCAATGGAGTGAATGCGCTGTAGATTTACTGATTTTTCAAGGCAGCTTTGGCGGTAGCGTACATCTGGTCGATTTGCTCCCGGCTAAAAGTACCCATGAGTGATTCGCGGAAGGTGATTTCGCGGTCGCCCATCACGTGGACAATGCGAAAGCCATAGCTCGGTGTCGAGTCAATGAGCATTTTATAGATAAATCCCTCGGGATTTTGCTCGACGATTTCAGAGAAATAGGGATGTTGCTTGATCTCTTCGATATTTTGTTGGAGGAGTTTCTGTTTATCTGTCGTCGTAACGGGTGAAATGAAAATTTGCATATTGAAATCCTCCCCGTTGCTAATAGTGATGTCCTCTTCAAAGCTGAGTTGGGAATGTTTGACCTGTGCACCTTCGGGCACGCGAAGGGTAAGCGGCACACCGTATTGGAGCAGGGACACTTCCTTTTCGGCCGGTTTTTGTTTGCATGAAATCGTTAGACCAATGAGCGCTATAAAGAACAATTGCCAGATCCTCATTGAGTATGAAATTTGCACAAAGATACTTTATGGCCGTGTATTATATGATGAGCGAGCGTTAAAATTCGTTAGCTGAGGAGAAAAGTGCGTGTATGGAACAACAGCGACTGGCCGTATTTAATTTTGATGAGATCTACCTAAAGGGCAAAAACCAGCGCGATTTTATACGCAAATTGCGCGATAATCTTGCCGAAAAGCTGCGTCCCTTCCGGGAGCACCTCCACTACGAGGGCCCGCGGGGGGGGTCGTACTTTCTTCGGCTTGGTGGAGGCCTTACGGAATCCGAGATTGCACAAATCGAACGAGTACTGGCCACGACGCCCGGTATATCGTCCTTTTACATCGCAGAGACGTGTCGCCCCGAGGTGGAAGCGATCGTCCAAACAGCCCTTGCGATAGCCAAACGAAGAGCTGACACTTTTGAGACTTTTGGCGTGGTGACCCGGCGCATTGATCGCAAGCTACCCTTTTCTGCCTATCGTGTCAACTGTGCGGTTGGTGATGCCATCGGTCAAACGCTCAGCAAAAAGGTCTATCTCGACGATCCCGATTTGCGCATCCACATCAAGGTGCGCAGCGATCGCGCACTGGTGTACACAGATTTGAAAAAAGGGCTCGGTGGCCTGCCGGTCGGTACTTCTGGTAGGGCGATGGTGTTGCTTTCGGGCGGTATTGACTCACCTGTAGCCATGTATTTGGCCATGTTGCGGGGACTTCAACCCGTAGCCGTCCATTTCCACTCTGTACCGATGACATCGCCGCGCTCGATCGAAAAGGTGGAAGCCATCGTCCAGCGTCTTACGCTATATCACCCGCACATACGCTTGCTCCTGGTGCCTGTCTTTGACGTCCAACAGGCCATTGTCGAGTTGCCCAATCCCCGCTATCGCCTCATCCTCTTGCGCAGGGTGATGTTGAAAATTGCAGAAGAATTAGC
>JALWKB010000219.1 GCA_026996805.1 Saprospiraceae bacterium | reverse complement strand
GATTTGGGAGACGGCTCGCAGCCGGTTAAGACGCTGTACGGAGATTTTACATTGATACGATAGTCCACGATTTTATACGAGATAGCTGAGCGAGTCCCTTGCAAGGGCTAGGAGGGGTATTGATGGTTTTATTGGTAGGGATCGTCGAAGGTTCCTGGTGGAAAGAAGGGCCTTTTGGGTGCGTCGTCGTTGTCGAGGGAGGATGGGTGTTGGTTGTGGTGGTCGTCTTCGTCGGGTTCGCGGAAGTCTTTAAAGAGGAATGCGGCGTAGACGCCGGAGAGGAGGCCGAAGAGATGGCTTTCCCATGAGACGCTTTCTTCGATGGGGAAGATGCCGATGAGCATACCGCTGTACAAGACCATTACAGCCAGGGCCAAGACGATTGCCTTGAGGCTTCTTCGGAAGATGCCCGACCAAAAGATAAAGGATAAGAGCCCGTAGACCACGCCGCTGGCTCCGATGTGGAAGGCAGGGCGTGCCAGGAGCCAGACAGTTAATTCGGTGGTGAGGTAGACGAAGAGGACGACCTGCCAAGCAATGCGTGGATAAAACAAAAAAATGATGAATATGCCCGCAAAGAGCGATAGTAGATTGCTAAATAAGTGTTCGAAGCTGCTGTGAAACCACACCGAGCTGAGTATACCCGTGATGGAGGTGATGTTACGAGGGACAAGGGCTACATCGCGGAGTCGAAAGGGGGCGAAAAAATACTGTATGAGGTGGATGACAATGAGTATCATGGAGATGGCGCCAGCGATGTGCAGTGCTTTGCGCACACGGGCTTTAAACGATTGTATTTCCCGCGAGGACATTATGTACAATTTGGCCTCATGACAGGATATCGATTATTTTCAACAGGGTGGGGTTGAGCTCGTGGTGGTATTTGACGGCTTTTTCGAAGGGGGTTTGAACGATTTGTTCGTGTCTTTTGCCGATCATGACGCCGGTGTGACCATCGAGGAGCGCTTGTACGGCTTCGATGCCGAGCTGGGAGGCGAGTACGCGATCAAAGCAAGTAGGACTTCCACCTCTTTGGATATGTCCTAAAATAGTGATGCGGATGTCGTAGTCTTTAAACTGGCCTTGCACCTTTTTGGCAATGTCAATAGCTCCGCCGAGTTCATCACCTTCGGCTACTACGACGATACATGATCTGCGTCGGTGGCTCAGTATTCTACCGAGTTTTGCCAGGAGATTTTCGATGGTGACGATTTGTTCGGGTACGAGGACGGCTTCGGCGCCGGTAGCGATGCCGCTGCGCAAGGCGATAAAGCCGGCGTCCCTACCCATCACTTCGACGAAAAAGAGCCTGTCGTGTGCATTAGCGGTGTCTTTGATCTTATCGATGGCCCACATGGCGGTGTTGGTCGCTGTATCGTATCCAATGGTGTAGTCCGTGCCGTAGATGTCGTTGTCGATCGTGCCGGGACATCCGACGATGGGCATGTCGTATTCATTCATAAACTCGAGTGCTCCGCGAAAAGTGCCATCGCCACCGATGGCGACGAGGGCATCGATGCCAAAATGTTTGAGCTGTTCGTAAGCAATAGCCCTGCCTTCTGTTGTGCGAAACGCATCGCTGCGCGCCGATTTCAGTATCGTTCCCCCCAGCTGCAAGATCCCACTGACGGAATGCCATGTGAGCGGGCGCATTTTGCCCTCTATCATGCCCTTATATCCCTGCTCGATACCATAGACTTGAAGACCTTGGCGGATGGCGGCGCGCGTAATAGCGCGTATACAGGCATTCATGCCCGGGGCATCCCCGCCAGAAGTAAACACGCCAATCCGCCGGATCTTGGTCTTTTTCATGCTGTCTGGTGATTAAAGCGTCGCTTGACGAGCGTGAGAAAGTGCTGGATCTTCTTGTACTTGTCGGGTTCGTTCCACTGGAAGGGATAGACCACTTCGCGTGCCAGGATCTCTTTGGCTTGTTCTAAGTCGGCGGCGTTGTTGACCTTGTCGATAATGGTGCGAAAGGCCTCTTGATTGCCGTTGAAGAGCTCGCGTATTGTAAAGATGCGCTCATTGATGCTCATGGCTTTGTGAATGTCGTCAATAGGGCTAAAGCGCAATTTGTCGGATAGCTCGTGGATTTCAAACGATTCGAAGATGCGGTCGATGAGCGCACGCGCTTCTTCATATTCGTTGGAGATGGTGGCTTCCGCTTCCTTTACTGCAACCGAAGCATTGCTCTTAGCAGCGTTGTCGACAAATTCGGTAAAGCTCTTTTCAGG
>JALWKB010000218.1 GCA_026996805.1 Saprospiraceae bacterium | reverse complement strand
CCCCAAAGCCAATCGAGCAACTGCTGCTTTTCGATAGCCAACGGCAGGACAAGTGTGCCCCTTTCGGCATGGGCTGTACTGCTTTGGTCGAAGCGATCTATAGATTTGCGCGTGGTATGACACGCCGTGTGGGCAAAGATTATCCCCATCATAAACAACACATTTCGCAAATGCATTTCCTCAATGATCTAATGATAATCACACGGCATGAACATGTAGATGCTCATCCTACATCCAGAGGAACGGCTTTGTATGCCCTTTCATTGCTCTACGGGGAGATATTACCTGTAGTCTCCTAACCACAGCGACCACAGAGGTTTTTCCACAGAGGCCGCAGAGCGCGCACTTTGTGCACTCTGTATCACCTCCGTGCTCTTTGTGGTTCCCTCCCTCACCGCACCAGCGTCACGTCGCCCGCACGGCGCCGCAGGCGTCCCTCCCCGTCGCGGTAATCCACCACGTACACGTACACACCAGCAGGCGCCTCCTCCCCACGAAAGCGGCCGTCCCAGCCCACAACGCCCCCTCCACTCTCGTATACCAGCTCGCCCCAGCGGTCGTACACGCGCACGCGCAACACCTCCACACCTCCTGCGGGGTAGACCGTCCACACGTCGTTCAGGCCGTCCCCATTCGGTGTGAAGGCGTTGGGGATGTACAGGCCTCCCGAAGGCTCTACCAACCGAACCATCAAGCAATCCTCCCCAACACATCCCAACGTGTCTTCCACCTGTACGCACACCTCCACCGTGCCCTCTACTCCGCTCACCGCTATCCTCAAACTGTCCGAACCCCCAAACTCCTCTCCGCCCACAATCCAACGCACTCCTCCAACGCCTCGACTACCCTCCAACGACGCCGTTATCCACACCGTCGTGTCCCTCCTCCACACTGCTATATCCTCTCCCAAATCCACTTCCACCGTGCCTCCCCTACCTATCGCAAAGGAATATTCCGCACTGCAGCCGTTGCTGTCTATCACCACCAACGTGTACTGGCCCGCCTCCAGGCCCTCCACCTCTATCTCTTCCAACTCCTCTCCGTTCAAAAGGTACTGCAAGGCCTCCTCTCCACCTTTCGGCACAATCCGCAGCGACCCATCCCCCCTGCCCTCGCAGCGCTCATCAACCAGTACAAGCGACACCTCCGGCCGAGCGTACATCTCCACTTCCACCGTGTCGCTCACCCGACAGCCGTGCTCGTCCAGACCCGTTATCCAATACCTCCCCGACGTCGTCACTCCTATCCGCCGACCCTCTCCGCCCGTGCTCCAACGCACCTCAGAGATGCCTTCCACAACTTCCAGCCACACCGTATCGCCCGCACAGCCTCTTCCCTCCCACTCGATCGCTTCCTCCACCTCCGCATAGTACCGCAGCTCCAACCACACGATCGAATCGCATCCCCCTGCACTTCGCAACGTGTCCGAATACCGACCCTCCGTCGTCACACGCCTGCCTCCGACCTCTAAGGTGTCACCGCGGCACAGGTAGTATACCCCAAAGTCCACCTCTACTTCCTCACCGATGACCACCCTGATGCTGTCCCGATACCGACAGCCCGTGCTGTCGGTCACCTCTACCCAGTACAGCCCACTCTGACGAACCTCGTAGCGCGGACCTCTGCTGCCGTCCTGCCAACGATACGACACCACTCCCCCTACCTCCGCATCCAAAACATAGCGCTCCCGGCCGTCGCACATCACCGTATCCCCGCCCAAGTCCAGTCCCTCCAACCGACGCTCCTTCACCTCCAGCCGATACACCGAATCGCAGCCCGACACCGTCACAAAGCTATCCTCGTACACTCCCGCCGCGTACACGTACCGATCTCGAAACCTCACGCTGTCGCCCCAGCAGATCTCCACCTCCCCAAGGTCGATCAGCGTATCCCGACCCAAGTCAATACTCACCGTATCCGCCCAACTGCACCGACCGCCGTTGGTCAGCGTCAGCGCATACTCCCCACTGCTGCGCACCTCTATCGCCGTATCCCGCGAGCCCGTCGACCACCGGTACTCCTCCGCTACCACCGGCGATCGCAACACGTACCGTCCCTCGGCCGTGCATATCATCGTATCGGGACCGAAGTCAAACACCGGCATCGGTGTCACAGTAAGCTCTACGACCGCCGTATCGGCCGAACAGCCCTTGCGATCGACCACGTAGTAGTACACTCCGCTCTCCTCGGCCGTGTTCGACACCTCCCGACCGTCCAGCACCCATCTACCACCAGATGTCGCCCGCTCCCCCAGCAGCCCCTCAAGCTCTACGGGCAGCACATCGTCACAGACCTCTACGACCGTGTCTCTACCCGCACAGCCCACCTCGGGTATGTCAATCCACCCGTAGCGCTCCAACGTGTCGCCCGCGCAGGTGCGCAGGCGTATCCGTACCGTACGTCGCCCCGCCAACGGACAGTCCGAAGCGTACACGTACCGTATGGCCCGCAGCGCCTCCTCAAAATCCGCCTCCGTAGCCCCCGCACCGGCACTCAGCCTCAACACCCTCGTGCCGCTGCCATCCACCACTACACTCCCTCCAACTCCTCCACCATCCAAATATTCCAAACCCGCCTCCCGAACTTCCGTCAGCTCTATCTCTATCACCTCCGCCACCAAGCCCACAAACTGCAAATCCACGTCCTCATCCACAATGGGAATCGATGACTCCGGACACGGACCCGCCCACCGATAGTTGTACGGACCCACTCCCGTGCTGTTGTCGCTGTCCAGAGCCAGCCGAGGCGGGCAGTTGAATGTGTCGTTGTGCACCGCAGTCACTCCCCAAAAGTAGGACGTGTCGGTCGTGCTGATGAGCGTCAGCCGGCCCGACGGCCATTCCAAGCGGCTGATGCCGCGCGGTATGGTCGGGTGGCGCTTCTGCCGCGAAAACACATACGTCACCCAGCTGTCGCACGAGGTGCGCGCCGAAGCAAAGGCCACGGAATCTTCGTGGGCGTACGGCCGCTGACCGACAGCGGCCAGCCGAAACACCAACTCGCTCCGCGACGGATCCTCCGTGTCGATGCGGTACACGGCGTTTTCGTGGATGCCAAACAGCTGGTGATCCCGATAGGTGAGGTTGATGAAATGGTACGGCGCCGTGGGCGCGTCGTGCACAAAGGTGAAGTCTCTGGGGTCGAGCTGCAACAAATAGTTGGCGCTGCACATCCACAAATACCCGCAGTCGTCGGCCACCATGCTCAGCCAGGCTTCCTTCCCTAAACGCCGCGGTACCCTTAGTGCCTTTCTCGCCAGGTGAGGTGGTGTTGGTTGCACGTGACACAAGTCACTTGTATCTACAATCTCGAAACCTCCACGCCATTGAAGGCTTTGATTACTATTCCATATGATCCACAGGTATCCATCCTTTGCCATGGAAGCTCCCCCGTTAGAATTCCCCATATGTTTAGCACATGCGGTTAAAGTGCCATGGTACACATATTTATTAGTGAACGTAAGGGCATCTCCCTTAATCACGAAATATCGACCTTCACTGAATATTACACTATTATAAACCTCAAAGCCGATAAAGTCTTGGGCAAAAGACAAATCCTTTCCCACCCATAGTCCTACCCCTATACAGAGCAGGGTGCTGAGCCATCTTTTCATCGCTCTTGGGGTTTATCGCGCTATGAAAAGTGGCTTCACATAAGTTTCTCCTCCTACTAGCACACGGCAGTAATACAGCCCCGGCTTCGACAAACTGCTCAATTCCACCCTATGCTCTATGACTGGTTGGGTGATTGGAATGTTGTGATACATGACGGTCTTGCCCGAAACATCGTACAGCCACATTTCGATCGACCCCTCTGTCAACCACTCGTTGAAGCGCAAAAAGGTATAATCGACGGCAGGATTGGGAAACAATCCCTCAAACACACTGCTCTCTTGACGGCTCAGCCCCAGTGCTATACTCTGATGCGAATAGTCCACCATGTAGTTGTACCGCGGATTTGACTCAAAAGTCAAGCGAATCGGCTGACCATTCGTGGAGCGCAAGCGCACAACCCCGATGGGCGACTCTGCATCCGAGGTATTTAAGGGGTCCGATAGATATGCAAAGCGCAATACATCCGTACCAGGTGGCCTATAAAATTCCACAATGCCCCTACCCTCGACGACAGATTCAAAACCAACCACATCCAGATCATCTACCTTCAATGAAATCAAGGCTCCCACAGCGTCTTCAGGCAGAGCAAGTACTACTTCATCTCCCTTCTCCTGTGGCAGGACGTACAGCATTGCTCTCTTATTGGGCACTAAATCTGGTATGTGCAATCGCGGATCAACAACCACCGCTCGCTTGCTACGAGTGGTGTTTCCATCTCCATCTATCTGCGCATCGCAAATATCACAACTCCCCACATCATCGTAACTGTCCGTAGTGATATCTCCTATCTTGATACCGTACATGTCTAAGTTTGACAGCCCATTTTGATCTACATAGCGATTGACAAACTCAAAAAAATTGGTAGGTTGAAGCATATTATCATCCCAAAAATCGTAAAGCTCTTTATTAATAAATCGCCACGGTTTGGGAAGTGGACTTAAGCCAGAAGTGAACTCTTGCAACAGAATCGCATCGACAAGCGTAATGGACGCATCTTTATTGATATCCGCTGCAATGAACTGCCAGGTATGCTGAAATAATATATCATTGTTCAAATGTCTGAGTAGTCGAAGTACATCTAAATTATCCACACCACAATCGGCATGGTCTGTCTTTTCGGGACGTACGCGATAGGTGCAGTACGGAACGATCTGGTTACAGCTGTAGTCCCCTGCAGCATCGGTCATCAAGACACAGACCTCCTCCCCCGGCGGCCCCATCTGCAGACTCGATATTATCACCTTTAAGCCGGGAAAGGCCTTGCGATTTGTCTTACAAGGTCCCAGCCCTTCTCTATTTAAATATCTCATCGTACCCGAAATGGTGACGTAGGGATGGACCGGAGTGGAGAGTAGATAGCCCGAGTTGCCATTGCCGTAACAGGGGCCGTACTCCGTACCCGAGGGCAAGAGGTGGTGCACGTAGCACGCTATATCAAAAAATCGAAACCGATACGTCTTGGGCGGGTTGTGCTGCCCCTTAAACACAATGGTAAAAATGCCCTCATCGGCAAGCTCATTCATGCTCACCGGTGGGCCACCAAAGACATGCTTGTTATTGGTGCTCAGGGCAATGTGGCCAGGACCAAAGTAGAAGAGTCCCGTCCAGCCATTGCCCGGGGCGAGCTTGGGATTCAAACTCCTGCGAGTAGCATCCTCATCCACAAGCGCACCCGTTCCATAAGGAAAGGTGATCAATACACTAAGCTGCGTAATGGCATAATCGATCTGGTCGGCCTTGTCGATCTCTACCTTTAAGAACTGATACGGAAAGGTGCATTCATTGGTGTTGAGCGAAATCATGTAGTGGTAGTTGGGACAAAGCGGATCTTCTTGGGCAAAGGAGTACACAAAGGCCATAAGGCAACACAGTGTTACGACTATCTTTCGAACCCATCGTTTACCCCCCCCCGTTTTTATAGCAGCATGCTGCATTTCGAAGGAGGTGTGGCATTGCATCGGGGTGAGAAAAGTGCCGAGGTTTAAGTGTGGTATTTTCATAACTATACTATTTTATTGGTTTGCACGATCATATCTGTGTCGTTGCGCATGTCCTAAAGTGCCCTCCTACGTACCATCGCAAACCATCAATGCGCAAAACACCGAACTGTTGTACAAATATAATGCACTTCATTTTATATGTGTTGCAACATCTCGAATTTTTTTCACACATACATGTGAAAAGTAATTTCATATGTTTGCACTATTTTGGCGCATATTTATCATTTTCAATACCTTATACTCAACTTGGTATGTCATGGACATCTACTATTTTATACTAAAAAATCGAAAAGTGATGCGTCAGGTGTGTAGTGCTACAGTTTTCTTTACTCTATCTAAGGCGTGATATAACCAAACGCTACCTACGAACTGTGCAAATTTTCCGTCTTTTTTGCAAAAGTGGAGGTGGTAAACCACAGAGACCACCGAGATTTCTCCACAGAGGCCACAGAGAGCGCACTTTGTGTACTCTGTATCATCTCCGCGCTCTTTGTGGTTCCGCCCCCTCACCGCACCAGCGTCACGTCGGCGGAATTTTCTACGAGGGATTGTGGATAATTGGTATGATGTATTTCATACACAAGTCGAAGATGAAGTATTAGCTGATCATGCCCCAGGGGGAACGCAGTACCTTGGATTCGATGAAGGAGCGCAGTATGCGATGTTCATCATTTTGCAATTCGGGGTCTTGCTGGAGGATGCGGAGTACTTCGCTGCGCGCACGTTGCAGGATGTTGGTATCGCGGACGATGTCGACGAGTTTAAAATCGAGAAGTCCCGATTGGCGCGTGCCCTCGATATCGCCGGGGCCACGCAGCTTGAGATCGACTTCGGCAATTTCGAAGCCGTCGTTGGTGCGGCACATGGTCTGCAGGCGCGTGCGGGCATCTTCCGACAGCTGGTGCCCCGATAGCAGGATACAATACGATTGGGCAGCGCCGCGCCCCACTCTACCGCGAAGCTGATGCAGCTGCGACAAACCGAAGCGCTCGGCATTTTCGATGATCATAACGGTGGCGTTGGGCACATCGACACCCACTTCTATCACTGTGGTCGACATCATGATGTGGGTAATGCCCTCCTTAAATCGCGCCATTTCGCGCTCCTTGTCTTCGGGCTTCATCCTGCCGTGTACGATGCTGATTTGATAAGTGGGCGGGGGAAAGTATGCGCGGACACGCTCGTAGCCTTCGAAGAGGTTTTGCAGGGCGAGCTTTTCAGACTCTTCGATCAAGGGATAGACGATGTACACTTGCCGCCCTTGATGGATCTGGGTGCGCACAAACTCCATAATCTGCCCGCGGAAATTGTCCGTCTTCCAAATAGTCTTCACGGGCTTGCGACCGGGAGGCAGCTCGTCAATGATCGACACGTCGAGATCGCCGTACAAGGTCATCGACAAGGTGCGCGGGATGGGCGTAGCGGTCATCACTAAGATGTGGGGTGGATGGGGGGTGCTTTTCTTCCACAGCTGAGCGCGCTGAGCAACGCCAAAACGGTGCTGTTCGTCGATAATGGCCAGGCCCAGGCGGGCAAATTCCACCGATGGTTCGATCAGTGCGTGGGTGCCAATGACGATGTGGACGTCGTGCGACCGAAGGCCCTGCAAGATTTCATCGCGCTTTTTGCCACGCACACTTCCCGTGAGCAATTCCACTCGTATAGGCAGACCATAGAGGTACTGGCTGATGCGGTGGAAGTGTTGCTGGGCGAGTATTTCGGTGGGGGCCATTAGACAGGCCTGGTAGCCATTGTCCAATGCCATCAGCATCGAAAGGAGGGCTACAATGGTCTTGCCACTGCCGACATCGCCCTGCAGGAGGCGATTCATCTGCTTGCCGCTCTTGAGGTCCCGCCGTATTTCCCTGACTACACGCTTTTGAGCCCCCGTTAGCTCAAATGGCAATCGCTCCTGATAAAACGCATGAAAGTATTCCCCTACCCTTTCAAATACATACCCCGCCATCTTTCGCTTACGGAATACCTTGCGGTACAACAACTGGAGCTGTAGGAAAAAGAGTTCTTCAAACTTGAGTCGCTCCTGCGCACGTCGAAGTTCTTCTGCATCGCTGGGGAAGTGAATGGCCCGCAACGCGCTGTGGCGATCTAAAAAGTGCTGGCGTTGGACGACGGAAGTGGGTAAGTTTTCAGGGATTACAATCCCGCGCTGTCGAATTAACTCCCAAATGCGCTCGACTATGATGCGACGACCCCGCGCATCCAGGCCCACGCGCGAGAGCTTTTCAGTCGTCGAATACACAGGATAGAGCCCAAGGCGAAGTTCCTTGTTGTGATCGAGCAAAGTCATTTCCGGATGGGCTATCGAATATCCCCCCCGCCAGCGCTGCACCTTGCCAAAGACCAAGTACTCCCTCCGTACCATTAAATTGCGCTTCAACCATTTTATACCCTGAAACCACACCAAGCGCAAAATACCCGTGCTATCGCGCAAATAGCCCTCCAACCACGTCCTGCCATTGCGATGCACTTCCTCTAAGTCAAACAATACCCCACGTACCTGTGCATGGGCATCGGGATAGAGGCGATGAATGGGGACAATCGACGATCGATCTATATAGCGATAGGGAAAATCCGTCAAGACATCCCAAACGGTGTGCAACCCCAACTCACTCTGCAACAGTGCAGCACGCTTAGGTCCTACACCTTTTATATATGAAATAGAGGTTTCGAAAAAAGCGGCCACGCTCGTTCAACTTGTGTACACACTATGCAAACGCAAAGCCCCTGTAAAAGTTATTAGAGAAAATTTCAATACCTTTATTGGACCGTAACGGACGAAAAACCCATAAAACCGCACTCCGATGATGACGAAAAAGCAAATGCAGCTCGCCGAATTGATCCGACGCCACTTTAGCGACGTATTGCGCGAAGAAGGATACTATATCTACGGAGCTGCCCCACTGGTAACCGTTACTCAAGTGCAGCTCTCCCCCGACATGAGCTATTGCACCATTTACTTGAGCATCTTCAACGCCGATAAAAAGGCCGTATTCCAGGCCATCGAAGATAATACATGGAAACTCAAGCAAAGCCTGGTCGCCAAAATACGCCATAAATTGCGACGCATGCCCGAATTGCGTTTCCGCTTAGACGAAACGCTCGACGAATGGCAAAAGGCCGAACAACTCGTCAAAAAATACATCGACGGCCAATCCGATACAGCCCCAGACACAGAGTGAATCATTTTTCGTAGCTTTGTGCGCACGTTTGGACAGGGCCCTGTAGTTCAAGGGATAGAATGGGAGTTTCCTAAACTCTAGATCCAGGTTCGAGTCCTGGCGGGGCCACTACGCCAAATCCATAAACACCTTTACTTCACCAAAAGCATTAAATTTTTTTCCACACATTACACTGATAATCAACAACATATTCCTATCATGTAAATTTTTCCTCCATAAATCACTTTATGTTGTAAACCATTTTACATATCTTTGCGTTGTAAGGGTAAGAAAAAATGTTGAGCCATGAACTCCAAATCGATGTCGCCACAGGAGAGTCTCGAACTCATCAGTCAAATCATTGAAGAAGCACGCTGCCGCATCAGCGAAAACGGTTTTTTGTTTTTCCTCTGGGGTGCAATTCTGGCATTTTGCGGTATAGTGCAGTTTGCACTGCTCCATTCCCCATGGAAGGCCTACAACTATTACCCCTATCTCCTCACCATCCCCGGGTTTCTCTACTCGTGGTATTACTCCGTCAAAAAGGCTCCATCCCGCAATTGGAAGGCCAACATTGTCGGTAAGACCATCTCCTGGACGTGGATTGTCTTGGGGTCGAATATGATGCTCCTTGGATTTTTCTACTATTCTGTATTGAAAAACACGCTCATACCTTATTTATTGCTACTCACCGCAATAGGTGTGATCGTTACGGGGTTGCTCTTAGCCAAGCGAGAGCTCTTTTATCTCGGCCTTGCAGTCAATGGCATTGCACTATTGAGCTTTTTTGCCCCCTTGACGTACCAGCCCCTCCTCATGGCAGTGAGCTATATCTTTGCATTGCTCATCCCTGGATGGAAGTCCATGCAGTACGCAAAGCACAGTAGTTGATGAATTACAAAGAGCTCAATCCCATCTTGCACGCGCCACTTCGATTGGCCATCATGTCGTTTTTGATGACGACGGGATCTTCCGATTTCAACACCATACGCGAAGT
>JALWKB010000217.1 GCA_026996805.1 Saprospiraceae bacterium | reverse complement strand
ACATACCTCCGATTGTCGGGCAATACGGCTCGCTCTTCGATGCGATCAGCATGGGCTTTAAAAAAGCCCAACATTTCATACGGAAGCGTATAAATAGCCAATCGGTTGATCAGGCGATGGGCATAAAATCCCCATGCCCAGCTATGGAATGCACCCGCACCTCCACAATGCGATCGAATGGGGTGCTGCGCAAAACACAAGAACAGTACAATACACCATCTTATCCCATCATCGAATCATTCTAATTCTTCGTATGTCTTGAGTAACGGGTGCAATAAGAGATGCTGAAGCGCCACAAAATCCGTATCGTTGTAAAGGCCAAAATAATAAAATGGCTGAAGCGAATCGACCAGTCGATAGTCAAATACCACCGTTTGACGCATGGGATGCTGCGGGAATATCTTTAGGTGCAGCGTATCACCGTGCCTAAGGACAGTCATCTCCGCATAGGGCTGAAGTTGCAGCACCGTATCGCGGCGAGGATCTTCATTGATAAAACCGACGGCCTCCAATTTCTTCAGGGCATAGAGGTAATCCAAGATGCGCCCCTGTACGGGGTGTGGGGATCTATCGGATGAGGTCTCCAATACACGTTGGAGGGCGAAGGTATCTCTCGACAATCGCACCAGCTGAAAGCCCGAAGCAGGTGCATGCGGGTAATCCAATCGGTAATAGTCGATTTCCTCAGGGTCAAAGGGAAAGAGGAAGGGATCTCGTATCTCCTCCCCCATCCAATCGAAATAGGGGTAAATGCTCCCATCGATAATGCCCATCTGAACGACATAGGGCTGGTCGGCACCACACATCATGGCCAATGTGCCTTCGCTATCGGGTGGATCCCCGCCGAGGTAAAAGCACTTCAACAAATCTCCCTCTTCATCGTAGAGTTCGATCTTCAAGGCGAATTTAATCATTTGATGCATGATGTGGGGATAAGCGCTGGCTGCTGGTTGATAGCGAATTCGAATATTTGGAAAGACGCGCAACAGATCATTAATCATGCGTTGGTTGGCCTTTTGGCCGTTGACGGTCCAGCTGTTGTCGGGTTGTCTTTTCAAGATATATCGCGTACCCGCTGCTCTATTGGCGATAAAAATGGTGTGGATGCGGTCTTTGTCCTTGACGGCGAAATCGCGCTCATAGGCCAGATAGCTCGAAGTACGGTCGGCCCACGCCATGCGATAGACCAACCATCCAACTACAAGAAGGACAAGTCCGTATAAAATCGTGCGCTTCTGTCGAATGAGCATGCTCATGCCTTTTTGACGCCTGCAAAATAATACCTACGGAGGAGCCAGAGGCTCATCCCAATCATAAAAAAGGCCGCGATGGGCACCAGGAGATTGATCGCTTGCCAGTACAGTCTCTGGGATTGAGCACGTACGGTGTCCAACATGCGTAGGCGGATGTCTTTTGCGCGCGCCTGAAGGATACCTTCTTTGTCGGTCATGTACTCAATGAGATTGAGTATAAAATCGCGACCGCCGCGAAACACCTGCTTCTCCCATGGATTGTATCCCACGGGGAAGTACTTTTGAGTACGCGTATTTTTCACGCTCTTAATAAAATCGACATCAGTAATGACGGCTAATGCACCTTCCTTTTCACCGATCGGGCGAAAGCGATATCCGTATGCTTGGAGCGCCTCTTCCATCTTTGGGGAGACGCGACCTTCGTACAGGGACGGCAATCGCCCCTCCAGTAAAATCGCCACAGGAAGTGGCCCCTTGTCAAAGCGTCCGGGATCAATGGGTATCTGAAGAATATCAAAGCCCACGCGTGCCGGGCAATTGACATACCTACTGTGCGGAGAAGAGTGCAATAATACGGTCTTGCGCACGGGTACCTTTGTGCGCACAGTATCGAGTACCGTCGGAAAAAAGAGGTTGACGCGATCGAGATTGCGCACCGTCACATGTTGTTCGGAGGGGATGGCGAGAATATGATAAAACCAAGGAAACATTTCGATTTGGGGCTTGCCGTCTAATACGCCCACCACTTGGGGAATGCGCGTGCATTCGAGGTCCAAGACGAGTTTGTCCGTCAGGCGGATACCATAGCGAAAGAGCTGATCGTGAATGTTTAAATCTCTGGCAAGGGCCATAAATTCGTCGCGCCCGCGAAGGCTGTCCAGCGAAACCCCTACCCCTTCAATCAACCAGATGACTTTGCCTCCCTGCATGAGGTATTGGTCGATGGCAAATTTGTGCTTCTCACTAAAAGGTCGTGTTCCACCGGCAATCACCACTATGTCAATCTCCG
>JALWKB010000216.1 GCA_026996805.1 Saprospiraceae bacterium | reverse complement strand
TGACTGGAGGGTACGCTATCTTGAGGTATACAACCTTGTATAATCAAATCGCCGCTCAGCTTTTGGACCTCTTTGATCCAACTGGTGCCGCTTTTATCCCAAGCGAAGGTGATTTGCACAGTGGTATCTGCACACTCATCGGCGCCGGGGATTACTATTTCATAGCAGTACGAGGGGATGAGTCTATCCGGATAGGCGAGTGTATCACACCAGGTTTTGCCATACCAGTCGTACGGGTCACAACAGGTCTTGCGGATGGGTAGACATCCGCTAAAATCACAGCAGCTGTCGCTGTCGAAATCCACTTCGAAGCATAAGACCGAATCGCTCACGGAGTTGGCTGCGACGCAGCCACGCAAGATGATATTGTTGCCACTCACCGAAGTCGTATGACCGATCAAATCGCCGTTGGTGATATCGAAATTTGCTATGCCGCAGTCGGCTGCATCGATGAGTACCAATTCGAAGCAGTAGGCGGGCAGGTTGGGCGTTGTGGGTGTCTGGATGGTATCGCATTCCGCATAACCTTTCCAGTCCACTTGGTCGCAACACCTCAGATCAATACATCGATTGCGGTAGTCACAACAGAGATCATCGTCAAAGTCGATGGTATAACAGAATTGTTCGGGTTGGGTGAGTGAAACCACCTCGTCGAAACACATTTCAATAGACAGATCCACCCCGGGATGGCCGATCCAGTAGTGTGGCGACCCGACTGCATTGTGATAGAAGTCGAATCCTCCACAGAGTTCCCCTTCCTTCACAAGGATGACCACGCACCATTCCTTTGTGCCGTCCGGCTTAATTGTACATTCCAGCTTTTCCGTAATGGCATGCTCCTCGCAACAGGGCTTGCGTATGGGAATACAACCCTGAATGTCACAGCAATTATCACCTGTGAGGAAGTGGATATAAAAACACAGATCAGATGTGTCTACAGTTGAGGTATCCACGCATCCGGTGATTACGATGTCGTCACCACGCACGACCACTTGTTTAGTGCCATCGATGAGCTCGCCATTGGTAATATCGAAGGTAAATGCATAGCAATCCTCTCGTGCATTGAGCAGTACGATTTCAAAGCAATAGCCCTTACCCGAAACGGTCGATCCGGGTACCGTAAAGGAATCACACGCTGCATATCCCTTCCAGTCGACGGGTGAACAACAGGGTTGAATGGCTTCACACGCTTTGATCGGACAACATGAGGGGTCTTCTGGTATTAAGTCCAGGCAAAACACAGGGGGCAACTCCGGAATGTGGATTACGCCGTTAAAGCATCCTTCGATGATATAGTCATCGAGCGGGGTGGTAGCCGTCGAATACGACAGATCCGTCGCATTGCTCCGGACGGTCCAGTCACCACAACGGGCACCGCCAAAGATTTGAAGTCGGAAGCAATAGTCGAATTCCTTACTCGTGGTATCACACCAAAGGCTAAAGGTGTATTGATAGGAATCACAGCACGGCGGTCGTTGTGTTTTGAAGGCGGATTTCAAGGTGACATTGTCAACGTTGTATTGGACAACCCAAGTAAGACTATCGATGTCGTAAGGCACTTTGGAAGAGTCGATACACACTTTGATGTAGGTGTCTCCATCTTGCAAGGAGGTTTCGCAGACATCTGCAGCAACATACTGGCCCTGAATCCACACCCCGCATTGTACTTGATTAGCTACGACATCTGGTACCCGGAAATCTGCACAATAGAGAGTCTTTGTGACGCCTTGATCACTGTATTGTTCGCAGTAGATGCGTTCCAATTGCATGTCGTGCATTCTGCAATCGGGTACTTTCATACATCCCTGAATATCGCAACATACCAGATCTGGCGGCGCGTAAGGGAAATCGAGTTTGTAGCAAAAGGTGTCGGTATCCAGCGAGTCGGGATTCAAACAACCGCGGAAGTGGTAATATCCATCGGATTCAAAACCCTGCTCAAAGGTGCCGGGAAGGAGAGGTAAATTGGTCAAAAGGTCCGGCGTGTCGCAAAAATGAATGTTATTGGCAAGATCCACCACAATATCAAAACACGGCACCAAACGGACCACTAAATCCTCCGGCTTGGGCTTACATTCAATGGTATTGCGCACCAAAGCCCAGCTCAGATCCCTCTCGCAGCAATTGAGGCTATCGCAGAGGGTGAAATCGCAGCACAGCGGGTTGTCAAAATCGACTGTAATGCACACTTGTTCGGTACCTATAGGCAAATCCTCTTCGTTGAAGGAGACTTCCACATTGGTGCCGACAATATTTATGTCTGCGCTTATGGGGGGATCGATTAAAATGTCAAAATTCGTACATCGCCCCCCGTCTCCTAACGGCGTAAAGACAAATTGCTTCGTATATCGCGCGTGATCTTCCGTGCCAATAGAACACTGTAAGGGCCTTTCGTCAATTCTACTGCGGTATTTACAACACTTTTTCGTCTCGTCGGATAAGTCGACACAATCCTTCACATCGCAACACAGACCGCTAAAGTCGAAGGAATAGCAAAATGGATTCTCCCATGAGGAGTTATAAAAACAATAGGTGAGCTCTAATGTACCATTGGTATCGACTCGCTCTATGGGAAATCCCGGCACTACAATGGCACTAAAGTCTGCAGAAAGTAAATTGCATGCACGGGGCGACCCTGGCGAATGAATGCGAAAGGTCAGGCAAAGGAAATCGTCCGTACAGTCGATGTCTGAAATACGGACGGTGGGCGCATAACAATTTCTGTCTCTGGGCTGGTCTTGAGCCACTGCCTCATAACCCAGGAGCGATGCGCCGAAAAGCACTCCCAGCGTCAACACTTTCCATCGCCATTCCGAAACGACGTGTGTCATTGTACACCTCATAATTCCAAAATTTTTGGTTCAACAATTTAATTCACTCAATTTCAATACAATTTCTATCTCAGCTATACTTTCGAACGGGAGACAAGAGACTTGTAAAATGTTTGGGTGTATCAACCTGTACCGACCAGCCTTGATCTTTCACACTGTGAAATGCCTGAGGAATCCATTGCGTTGCACAGATCGAAAAAAAATTATTTGACTCGGTAAATATTTGACAACCTATAATGCATCTGGTCCATAGCGTTCCAAAAGACAAGCCATTGGGCTAATGAAAAGTCATGAGCTGCCAGAGTTGATCGTTACCCATACTTTATAAAAACGGCAGAGGTTAAAACATGGGCACGGATAGCATCAGCCAATGACCACCTTTATCGTGGGGCTGTCCATTGTTCAGTTGATGAATAAGAAATATTTTTAAGTGTGTATTAAAAGTACTCCTGTCTGTTTTCACCATAGGGGATACTTTTTGTCAACTACGGTCTTAATCTATTGGTTTGGATTCTACCAGCAACTGCATGTCCGTGTATTTATTTAATCGATCTACATTTCACTTTACGGATTCATAATTGGAATGGATGGAGAGTTAGTAATAATCGCCTTCATAATGTAGGAAGATTACGTCCTTAGGGTGAAAAAATAAAGGGGATGCACCGTATGGTGCATCCCCAGCCTACATCGACTTGTGGACTCCAATCCGCAAAACCCGCTTTAATCCTCAGTGAAGGAGTATGCGCAGATGTGTTTGTACATCGGGTCGTACGAGGTCTCTTATGCGGAGGAGGTACACCCCTCTCGGCAAGCGGTGGACGTCTATCTTGGTTTTGGCCTTTTGAGCGGTTTGGGTCAAGACACAGTGACCGTACATATTCCAAAGGGTCACTTCATAGGGATGGTCGTCTGTGTTGGATACCACGAACAGGATATCGCGTGTAGGATTGGGATAGACCAACCACTGCCCTGTCCCCTCCTCGATCGTCTTTGTGTTGATGGTACCGCAATTGGGCACGAGTGCGCAAATGGTGGTATCACAACAGGTCGAATCCACAAAATCGATCTCCATGCACAATTTTTCACTCTGTAAGCTATCCAGTGGGATACAGCCTTTGAAGAGCACAGCCCCTGAGATGGTATCAACAGTTGGATCGATAGCTGTCAACTCCTCGCCCGTGCTTTCGGTGATGCGATAATGAAACGCACCGCAGTTGTTCATGCCGATTCCACCAAACTCATAACAGACGACTGGCGTGTTACCTCCGGCTGGATTCATTAAGGTATCGCAATACACATTGGTGCGGAAGACCACGCTTTGACATTGCTGGTCTACGCACTTTGGTCTTGGCAGGCATCCCTGAAGGTCGCAACACAACGCGTTGGGGAAGTCGATAGTAAAACACAGGGAGTCGTAGACACTTGGGACACTGTCTTGCGGTATGCAGCCACTAATGATGAGATTGCCGCCGATTTTATGGACTTCTCTGATCCAGCTACGTCCGGTGGCCTTATCCCATTGGAAGGTGATATGGACCGTGCTATCTGCACAAGCCTCTGCTCCGATGACTGCGATTTTATAACAATACGCTGGGATGAGGTGATCTCCGGCTTGGAAGGTATCGCACCAAGTGTTGCCCTCCCATTCAAACTGCTTGCAGCAACGCGGGATGTCGAGGCAACTCATTGTCACGTCGCAGCATTCTTCATCCAAAAAGTCTACGGAATAGCAAAACGCGTCTGCATTGCTGTCGAGGCTATCGAAGCAAAACTCGAACACCACATAGTCATCGTGTACGGCGCTGTCAAAGTCGGAGAAGTAGGCATTGCTGTGGAAGACTAAGCTATCGCAAATATCCTCGGCGTGGAGGGCTATGCGTCCACACCATTGATAAGTGCCATCGTCCTTGGGCACACAGCGAAGTGTTTCATCGATCGAGTAGCCCTTGCAGCACTGATCATGAATGGGAATGCATCCCTCGATATCGCAACATGCATCCGATACAAAGTCGATGAAGAAACACAATTGGGTATCGGCTAAGGAGTACCCCTCCACGGCGCCTTCGATCACAATCTCGCCATTGACAAGGGAACGCTGCCATTGGAGGAGTTCGCCATTGAGTATTTCGAAGTGGAAGGAATCGCATAACCTATGCGCTGGGAAGGAAATGCCAAAGGAATAGACTGGCTTCAGGCCGTCGGTTGACGGATCAATGGCATACTTGATGGAATCGCACTCTGCCCCACCCTCCCAAGGCAACTCTTCGCAACACTCGGGCAACGGCACACAGCGACGCTCGAGATCGCAACACTCCTCGGAGACAAAATCAATGGCATAGCAGAAGGAATCAAGCGATGACGAAGCGTGGAAGCAATGCTCAATGACAAGGTCGCCATCCACATGTGCTGTATCGTATGTGCTCGTGCCCGTGTTGGTGTGGAGGAAAAACGAGTCACAGAGCAGGCCATCGTCGATGACGATGCGTGCGCAGTAATACTCTCCGTTGGGCGTCTGCATACAGCTGATCTCTTCCTTAACCTGCATCTCGCGGCAGCACGCCTTGCGTATCGGCACGCATCCGCGAATGTCGCAGCACGACTGGCTCGCAAAGTCTACGAAGAAGCACAGCTCCTCGTCATCGACCGAAGACGCCTCCACACAGCCGCGGATGCGGAGGTGACCACCGTCGTGCATCGTGTCGTAGCTGATGAGGTCGCCGTTGCTGATGCCAAAGTTGTTGATGTCACAGTCTACGGCGTCGACCAAGACAACCTCGAAGCAGTACGCCTCTACCACATTGCCTGCCGCATCGTGCACCGTATCGCACTCCGCATAGCCCTTCCACGTCACCTCTTCGCAACACTCGGGCAACGGCACACAGCGACGCTCGATATCGCAACACTCCTCGGAGACAAAATCAATGGCATAGCAGAAGGAATCAAGCGATGAAGAAGCGTGGAAGCAATGCTCAATGACAAGGTCGCCATCCACATGTGCCGTATCGTATGTGCTCGTGCCCGTGTTGGTGTGGAGGAAAAACGAGTCACAGAGCAGGCCATCGTTGATGACGATGCGTGCGCAGTAATACTCTCCGTTGGGCGTCTGCATACAGTGGATCTCTTCCTTAACCTGCATCTCGCGACAGCACGCCTTGCGTATCGGCACGCATCCGCGAATGTCGCAGCACGACTGGCTCGCAAAGTCTACGAAGAAGCACAGCTCCTCATCGTCGACCGAAGACGCCTCCACACAGCCGCGGATGCGGAGGTGACTGCCGTCGTGCATCGTATCGTAGCTGATGAGATCGCCGTTGCTGATGCCGAAGTTGTTGATGTCACAGTCTGCGGCGTCGACCAAGACGACCTCGAAGCAGTACGCCTCTACCGCATTGCCTGCCGCATCGTGCAGGGTATCGCACTCCGCATAGCCCTTCCACGTCACCTCTTCGCAACACTCGGGCAGTTCGAGACAACGCTCGATATCGCAACAGCTGACATTTAGAAAATCGATGCGGTAGCAGAAGCGTGGAGGATCAAAAATTTCAATGACTCCCTCAAAGCAAATTTCAACAAAGAGGTCCCCGCCGGAAAAATAGCTCGTCTGGCTGATGATGTCTACAGCATTGTTTCGAAAGATGAAGCGACCGCAGTCGTTTGCATCGTCGACTCGGATGGTCACGCACCAATACTTTTGACCGGTGGTATCATTGATTTTACACTCGATAGATTCGTGTACTTCGGGCTCATTACAACAAGGCTTGCGTATGGAGATGCAGTCATTGATATCGCAGCACTTCTTGCTGGCGAAGTCAATAGTAAAACAGAGTTCATCGGCATCGACCGAGGCCGTATCGACGAAGCCCGTGATGTAGACATCGTTGCCGACGACCTCTCTCTTCAGTGTGCCATCGATGATGTCGCCGTTGTGGAGCTCAAAAGATTTTAAGCCACCACAGTCGAGGCCATCGGGCAGGTGTATTTTGAAGTAATAGCCCTTTTGGACAATATTGCTTCCCGGCACGACAAAGCTATCACATTGAGCTTCTCCTGTCCACGCCACTTGAGTACAGCATGGGCCAAAGTCTTCAAAGGGCACGCACACTTCCAATGGGCAACAATCGGGATTGTCGGAAGTGAGCTTAAAGCACACGCCATAAAATGATGCTGGCTTGCCGTTTACAGATAGGACGTAAAAATTCTGAAAGCACCCTTCGATGATTAGATTTCCCTGAGGGGTAATCGTCGCATCATAGTCGAGTAAAATAGTATTGCTTTTTAATAACCACCGCCCACACTCACGCCAGTTGTACACCTCCATGCGGAAGCAGAAATTGAAGGAGTCGTTGTCGCTCGTATCACACCATACACTGATGTCGTAACCGTGTTGGATACAGCAGTTGGGAATTGGTAGGGTCTTGGAATAAGTAATCTGTCTGTTATTCGCAGTATATTTCAGTACCCATTCGAGCGAATCAAATCCCGAGGGCACGCGGTTGGTATCGATGCACGAGGTAATGACGGTACTGCCACCGACGTATTGGACATCACATTTGTCGGCGCGTATGAATTTGTTGCGTATAAAAAACCCGCACTGCACGCGTTGAGCACGCGCACTGTCGATGCGAAACTCCACGCAATAGTACTTCTTGCCATCGGGATGGGGACGCGAAGGGGGCTCTTCGTCACAGTAGGTATCTGCCACCCATATCTTCAGTTTACAATTGGGCACCTTGATACAGCCCTGTATGTCGCAACACACCAAATCGGGCGGTGCGTAGGGGAAGTCCAGCTTATAGCACATGATGGTATCCTCTTCATCGATCAAGTCGGGATCTAAGCATCCTTTGAAATGGTAGTAGCCATCCCCTTCAAACCCCGCTTGAAAAGTGCCATCCATGATTGGTAGATTGGACAAAAACTCAGGTGTGTCGCACAATAGGATGCTATTCGCTATATCGATAGCAATGTCAAAACAAGTCGCTCCCTTATGAACGTAGCCGTCTTTGACAATGTCGCAATAGACGCGTTCGTACACCACAGCCCAATCCATATCGCGCTCACAGCACTGATTGAGGCTGTCGCACAGGGTAATGTCACAACACAGGGGGTTGTCAAAGTCGACAGTGATGCATACCACCTCTGTTCCAGGAGGAATGTCGGCTTCGTTATAGTTGACTTCGACGGTGTAGTTATTACCTATCCACGACACGTTGACATTGGCAGGTATTGGTGGATCCAGCACGACATCGAAGTCGTTGCAATAAAACTCAGTAGTCGTTGGCTGAAAGCCAAATCGCTTTGTGTAGAACGTCTGCCCATCCCTTTCCCTACACTCGAGCTCTTCTTCATACACTACGTTTCGATATTCACAGCAGCTTGGGGGTATATCGATACATCCCTTGATATCGCAACAGATGCCATCATAAGTGAAATTGTAGCACAGGGAGTCTTTCATGGTCGTGGGATAAAAACAATAATAATAGATGAATCCCTGAGGATTAGCTGTAGCCACAAGTGGAAATCTCGGTACGACCTCGGCGTTAAACTCCACATCGGTCCATGTACACGATACATCTTGTGTATCGGGAAACCAAAATTCGACACATATGAGCCCGTCACTGAAATCACATCGAACTTCTGCTTCGTAGCTTTCCTTCACACATCGGTTGGTGATATCAAAATCTTGCCAAACCTGCGCGTTGATGTGTTGCATGATCCAGAGGGAGAGCAACAAGGACAGCAAGGCCAGGAGCTTCCAGCGATATTCCATTGTCCGCATGCGCAATTGTTTTCCCATTTTCTCAAGATTTTTAAGTTTGTCGATTTTCATGGCAAAATTGGAGGCTATCTTGATACAGTCAAAGCAAAAATGAACAAGATGTTGAAGTTTTTCGACTAAAAGATAAAATCGCGTAGTAAGCGGTCAAATTGTTGTTGTCATCAACCAGTACAGAGGGAAAATGGTCCAGACATCATGGGAATGCCTAAAAGTGAAGAGGCGTTGCAATATTGGAGATAAATTTATTTGCAGTCCTCAAGTGTCCATGGTTTGTCGCTGCGGTATACCTGGCCGTTGATAAGTGCTACTTGCTGTTCTTCTTGATTGTACACGCGTATGAGATATGTTGCGTTCTTACGCCCGAGATGGACCTCCTCCGTTATAGCGGTCAACACATCACCGGCGCGAATGGGGACAAAGAGCTGTACGGAAGCGATGGTCGTCATACATTTCACACCATGACTATTGGCTGCAAAGGCCAGGGCGCTATCGGCGAGGGAGAAAGCGATACCTCCATGTGCGATGCCAAATCCATTGCACATCTCCTCGCGCACTTGCATGCGCAACACTGCCCTACCCCTGTCGATCTCGACTCGCTCGATGCCGAGCCATTGGCTAAAGGCATCGCGACGATACATGCAATCCACAATTTGTTGAGGAGTGAGTGCGCCTTGCATATCACTTCTTTTTTCCGTAGTAATTTTTCACAAATCCCTTTGGCTCTTTCCCCTTCCAATGCTGCCATAGCCCCCATGCCAAACCAAGGCCGTAAGCCCCCACTTGGATAACAAAGACCACAGGTGTCCACAGGGCAGCCTTCCACTCCCGATAGCGAAGCCATGCACCGACGAAGAGCATCATACTGAGCAGTAGTATCAACACAATAGTCCCCCACAACACCGATAGAGGCAACCATTGCATCGTCACAGATAGTACGATACCGAGCCCCACCACCCACACTGCCAGGGGAAGCAGGTGAAGCCACTTCAACATCTCGCGATGTCGGCGATACAGAGCGATACGCGCCACTCCCCAGTTGAAGATTTGCTTAAAAAACTTCCACCAGTCGGTACGGCGCTTGTGGTAGACGTAGGCATCGGCGATGAGGCACACGCGAAATCCCGCCTTGTAGATACGGGCCGAGTAATCCATATCTTGCCCATGGCGCAAGGTAGTATCCATACCACCGATCGTTTCGTACACCCGTCGGTGTATGCCCATGTTAAAACTTCGCGGATAAAATCGCTCGGGGGCACGCCTCTTCCCGCGCGTTCCGAGGGTGCCGATGTATGAGGTCATGGTGTAGTTGACGGCTTTTTGAAAGGGTGTAAAAGAGGCATGCGCCTCGTCGGGCCCGCCGAAGGCATCGCATCGGTGGCGCTGTAAATGGCGGTCAATGCGCTTCAGCCACATCGAGGGAAGTAGGCAATCGGAGTCGACAAAGATGA
>JALWKB010000215.1 GCA_026996805.1 Saprospiraceae bacterium | reverse complement strand
ACTGTTAAGCCAGGCCAATAGGACCAGGCGATGCTCGAGTTTGAGATAGTGTTGTATTCCACCCCGATGCTGATTCATTCATTCCCGATTTTGTGAAACAAGCGCGCTTTAAAAATGCCATCCAGTGACCGCACACCAGAGATATAGGAATCGCCGTTGATAAAGATCTCGTCGGACCCTTCGGTCAGGCCGTGTCCGGTCACGAATTTGGCGTCGCGTTCGTAGTCTTCTTTTGTCCAGCCCTTCGTCTCTCGCCAGATGACTGCCACCTTGCGTCCGTCGCGCGTGGTGCCTCGGTGGACCAGGTAGCACCGGTCGCCGTCGTAGAAAACCTGCCGCCGTTCCACATCTAGGCCGATGAGGTAGGCGAAGGTCTCGGGCAGGTCCACGGGTACCTCGCGGGTTTCGCCGTCGCGGTGGATGCGCAGTTTGTAGGAAAAGGGGCTTTGCAACTTCTCCACATCCAGGAAGGTTTCGCTCTTCTTGCTCTCCCAATGGAGCATATAGCGCAGCAGGTACTCGCGGCCGAACATCTGGAGCGCCTGCTGGCCACTTTCCTCATCGAAGGTAATGTTGTTCAGCGCGTCCTCGTAGGATTCCAGGCGGATAACCTTGACAATCCGCGGCCCGCGCTCGAACTCCTCCTGCGTGGCCACGCGTTTGGGTTTGCCGTCCTTCCACTCCGGCGTGAAGGTCACCTTCTTGATGCGAGGCAGGAGCACCGTGTCGAAGTACTCGCCCATCTCCACCAGGATGAACTTGCGCCGTCCACCGTCCTCCCGGTTCAGGTTGATGACGGCGTGGCCCGTCGTGCCGGAGCCGGCGAAGAAGTCGAGGCAAAAAGCGTTTTGATCTGATACGGCAAAGAGGGAATCCTGTACAGTATAGACGGACTTAGGATACAGATTTTCGCTTATCTTCAGCCCCAAATCCGTTAACCATCGAGTTCCAAAATCTCCAGCAATGTAGCGAGGATCATCCCAAACTGTCTTAAATGGTGCTTTATCGCGAGCCTTTAAGATTTGAATTTCTCCGTTTGTAGTGACATGCACTTTCAGTAAGTGTCGTATTTGCTCAACAGACTGTCTGGAATACCTCCATTTTCGTTCCACTCCTTGGGAATCCACAGGATAGACAGCAATAATTTGCTTTCGTTCGTCCACAACTACATTTGAGGAATATGGATGAAAATCATCCGGGCAGACCTCTCCAAAGCCTATGATCTTATCTCCCTGTACGTAAATGGGGTAAAAACAATTCTTCGCTGTATGCCTCTCAGACTCTCGGCCCCATTTGCGCAAATTCATGTATTCCCATTCATCCTCTGGTATTGGTTTACCATTCGTTTCCGGCAGGCCAGGAGATATGCAGAAGTAGGCAAAATCGTGATTATATGAAAAGTAATCACCTTGGATTCCTTTCTTATTGTGGACTATGCTAACACAAATTTTGGTATGATTGGGAAGCTGTTTTTCTAGCAATAATCCAAGACGTTCTTGCTCATTCTCGTCAATTGCTATTACATGGGAACCATCTTTGGTTTCATAGTGCCTAATCAACTCAAGTCGGTTTTCTATTAAAGTAAGCCATGATGAGTGCTTGTAGTTGTTTTTGTACAAAATTTCCGTCGTCTTGGAGTTATACGGTGGATCAATATAAATAGTCTTCACCCGCTCCCGATACTTCTCCAACAGCAAATTCAACGCCTGCCAGTTTTCGGAGTGCACCAGCAGGCCATCGGTCATCTCGTCTAAGTTCTCAAAGGAGGCCAGCAGACGGGCGGTGAAGTCACGGGAGAAGTGGCGGGTGTCCAGCACCAAGGCGGGGTGGGCTTTGAGAAAGGCGATGCGTTGGTTTGTCATCGCATCATTGCTCTCTTGTTCGTCCCTGGGTTCGCTGACCTCTGGTCTGCCACAATATCCCGACCAGGGCCAATCCTCCGGTTTGGATACCAACTTTGCTTTTACGGGGTTGTACAAGATGTAATTTACGGTTGCATGGTAGTGCTTTTCATCCCGAATATAGCGGTCAAAATAATCGGGTGCCCAAAACTGACCCTTACGGCCGAGTAGTTTGTTGGCCTCCTTAGCTGTATAAGACTTCCAGCTATGGATGATTTTTGAAAGTGATACGTCCTTCATCTGGATCAATACGTGTACGTGGTTGGGCATAATACACCAAGCAATAAGGCGATAGTATTTGCCATCGAAGTACTTTAATGCATCTTGTACCAGCTGTGCTATTCGCTCATCCCGCAAATAACAAGCTCCATAGCCGCTATCGGCATAGCGCTCAATTCGCTTGCGCAATTCCACGGCCTCTTTGGAGTCGGCAGCTAGGCCTTCGTGCCAGCGAAGTTCGAGTTTCCACTGTTCGATAACCGATGCGGGAACAGAGTCATGCAATCGGAAGGTGATAAACTGCAAAATGTTGCCCGCATCGAAGTGCGGTAAATACCCGCGCGAGTGCCATCCCTTGTGCTCTTCATTAAAAGTAGGACTAAAGAGAGAGGGTAGGTCAGTAGCGGACGAGTTGTTTCTTAAGGTATTGGTAGCGGATGAGTTGTTTCTTAAGGTGTTGGTAGCGGACGAGTTGTTTCTTAAGGTGTTGGTAGCGGACGAGTTGTTTCTTAAGGTGTTGGTAGCGGACGAGTTGTTTCTTAAGGTATTGGTAGCGGATGAGTTGTTTCTTAAGGTGTTGGTAGCGGACGAGTTGTTTCTTAAGGTGTTGGTAGCGGATGAGTTGTTTCTTAAGGTGTTGGTAGCGGACGAGTTGTTTCTTAAGGTGTTGGTAGCGGACGAGACGTCCGCCATCCCAGGGAGGAATCCCAGTCTTTGCCATTCTATCCACTGTGTCTCATTTTCAGCAATTTCTGGATAAAACTCCTCTGGAATGTTTCCCACAGTGATGCACCAAAAGGTTTCGGTGACGAATTTCTTCTTTTCCCAAAGCGCTTTCTGGAAGTCCTCGATCTGAGCGAGAAAGTCGATGATGTGGTTGCCGACCCGTTTGATGAGGCGCATTAGTTGGAACCAGCCCTCGGCTAGCTGCTCACCGGCGACTTCCAGTTCGTCCAGGTTGAGCACCTCGTTCTTGATGTAGAAGTCCAGTTCGCGGCTGAGAAAGCCCTTCAGATCCTTGTGGATAAAGAAGTCCCGTGTGTTGCGGGCGGTGTACTGACGCAGGTGATGGGCCAAATAAGATACAGAGTTGCCCTTAGCGTCCTTGCGCCGCTCGGCGGTTAAAGCGGCCACTGCTTCCGCATTTCCCTTCAGTTGGTCAATAATTTTATGCTGCTCCTTCTCAATAATCTTTTTCTGTTGGTCCTTGGATCCGTATGTAATCTGCTCTTGATCGGTCAGTGGACGATACTGGAATGGAATGATGAGTGTACGGTTTTGTGCGTCCCAATGTATCTCGTCTATTATGGGGAGGAAAAAACGCTTGTTCCCTTTGACATTGTTGACTTCTATATCGGCATTTTGCAATTTAAACTGGACAGTTACGCCATTAGGAGCCTTCCAGGTGTAATCAGTAAAATGTTCGGCGGTTTTAATGTAATACTGGTCATGGTTGGCCCAGTAGAGGTAGACTTCCTCGCCATTGTAGGGGATAGCGTAGCGCTCTTTCCTGGAGTAGCGCCGCTTGGAGATGAAATCGCCGTCCTGGTAGTATCGGCTGAAGAAGGTATAGAGGTGATTGTAGACGGTGGCTTCCAAGGCTTCGCTGGGTTGAGCGTGAGCGGCTTTGGCGCGAGCTTCCTGGTATTCCCGTCCAACCTTGGTGTTTTGAAATTGCGCTGCTAAATTGCCCTCTTCGTCGATAGCATTTTCGCCCAGGGTTTCCAACACCCTTTGGCGTGCCTCTTCCAGCGCCTGTTTTGTTTTCTGCTGTTCCGCCAGCGCGCCTTTTCGCAGCTCACCCTCGATGGCTTTGGGTAAATCTTCCTCGATCCAGCGCTCAATGACACGCCGCTTGTGATTCATGATGCGGTAGATGCCGAAGTCCAAGTCGGCCATGTCAAATTGAAAGAGCTCTTTTAATAATTCCTGGAATTTAGACCGTGCACTGCTCATTTTTTCACATTGCGTTAAGGATATCAACTTTCCCCAAGAGGGGAAACAGAATTTTTGATTTCTATAGATACTGCTCGCCTTTAATATTTAATATTTTATCACAGCTGTCTTCGCGTTTCGATTTTGTTTCCTACTCGCTTTACATCGCCTTCAGCACGATTGCATCCCTGCAAATACCTTGCACACATCGCAATATCGACCCTGACGGTCTGGACACCGGTCGCCTTCTGTCGGATCGCACGCCCATCCTCCCAGGCCCCGCACGATGGCCTCGTACCACCAGCGAAGGCTGCCGAGGAGGCCCGTCTCGTGGATGCGGTCCATCGAGCCGTCGATGCCGCCGGTCCAGAGGGGCGTGCGCGTGCGCAAGCGGATGGTGAGCGTTTGCATGGTTGGAAGTGGCTTTCGGTTCAAAGATAGGCCATTTCCGCCACAGTGCCAACCCCTTCCCCCGTACCTGTTGGGTGCTGGGGGAAGGCGATGCGGGGCGGTGACTAAGAGGATACTGATGCGTCTCTCGGTCGGTCGACGGTTAGGCGATTTCTGGCGTGTCGATTTGAGCGAGGCGTGGTATGCACCAGTAGGTGGAGATGCACGAGAAGGGATTTTTTAGGGTGCTTCCAAGGATATTCTTTTAAGTCTTCGTGCATTTGGGAAAGTACCGATTTTAATTCTGGCAGGTGCTGGCAAACGATGACCCAGATGATTTCTGGATCCACATTGAAGTATTGGTGAACAATAACGTTTCGAAAACCTATTACCCGATGCCAAGGAATCTCTGCATATTGCCTTTGCAGTGGTGGAGGGATATGGCGGGCAGCCTCGCCGATGATTTGCAAGTTGCGCACTACGGCATCCAGTACTAAATCATTTGTTGAGAAAAATTCGTAATCCATGCCGGCCGTATAGCGCTCTATTTTGCCAATACATTCGATCATATCTCGGATTAGGAGAATTGCTTTTCGCTTAGACATCGATGAGATCATCTCTAATTGCGGTCCAGTGCCACGGTTTGCGTTTAAGAGCGCCCGGCGTGACAATGTCTATTTTCACCCCTAAAAGATCCTCGAGGTGGGCGTGGAGATCGACGATTTCCCACCCTATGGGGCGATTGAATTCCACCAGTATGTCCACATCGCTGCTTGCTGTCGCTTCGTGCCGTGCGTAAGATCCAAAGATAGCCAACCGGCGCACGCCAAAATCCCTGCGCAACTCAGAAAGATGTTGGCGCAACAATTTTTGAATGTCCTCAATAGTCAGGGGATTTTCCTTTAGGGGCGGCGTCGATTTCATGGGGAAAAAAAGATATCAATACATCGTCAAAGCTAACACGCTTTTCTCGTTTGCCTTTCAAATATACTTGTTTTTGACCTATTCCATGGAGGTGTAAGGTGAAAATTGCCGTACATGCATAGCAGTAGACAAACGCAGCGTTGAGCGTGGGGCATGAACAAAAAATGAGCTAATCGGTGTAAGACGGTAGATGGGCTATATACATCTCTGCATCTGCTCGTGTGGATAGGAGCAATTTTGCCGCCTCGGAGGGGAGTATATTGGCTAAAATCCTACCACCAGCGGAGGCTGCCGAGAAGTCCCGTCTCGTGGATGCGATCCATCGAGCCGTCGATGCCGCCGGTCCAGAAGGGCGTTCGCGTGCGCAAGCGGATGGTGAGCGTTTGCATGGTCGGAAGTGGCTTTCGGTTCAAAGATAGGCCATTTCCGCCACAGTGCCAACCCCTTCCCCTGTACCAGGAGGGCGCTGGGGGAAGGCGATGCGTGGCACTGGCTATGAGGATGCTGATGCGTCTCTCGGTCGGTCGATGGTCAGGCGATTTCTGGCGTGTCGATTTGAGCGATGAGTTGCTGGATTTCTTCGTCGCTGAGGGCGTGGGGTTGGAGTTTGCCTTCGAAGTAATCCTGGTAGGCTTTGAGGTCGAAGTGACCGTGTCCGCAGAGGTTGAAGAGTATGGTGCGTGAGGTGCCTTCTTCGCGGCATCGTTTGGCTTCTTGGATGGCGGTGGCGATGGCGTGGGCGGCTTCGGGTGCGGGGATGATGCCTTCGGCGCGAGCAAAGAGTACGGCGGCGTCGAAGGTTTCGATTTGGTCGTGGGCGCGTGCTTCGATGATGCGGTCGTGGATGAGCTGGCTGATGATGGCGCCGGCGCCGTGGTAGCGCAGTCCGCCGGCGTGGATGGGTGCGGGCACGAACTTATGTCCGAGCGTGTACATGGGCAGCAGGGGCGTCATGCCGACGGTGTCGCCGAAGTCGTAGCGGAAGACGCCTTTTGTCAACTTGGGGCACGAGGCCGGTTCGCTGGCGATGCATCGCACGTCGCGCTTGCCTTCGAGCTTGAAGCGCAGGAAGGGGAATGCCAGGCCGGCGAAGTTGGATCCGCCGCCGAAGGGGGCGATGACGATGTCGGGCCAGTCACCGGCCATTTCCATTTGTTGGACGGCCTCTTGGCCGAGTACGGTCTGGTGGAGCAAGACGTGGTTGAGCACGCTGCCCAGCGAGTATTTCGTGTCGGGATCAGTGGCGGCGCGTTCGATGGCTTCGGAGATGGCGATGCCGAGCGAGCCGGGCGAGTTGGGGTCTTCGGCGAGGATCTTGCGCCCCGCTTCGGTGCGGTCGGTAGGCGAGGCGAAGACCTTTGCGCCCCATGTTTGCATCATAATTTTTCGGTAGGGCTTTTGCTCGTAGCTGATCTTGACCATGTAGACTTCGCATTCGAGGTCGAAGAGCTGGCAGGCAAAGCTCAGGGCGCTGCCCCATTGGCCGGCGCCGGTCTCGGTGGTGATGCGGCGCACGCCTTCCATTTTATTGTAGTAGGCCTGTGCTACGGCCGTGTTGGGCTTGTGTGAGCCCGATGGACTGACGCCTTCGTATTTGTAGTAAATCTTAGCTGGTGTATCGAGGAGCTTTTCGAGGTTGCGCGCGCGAAACAGCGGCGTGGGGCGCCACATCGTGTAGATATCGCGTACAGCATCGGGTATGTCGATCCACTTTTCGGCGCTGACCTCTTGCTCGATGAGGGCCTGGGGGAAGAGCGGGGCCAGCATGTCGGGTGTGATGGGCTCCTTCGTACCCGGATGGAGCGGCGGGCGCGGCTTGTTGGGCATATCTGCCAAGATGTTGTACCACTGCCGCGGGATGTCTTTTTCGGTCAGCAAAAACTTGCGCATAGGTCGACGAATTTTGATGATAGAACTTGGGCCTAAAGTTACAAAGGATTTCACACTGACAATGGTTGCGGGTATGAAATGGTGGGCCATTGCGTATGGCAAAAATTTTGTACCTTTGGATAGAAGGCCTTGTGTATATGCATCAGCGAGCGAAGCGGACGCGGAGGAGGATTTTAAAGGCGTCGTTGCAGTTGTTCAACGAGCGCGGATTTATCAATGTGCGCCTGCAGCACATTGCAGATGCCTGTGGCATCAGCGTGGGCAATCTGGCCTACCACTATCCGCACAAGGAAGCCATCGTGTTTGCCCTCGTCGACGAGCTGTTTGGCGAGCTGGCCTTAGTCATGGCCAACTACAACGCCGTGCCGCTGTTTGAGCACATCGACAATGTCTTGCGGCAGCTGTACGCTTTAGAGCAGCGTTACGCCTTTTACTTTCTCGACACCTTGGAGATTTACCGCCACTATCCGAAACTGGCGCGCTATGCAGAGGAAAAAAATCGTCTGCAAATTGTGCAGCTGAAGGGCATGTTTTTATTCAATGCGGCGCGCGGAGCATTTCAAAAGGATGTCGATTACGGCGGGGTGGCGGAAAACTTCTGGATGGTGAGTCATCTGTGGATGTATGCGCAAAAGCTGCTGGGGGTGGAGGAGATGTCGCTGGAGGCGTTTATGCGTCGGATGTGGGGCATCTTAATGCCGCATTTTACGCCCATGGGGCGATGGGAGTACGAGCAGCTGGTGCAGCGAGCCGATCGCGAGGTCGATGTACAAAGCGCCGAGTGATGAAGCGGAGTATAGATGCGCGATTGTACGAGCAGATGTATAGGCGGGTAGAGCAGTTGCGCCGCACGGACGTGTGTGCCAAGCGCGGGGATATGGATTTCATCGACGACGACAGCTGGTTGATCGACACGGTGGTGATCGACCACATCGTCTATCGCCGGGGCATGTGGATCATGTACTTGGTGTTTGTCGACTATCGGGATCCGTTGCGCTTGATCCGTCGTTGCATATCGCGGTATTACTCGCGTCGCACGGCGGAAGTGCACGGGGCGTATATGCGCCGCCAGGCGGCCAAAGATGCGCGCGGCACCCTTCAGCTCGACACGAGCAGCTTCTTCTTGCCGAAAAATTGACCTCCCACCGTGGTGTTATATAGAAAAATTTTATACGCCATAAATAAAATCAATAAGGCATTTTATCGGGATGTATAAAATGGTTGGAAAAACGGCTTATGGCTACATATTTCATCGATTTTATTGAGAAAATCGGTAAAAAAATTAGCTAATGGAAGGGTGTAGGTCGAAAATCATATAACATCGACTTTTTGGGGAGGGGTTTGGTATTTAGAAAATTTTTTCTAAATTTGCCGCAGGGATATTTGACAAGGACAAACACAAAAAACGATAGCGTATGGCCAATTTACTATGGTTACAAGGAGGAGCGTGTAGTGGAAACACCATGTCGTTTCTCAACGCTCAGGAGCCCAATGTCATCGAGTTGGTGGTAGATTACGGCATCAATATACTGTGGCATCCCACGGTGGGGTTGGAGATTGGGCATCAGGTGGCGGACTTGCTCAACGACTGCATTTCGGGCAAGATTCAGTTGGACATCTTTGTGTTTGAGGGCACGGTCATTCAGGGGCCCAACGGCACGGGAAGGATGAACTACTTTGCGGACCGTCCGATGAAGGACTGGGTATACGACCTTGCGCATGCGGCGCAGTACGTCGTAGCCATTGGCGATTGTGCCACTTGGGGGGGTATTCCCGCAGTGCCGCCCAATCCGACCGAGTCGACGGGCATGCAGTTTCACAAAAAGAAGAAGGGCGGATACCTCGGAGCGGACTTCAAGAGCAAGGCGGGTCTGCCGGTGATCAACATTCCGGGATGTCCGGCGCATCCCGACTGGGTGACGCAGATCTTGGTGGCCATTTCGATCGGCCGCGCGGGGGAGGTCTTGCTCGACAAGTACCATCGTCCCAAGACGTTCTTTACCGAGTTTACGCAGACGGGGTGTACCAATGCTCCGGCGTTTAACGAAAAGATCGACGGCGGATTTGGCAAGCGCGGGAGCTGTTTGTTCTATGAAGTGGGCTGTCGAGGTCCGATGACGCGGTCGAGCTGCAACCGCATTTTGTGGAATCGCCAGTCGAGTAAGACGCGTTCCAATCACCCCTGTATCGGCTGTACGGAGCCCGAGTTTCCGCACCACGATCTGAAGAAAGGCACGATCTTCAAGACGCCGAAGTACCTCGGCCTCTTCCCGAAAGAAGTGCCCGAAGGACAGAGCAAACTCGCTTACTACATCAAGGCGGGCTTCCACAAGATCATGCCGACGTCCAAGGCTTTGAAAGAGACATCGATTTAATATAAAAATGAGTAAAAACCAAACTGTATAAAACTGTAGCCTTATGATGACGACGAAAGAACTCAACATATCCCCTGTTGGTCGCGTCGAAGGGGATCTCGATGTGAAAGTGTACATCGAGGACGGAGTAGTGACGCGTGCGCACACGCAGGCTGCGATGTTTCGCGGTTTTGAGCGCATCATGTACGGTAAGGATCCGCAGTCGGGCTTAATCGTCACGCCGAGGGCCTGTGGTATCTGCGGTGGTTCGCACCTGTACTGTGCTGCCTTTGCGCTCGACACGGCATGGCAGACCTACCTGCCGCCCAATGCCCTGTTGTTGCGCGCCATCGGCCAGGCTGTGGAGACCATTCAGAGTATCCCGCGGTGGTTTTACGCCATCTTTGCCACCGACATGGCCAATAAGAAGTTTGCCAACAAGCCGCTGTACGAAGAGGTAGCCAAGCGCTTTGCTGCTTATGTCGGCACGTCCTTCCAGACGGGCGTCGTGGCAAGTGGTCGACCCGTAGAGGTGTATGCCATCTTCGGCGGGCAATGGCCGCATTCGAGCTATATGGTGCCGGGCGGAGTGATGTGTGCACCGACGCTCAAAGACATCACGCGCGCCCACGCCA
>JALWKB010000214.1 GCA_026996805.1 Saprospiraceae bacterium | reverse complement strand
ACGCAAGTGCGTCGAGCGCTTGCAGGGGATCTGCCTCCTTCTATTCAGAAGGTCTGTGCCGACCGTTGCTACTTGGTCGAGATGTACAACTACTTTTATCCGATGGTCAGCAGAGCGTGGGTAGATCCACGAAGTGGAGTGGTACATCACGTCGAGCATTCGGATGCCATCCAGCCGATGTTGAGTCCTATACTGCGCAAGATCGCAGTGTCCTTAGCCCTTACCCAACCCGAAGTGCCCTTGGCATTGGGTTACCCCCCCAATGCGCGCGATGTATTGATGGAAGCGGTACCGAGCTCATTGAAAAACACCGCTTGTGAGCGTTCGCTGCATCTCTGTGTCGCTCCCACTTTTGTAGTAGACCAACGCGCCTTATGGGTAATTGTAGACCTCACGGATTTTAGAGTCGTTGGTATGAAGTGGACTGAGGTGGGCAGCTCTGAGGCTGGACCCCTTGTGACGGAAAAGAAGCTCCAAGATGAAGTGGTGATGCAGCGATTTTGCGCGCGCGACAACGATACCACTTTAGGTCGATGGTCGCTGACCTATCGTTTGACACCATCCGACGGATTGGAGCTGCGCAATGCCCGTTTTGGCGACCGTGCCGTGTTGGCCTCGGCCAAGATTGTCGATTGGCACGTCAACTATCACTTCAAAGAACACTTTGGTTACAACGATGCCATGGGTTGTCCTCAATTTAGCACAGCAGCAGTGGTGGCCTTCAACGGACCTCAATTCCAACGCATAGGCGCAAACGCCTATGCCTCGGCAGGTTATCTGATCGTACAAGACTTCCAAAGTCCCGTATGGCCGAAGCCCTGCAACTACCGCTATCAAAATCATTTCATACTCTACGACGACGGCTCCCTATTGATCAAAGGGCATCAAATGGGAAGGGGATGTGGTACTCCGGGCACCTATCGTCCCGTCTTTCGCATCTTCCTCGACCAACGTCACTCCCCCTATCACTTCGAACACTGGGACGGCCATCGCTGGGTGCGCATGACCATGGAGGGATGGCACCTCCAAACACCCGAGATGGGCACTTCTCCAGAAGGCTTTCTCTATCGACTCATCAACGACGACGGCCAAGGCTACGGCATCCCCCCCAACCACCGGCTCTGGGGTTACGGTGCACGGGGAGACTCCGCCTACATCTACGTAACTGTACATCATCCCGACGAAGGTGACAGCAATATGCCGAGTTTTGGCTCGTGCTGCCGCACCGACTGGCAACAAGGTCCTGAAAAATTCCTCCAGCCCCCGGAGCGTCTATTCGGCAAACCCATCGTCTTGTGGTTTGTCCCCGTACTGTACATCGACCATCGTCCGGGCAGGGAGTTTTGTTGGGCTACTACGGTCATCGTCGACGGCGTTGCCAAAACGCGCGTATGGCCCTGCTCAGCAGGCCTCTATCTCGTACCGCTGCAATAAACGCACGCAACTATCGTATTAGATTTTTCGTTTATGTATAAAATTGTGATAGTCCATGAAATCGAAGATCATCGCTCTCCTTGTGGCTGTACTTGTGCTCGTCGCATACATGACCAATCCCGACAAGCGGCGCTTTCTCAAATACTTTGCTGAGGAACAAATCGAAAGAGCCGATGAAATCCTGGGCAATCGCTTTATCGCAGAGTTGAAAAAGTGGTCGAATCAAGCGGCCGAAGAGATTGCTGATAGTGATTTAGATTTCGTACAAGTCAATGACTACTACCTATTCAGTGTGTATACCTTTGAAATACCTGTCATAGGGAAGGAGTATCGTTATTTAGGTGCCTTCAACCATTTCATACCCCTATCGACCCAATAAAAGTCCATGATGTGGCAGAGTCTTCGCCGCAGTTATCGCCAGTATTTACAGTTAGAGCGCGGATTATCGCGACATTCGATTGATGCGTATCTGCGCGATCTCGACAAATTGCATCAATACCTCGTGGCGCACTATCGAGGAGTGGCGGTGACGGAGCTCAGTCCCCAACACCTTCGGGGGTATGTGCAGTTTTTACATGAGCTTGGCTTGAGTGCGCGCACGCAGGCACGAATGACATCTGCCATGCGCAACTTTTTTGCCTATTTGGTAGAGGAGGGCGTAATTGAGGACAATCCCGCTCTGGAAATCGACCTGCCGAAGTTGCGGCGTCACCTGCCTGAAGTGTTGAGTGTCGAAGAGGTCGAACGCATTCTCCGTGCTGTGGATCTTTCTCATCCGATGGGGCATCGCGATCGCGCCATACTCGAAACCCTCTATGCCTGTGGCTTGCGCGTCAGTGAGCTCATCCACCTCGAGAGCGCTTCCGTGTATTCGGAGGAGGGCTTTATACGCGTCATTGGCAAAAACAACAAGGAGCGGTACATTCCCATAGCACCTACGGCGCT